>NZ_JBFPFS010000049.1:0-49787 GCF_047978125.1 Burkholderia sp. LFS061 | reverse complement strand
GGGGCGGGGGGGGGGGGGGGGGGGGGGGGGGGGGGGGGGGGCGGGGGGGGGGGGGGGGGGGGGGGCCTGCGGGGCCCGGGGGGGCGGGGGCCGCCCCGGGGGGGCGCCCGCCCCGCCTCGCCAGTGTGGATCAGAGGCCGCAGGCCGCGCCGCTGTTCGCCGCGATTTCTCGCGCGGCCTTTGCGCCCTCGACCTGCAGGATCGTCGGCAGCGACACGTTGTTCTTCGCGGCGGTGATCTCGGCGAGGATCGAGATCGCGATTTCCGGCGGCGTCCGGCTGCCGATGTAGATGCCGGCCGGCCCGTGCAGCCGGCCCAGTTCCGCTTCGTTCAGGTCGAACTCGCGCAGCCGCTCGCGCCGCGCCGCGTTGTTGCGCCGCGAGCCGAGCGCACCCACGTAGAACGCGGGTGTCTTCAGCGCCTCCATCAGCGCGAGATCGTCGAGCTTCGGATCGTGCGTGAGCGCGATCACGGCCGAACGCGCATCGAGTTTCATGTCGAGCACCGTATCGTCGGGCATCGTGCGCACGACGCGCGTGCCCGGCACGTCCCACGCATCCGTGTATTCCTCGCGCGGATCGCACACCGTCACCTGGTAGTCGAGCCCGACCGCGATCTGGCACAGATAGCGCGACAACTGGCCGGCGCCGATCACGAGCATCCGGTAGCGCGGCCCGTGGATCGTCACGAGCCGTTCGCCGTCGAACGCGAGCCCGTCGGCCGCCTGCGCGGGCGACAGCGACGCGCGGCCGGTCGCGAGCGTCATCGTGCGCGTGACGAGGCGGCCGGCCTCGACTTCAGCGCACAGCGCGGCAATCCCGCTGTCGCGCGTGAGCGGCTCCAGCACGAGCTGGATCGTGCCGCCGCACGGCAGCCCGAAGCGGTGCGCTTCCTCGGCCGTCACGCCGTACTTGAGCGCTTCCGGGCGCGCATCGGCCGCGATCCCGCTCGCGTGCACACGGGCGATCAGGTCGTCCTCGATGCAGCCGCCGGACACGGAGCCGACCACGAGCCCGTCCTCGCGCACCGCGAGCATCGCGCCTTCGGGGCGCGGCGACGAGCCCCACGTCTTCACGACCGTCACGAGCAGCACGCGGCGCCCTTCTTCGAGCCAGCGCGCGCTGGATTTCAGTACATCGAGATCGACGCTTTCCATCATCTTTTTCCTGTTGCCGGGCAGCCCGCCGGTCCGGGCCGTCGTTCGATGGCGGGATTATGAACCGCCCGGCGTGCGCGTGCAGGCAGCGTGCGATTCATGCGGGCAAATCCGGAGGATCGGGCAAGAGATCGCGACGATCGGACACGATCGCGCGCGGGAACGGCGCGGCGGCGCGTGTCCGGCGGCGGCTGATTCGGCGGGGAAGGGGCGTGCCGCACGAGGCCGGTTACGGCCCGGCGCGGTGTCGCACCGCTGCGCGCGGCGTGCGCGCGCAGCGGCGGAGGTCAGTGCGCGTCGTGGTGACCGTGCGCGAGCTTCGAGTGGTGACGCGAGTACAGGAAGTAGATCACGAGGCCGATCACGAGCCAGATGCCGAACGCGGCCCACGTGACGGGCTGCAGGTTCAGCATCAGGAACAGGCACGATGCGACCGCGAGGATCGGCACCACGGGCACGCCCGGGCAGCGGAACGCGCGCGGCAGGTCGGGGTGCGTGCGGCGCAGCACGAGCACCGCGATCGACACCATCGAGAACGCCGCGAGCGTGCCGATGTTGATCAGCTCGGCGAGCACGTTGAGCGGCACGAGCGCGGCGATCAGCCCGAAGAACAGGCCGACGAGCCAGGTCGTCAGGAACGGCGTCGCGTAGCGCGGATGCACGCGCGACAGCGTCGCCGGCAGCAGCCCGTCGCGCGACATCGCGAAGATCACGCGGGTCTGGCCGTAGCTCATCACGAGGATCACGGTCAGCATGCCGAGCACGGCGCCGAGATCGATGAAGCCCGCGACCCAGTTCTCGCCGGCGGCCTGCAGCGCGTACGAGATCGGGTGCGAGATGTTCGCGTACTGCGCCGACGGCACGATGCCGGTCGCGACCGCGGCGACCGTCACGTACAGCACCGCGCACACCGCGAGCGACGCGATGATGCCGATCGGCAGGTCGCGTTTCGGGTTCTTCACTTCCTCGGCCGCCGACGACACCGCGTCGAAGCCGATGAACGCGAAGAACATCACGGCAGCAGCGCCGAACACGCCGTTCCAGCCGTGCGGCATGAACGGCTTCCAGTTCGCGGGCGTCACGTGGAACAGGCCGACCGCGATCACGAGCAGCACGACCGACACCTTGATGAACACCATGATGTTGTTGATGCGGGTCGACTCGCGGATGCCGATCGACAGCAGCGTCGTGATCACGAGCATCACGAGGAACGCGGGCAGGTTGAACCACGTGACGACGCCCGGCACCGCGCCGGGTGCCGCCGTCAGCACGGTCGGCAGCGACAGCCCGAAGCCCTGCAGCAGCGACTGCAGGTAGCCCGACCAGCCGACCGACACGGCCGATGCCGCGAGGCCGTACTCGAGCATCAGGTCCCAGCCGATGATCCATGCGGCGAGTTCGCCGAGCGTCGCGTACGAATACGTGTAGATCGAGCCGGCGACGGGGATCGTCGACGCGAATTCCGCGTACGACAGCGCCGCGAGGCCGCATGCGATCGCGGCGATCACGAACGACAGCATCAGTGCCGGGCCGGCCTGCACGGCGCCGGTGCCGGTCAGCACGAAGATGCCGGTGCCGATGATCGCGCCGATGCCGAGGAAGGTGAGGTCGATCGCGCCGAGCGCTTTCTTGAGCCCGGCGGCGTGCGCGCCGGCGATCATGCGATCGACGTTTTTCTTGCGGAAGAGGGACATTGCGGATGAATTGCCAGCGCGCGCGAGCGCGGCGGCGCTGACTGAGTGAAAACCCGCAATTTTAGCCGATTTGGCGGACAAGGCCCGCTGCGGCGCAGCGGCGCGCCGCGGAATCGCCCGATAAAACAAGCGCTTGCGCTTGATGCGGGCGGCGGTTGAGAGCGACGCGGCGTGCGCCGCGCCGTTGAATCGTACGAATCCGATGTATCGGGCGAATCCGTTGAATCAGGCGCCGGCCGTGGGCGCCATGTCGACGAGCCGGTTGCTCATCACGTAGAACGTGAGCTCCGCGTTGTTCGACAGCCGCATCTTCTCGAGCAGCCGCGACCGGTACACGCTCACCGTCTTCACGGACAGCGACAGCGTGTTCGCGATGTCGGTGAGCCGCTTGCCCGACGCGAGCATGCAGAGCGTCTGGTATTCGCGGTCGGACAGCTTCTCGTGCGGCAGCGGCTCGTTCTCGAACGACACGTATTCGGCGAGCGCCTCGGCCATCGCGGGGCTCACGTACTTGCGGCCGGCCGCGACCTGCTGGATCGCGCCGATCATCTGCGCGGCGTTGACCGTCTTCGACAGGTAGCCGGCGGCGCCGGCCTTCAGCGCGCGTACCGCGTACTGATCCTCGCGGTACATCGAGAACATCAGCACCGGCGTGCGCGACAGCTTGCGCTTGAGGCGCTTGAGCACCTCGATGCCGTTCGTGTCCGGCAGCGAGATGTCGAGCAGGATCACGTCGAATTCCTGCCGGTCGACGGCCGCCATCGCGTCGCCGCCGGTCTCGGCCTCGGTGACGTCGCGCGCGATGCCGCGGTCGATCAGCAACTGGCGGACCCCTTGCCGGACGATCGCGTGATCGTCCACGAGCAGGATGTTCAGGCTCATGACGACCTCACGAACGCGACGCGCGGCGTGCCGCGACGGGCATCGCGAGCAGCGAATCCCACGCGAAGCGCGCGGTGACGCGCGTGCCGTGGCCGGTTTCCGGCGTGGCCGTGTCGAAGCTGCCGCCGAACGCTTCGCAGCGTGCGCGCATGCCGGCGAGGCCGTAGCCGGTGCGGCGGCGTCGGGCGAAACCGGTGCCATCGTCGGCGACGATCAGCGACAGATGCGTGCCGTCGGTGACGATCCGCACGTCGACCGACGTCGCCCGTGCGTGCTTCGCGACGTTCGACAGCGCTTCCTGCGCGACGCGGAACACCGCGAGCGCGCCGGCGCCGGCGATCTGCGTCAGGCGCGCGTCGGCCGCGCATACGAAGCTGGTGCGCAGGCCGGTGCGCGTCGCATGGCTGTCGACCCACGACGACAGCGCGCCGACCATGCCCGCGTCGAGCGCCGGCGTGTCGCGTTCGTCGATCAGCCGGCGATTCGCGTCGGTCGCGGCGTCGAGCGCCTGCTGGGCGAGCTCCAGCGCGCGCACGCAGCCGTCCGGCGCATCGGCCGGCAGCCACGTTTGAACGTTTGCCAGCGCGAAACGCGCGGCGGTGAGTTCGGCGCCGAGCCCGTCATGCAGCTCGCCGGCCAGATGGCGGCGCGCGGCTTCGTCGGCGGCAAGCAGCTGGGCGGACAGCGCCGCGATGCGCGTGGCGCACGCGTCGCGTATCGACGCGGCTTCGGCAATGGGCGGAGTAGCGGCGCAGCCCTGTACGAACTGCCGCGACGGGAACGGGGCGTGGGCGCCTGAGGGCGCGTTAAGCAACGTATCCATGACTCTCCCTGCTGTCAGAAAGCGGTTCAGACACCGGCTGGCTGCGTGGAACGACTGCCGTTTCGATCACGGTCGCCGTCAGGGAATCGCCCCATGCCAAGGTAACAAAAGTTACATTTTGTAACGATTGCATCCGACCCTCCAACCTCCGTCCGAACGGCAGCCACGCGCGCCGAATAATATCTCAAAAATTCCGAAAAGGTCATGTCGGGCGGACATTTCAGGGTAAATGTGAATAATCGGAATGAAGCTGTTGTAGGAAAAACACTGACACCCAAGCACCGGGCGATGACGTATCCAAATGTAACTATTTGAGATGAGATGGTCCCAGTTTGTTACGAATTCGCCAAGTGGGGACGAAAAAAAACCGGAGCTTTTGCTCCGGTTTTTTGATGCGGCACAAATTTCGGGGCGGATCAGTCCACGAATGCGCGCTCGATCACGTAGTGGCCCGGCGCGCTGTTCTTGCCTTCGACGAGGCCGGCCTGCTTCAGCAGGTCGGTCGTGTCCTTCAGCATCGCGGTGCTGCCGCACAGCATCACGCGGTCGTTTTCCGGCGAGAACGGCGGGACGTCGAGATCCGTGAACAGCTTGCCCGTCGCGATCAGGTCGGTGATCCGGCCTTCGTTGTCGAACGCTTCGCGCGTGACCGTCGGGTAGTAGACGAGCTTTTCCTTGATGATGTCGCCCAGGTACTCGTGGCCCGGCAGGTCGTGCTTGATGTAGTCCATGTACGCGAGCTCGCCCTTCAGGCGGCACGTGTGCGTGAGGATCACCTTGTCGAAGCGGTCGTAGATGTCCGGATCGCGGATGATCGACATGAACGGCGCGAGGCCCGTGCCCGTCGACAGCATCCACAGCGTCTTGCCCGGCAGCAGGTTGTCGGCGACCAGCGTGCCCGTCGGCTTCTTGCCGATCAGCACCGTGTCGCCCACCTTCAGGTGCTGCAGGCGCGACGTCAGCGGGCCGTTCTGCACCTTGATGCTGAAGAATTCGAGGTGCTCTTCGTAGTTCGGGCTGACGATCGAGTAGGCACGCGCGAGCGGCTTGCCGTCGACCTCGAGGCCGACCATCGTGAATTCGCCGTTGTTGAAGCGCAGGCTCGCCTCACGGGTGCAGGTGAAGCTGAAAAGCGTGTCGGTCCAGTGGTGGACGGATTGGACGGTGGCGGTGTCGTATTTGCTCATGGCTTTGAAAACGGACGCGCGTGGCGAACGCGTGTAACGGGCCCAAAAACGGGCAAAAAAACCGAGTGCGACGGCCCGATCGCGGATCGGCCGGCCGGCGCGTCGGACACGCGCCTTCTCGATGACAGACGATTGACGAACTGGTTATTTTACCCTGTTGGCGCTGATCGCGGGCTTGACCCGCGTGGCTGCGCGGATTTGGCGCAACGAATTCTTTCAACTCACTTTCGTCGATCGGCCGCGAATTTCGCGCCGAGGCCGACGAGCGCCACGCCGCGCGGCGCGTCGAGCGGGCGCCGCACGCGCCGGTAGCCGCGCTTGCGGCGGATGGCGATCGGGTCGTTATTGCGGATCGAGGCGCAGGCGCGCGATGTACGGCAGGTGGTCCGACAGCCACGCGGCCTCGCCGGACGGCGCGCGCCATTCGAGCGGCGTCAGGCCGCGCACGAACATCTTGTCGAGCGCGAGCGCCGGCGAGAACGCGGGGAACGTGCGGCCCGATTCGCCGAGCAGCGTCGCGACCTCGGACATCCCGATCTCGCCGAACAGCGCGACCGAATCGTTGCGCCAGTCGTTGAAGTCGCCGGCGAGCATCAGCGGGCCGTCGCCCGCGTTGCGCACGATCCAGTGCGCGATCCAGTGCATCTGGCGCAGCCGCGCGGCGCGCGTGAGCGCGAGGTGCGCGCACAGCAGCGTGACCGGGCGCGCACCCGCGAGCGTCGCGCGCGCGACGAGCAGCCCGCGCCGTTCGAAGCGGTGCGCGGAGATGTCCCAGCGGCCGCCGAGATCGAGCGGATGCGGCGACAGGATCGCGTTGCCGTGCCGCCACGACGGCTTGAACACGTTCGGCCCGAGCGCGATCTGCCAGTCGAGCGCATGCGCGATCTCGGTGGCCTGGCAGTGCCACACGTCGTCGACGGCGTCGTCCATCGGCGCGCCGAAGCCGGGTGCGAGCATGGGGCGCGGCATGCGGCGCGCCATCGCTTCCTGCAGGAAATACACGTCGGCGTGCGTCGACTGCATCCAGTTGCGCATCGCATTCCACGCGGTGAAGCCGAGCGGCGAGCGGCCCTTGTGCAGGTTCCAGCTGACCGCGGTGATTTCGTCGGGTGCGGCGTGCGGTTCGGCGAACGGCAGGGACAGGGCGTCGGCGGACATGATGCTCAGTCCTTCGCGACGTGCGCGCGCACGCGGTACACGAGGTGGGGATGCTGCTCGACGAGCGTCCAGTCGGTCCATGCGTCGCTGCCGACCGACAGGCCGGGGTGGCTTGCGACGATCTGCCGCGGCGACGCGGGTACGCACGGATCGCCGCGCGTCGCGTTTTCGTCGTCGAGCGTTTCCTGCACGTCGAGCGCGAGCGACACCGTGTTCGCGCCGGTGTCGACGGTGAGCGGCGCGACCGTCACCGAGCGCGAGCGCTCGGTCGGCACGACGCGCGCGGCATTGCCGCAGCCGACCGGCACGGCGGACGGATAACGGTGGGTATCGGTGCGGGTCTGACCCACGGTGGTGCGCTGCTGGAACGTGTCGATCGTCTGACCGTCGCGCACTACCTGGATCTCCCATGCGACGGAGGCTGGTGCGGGGCTCTGCGCATGGGCGGCGAGCGCGACGCTCGCGAGCAGGACGGCCAGGCCGTGTTTCAGCATGAAACGTCTCCGGAAACGCGGGATAGCGGGGAACGGACGCACATCTTACGCCCGATCGATTTCGATCGGGATGTGACAGGACGCGCCGCGACAGGTTCGCCGCGCAATACGGTCCTGTCCGAAAGGTAGGTGCGCGTCACGCGTTTTCAAGCGAAAAAGCGCGCGAATTCGGCGACGGGCGCGCGCTCGGTGACGAGGCGGTTCTCGATCGCGTCGGGGTCCGCGTGGCCGAGCGACATGCCGCAGACGAATTGTTCGTTGGCGGGAATGCCGAGATGTTCGGCGACGATCCGGTGAAACGGCACGAACGCGGCTTGCGGGCAGGTATCGAGCCCGCGTGCGCGCGCGGCCGTCATCACGCCTTGCAGGAACATCCCGCAATCGAGCCACGCGCCGTACGTCATCACGCGATCGAGCGTGAAGAACAACGCGACCGGCGCATCGAAGAAGCGGAAATTGCGCGCGTGCTGCGCGTGCATGCGCGCCTTCTCGTCGCGGCCGATGTTCAACAGCCCGTACAGGTCCCAGCCGACCTTGCGGCGCCGGTCGAGATACGGCGACACCCATTCGCGCGGGTAGTAGTCGTACTCGGCGACGTATTTCTCGTCGCGCGCGGGATCGTCGTGGGCCGCGGTCAGCGCGGCGGCGAGCGCATCGCGCGTGGCGCCCGTCGCGACGTACACGCGCCACGGCTGGATGTTGGTGCCCGACGGCGCGCGGCTCGCGGCTTCGAGGATCGCCTCGAGCGTGTCGCGCGGCACGGGCGTCGGCAGGAACGCACGGATCGCGCGGCGCGACGTCAGCGCCGCGTCGACGGCGCCGATCGCATCGGCATCGATGCGCGGGGAAGCGGTGGGGGCGGACATCGGCATACCTTCGGGACGGGGCGCGCCGCGCCGCGCCGCGCCGCGCGGGCGCCGTCGGCGAAGCCTTGAGGCGGGTGGGTGAACCGACGATCATACGCCGCGCCGCGCAGCCGTGCAGCGCGCGCCGGGTGTTAGCAGCAGACTCGTTCGGCTGCTTGCTTGCGCGCGGATACGGGCCCGCTACACTGAAATCGTAAGGGTCTGATGGTTGTGCGACAGCAAGCGGCAGCGAGGTTGGTATGACGACGGCGATGGTGAAACAGGAACTGGCGGTGGCGTCCTTCAGCACGGTGTACGACCTCGAGCAGGTCGAGACGGCGCTGAGCGACCTGAACGAGAGCGCGAGCGACGCATTGCGCGCCACCTACGAAAGGATGCTCAAGACGGGGAATCTGCGCTTTTGCGTGAAGCCGAACCGGATGCCGTCGTTCGACGCGCTCGGCGACGCGCTGCCCAATTTCACCGAACCGCTCGACGACGTGCGCAAGCAGGTCGCGCTGTGCCTCGAAACGGACGACCGGCTCGAGCTGATGCCGATCCTGCTGCTCGGGCCGCCCGGCATCGGCAAGACGCATTTCGCGAAGGCGCTCGCGCAACTGCTCGGCACCGCGTACCACTACGTGCCGATGAGTTCGCTGACGGCCGGCTGGATCCTGTCGGGCGCGTCGTCGCAATGGAAGAACGCGAAGCCCGGCAAGGTGTTCGATGCGCTCGTGAACGGCAGCTACGCGAACCCGGTGATCGCGGTCGACGAGATCGACAAGGCCGGCAGCGATGCGCAATACGATCCGCTCGGCGCGCTGTATGCGTTGCTCGAGCACGACACCGCGCGTGCGTTCGTCGACGAATTCGCGGAAGTGCCGATCGATGCGGGCAACGTGATCTGGGTCGCGACCGCGAACGAAGCGCAGGCGATTCCGGAGCCGCTGCTCAACCGGATGAACGTGTACGAGATCGCGCCGCCCGATGCGGCCGGTGCGCGCCGGATCGCGCAGACGATCTACGACGAGATCCGCACGTCGCACGCATGGGGGCGGCGCTTCCCCGACACGCTCGGCGACGACGCGCTCGACGTGCTGGCCGCGACGCCGCCGCGCACGATGCGCCGCGCGCTGCTGCATGCATTCGGCGCCGCGCGGCTCGACGGCCGCGATGCAATCGGCCCGCACGACATCCGTGCCGACGAGGGCGCCGCGAAGCGCAGGCCGATCGGCTTCTGAACCGGCGGCGCGCACGGCTGCGGCATGTGCGCGCCGAGTCGTGCGCGGTGTCGTCGCGACGCGGCATACATGCTTTCGGCAGGCTTGCGAACCGGGACGTACAATTCTCTTCTCTCCCCTCGACGCGTTAGCAGCGCGAAACGTCATGGAGCAGATGGATTGCGTAGTGATCGGCGCGGGCGTCGTCGGCCTTGCGATTGCACGCGAACTGGCCGCGCGCGGGCGGGAAACACTCGTGCTCGAGGCCGCCGACGCGATCGGCACGGGCACGAGCTCGCGCAACAGCGAAGTGATCCACGCGGGGCTCTACTATCCGCGCGGTTCGCTGAAGGCGATGTCGTGCGTGCGCGGCCGCGATCTGCTGTACGAATTCTGCGACACGCATCACGTGCCGTACCGGCGCGCGGGCAAGCTGCTGGTCGCGACGAGCGTCGCGCAGGTGAAGCAGTTGAAGGCGATCGCCGCGCGCGCCGCCGAAAACGGCGTGCTCGACCTGCTGCCGCTCACGCGCGCCGAGGCGCAGACACTCGAGCCCGCGCTCGAATGCGTGGAAGCGCTGTTCTCGCCGTCCACCGGCATCGTCGACAGCCACCAGCTGATGCTCGCGCTGCTCGGCGCCGCGGAACGCGACGGCGCCGTGTGCGCGCTGAAATCCCCGGTCGAGTCGATCGACGTGCTGCGCGGCGGGCGCTTCGTCGTGCGCACGGGCGGCGACACGCCCGCCGAGATCGAGGCCGCCTGCGTGATCAACAGCGCAGGCCTCGGTGCGCAGGCGCTCGCGCGCCGCACGCGCGGCCTCGACCCGCACTGGGTGCCGCCGCTCTATCTCGCGCGCGGCAATTATTTCAGCCTGTCGGGCCGTGCGCCGTTCTCGCATCTCGTGTACCCGATGCCCGACCGCGCGGGGCTCGGCGTGCACCTGACGTTCGACCTTGCCGGGCAGGCACGCTTCGGGCCGGACGTCGAATGGGTCGATGCGCTGCGCTACGAAGTCGATCCGGCGCGCGCCCCCGCGTTCTACACGTCGATTCGCGCGTTCTGGCCGGGCCTGCCCGACGGTGCGCTGCAGCCGGCATACGCGGGTATCCGGCCGAAGGTCGCGGGGCCCGGC
The DNA here is from genome assembly GCF_047978125.1 of Burkholderia sp. LFS061. NCBI lineage: Bacteria > Pseudomonadati > Pseudomonadota > Betaproteobacteria > Burkholderiales > Burkholderiaceae > Burkholderia > Burkholderia sp. LFS061. Next base: position 39,196 of record NZ_JBFPFS010000049.1, on the reverse strand, counting down.
GAGCCGCCGGCCGACTTCATCGTGCAGGGCGCCGCGCAGCACGGCGTGCGCGGGCTCGTGAACCTGTTCGGCATCGAGTCGCCGGGGCTCACCGCGTCGCTCGCGCTCGCGCAGCGTGTCGGCGACATGGCCGCATACGGTTGACGCAAGCGCGCACGCGTGGGCCGTGTGAAATCCCTTATCTCCGGCATTTCGGCGCGCACATTTATTCGCTTGAGCGTTATTCTGTCGAACGGCTGTCGCCAGAACAGCTTTCAAACCGATAACGTTGGAGCGAGTCCCCCATGAAAACATCCCGTCGGAGTTTCCTGATTACGAGCGTTGGCGTCGTGTCTGCGCTGGCGCTGTCGCGTGAAGCGCTGGCCGATGCGCCGATGCTGTCGGAAACCGATCCGACCGCGGTGGCGCTCGGCTACAAGGCCGATGCCACGAAGGTCGACAAGACGAAGTACCCGAAATACGCAGCGGGCCAGGATTGCGCGGCCTGCATGCTGTACCAGGGCAAGAAGGGCTCGGCTTCGGGCCCGTGCGGCGCGTTCCCCGGCAAGCAGGTGTCGGCGAAGGGCTGGTGCAGCGCCTTCTCGAAGATGGGTTGAGGTCCGTGCGGCATCGTGCGATGCCGCAATGTGGCGAAAACCGCAAAACGCCCGCCATCGAAAGACGGCGGGCGTTTTTATTGCTTGAAAACGGTTCCGTACAGGCGGCCTCGTTGCGTACACAAAGGGCAGGTCGATGCAGGCCCGAAGCGTTTTGCCAGGGACGAGGGGCGGTTCGACCGTCTCTTTGGCGTGTCTCGCATGACTTATGGAAGCTGCGTCAGGATTCGATCGTAAAGAGAAGGTGGGAGATTGATCGTCTTGAGGACATCGCCCTCCGGATAGGTCAATGAGTCCTTTGTCCAAGTCAGGCTGACGAGGACCCCCGACGTGTCCCGGTAGGTTCGCTCGGCAAGAAGCCGCATATTGTCTTTGCCATACAGCCTCAGAATGATCGTATCTCTGAAGTAGCAGTATTTCGCGACATAGCGACCGTCAGGAGAGTATTCGGTCACCCGATCCCGCGGGCTGCAGGCCGCACGCAATCGCGCGTCCTGCCAGTAACGCCATGCAATACCGAGCATGATCAGGGCAGCGAGGGTGACGACGATGCGTCGGATCGAGACGCAGAGCATTTGCCTGGCTCGCTGCGGTCGGCCGCCGTGACCCGACCAGATGAAGCGTAGCGCACGAATCATCGAGATCGATGCAATCGCGATAACGATGCTCGCCAACAACAGGACGAGCGTTCCGATACTTGCGGATTCTCCGGCGGTACTCACGAAAAAACGATCTCGATGGGTTGGGGGAGGGTTACGCAGCGGTAGTCAGAGAAGATAATGAAGTCGCCGCCGCGCCGATGCCGTTGCTGCCACTCGCGAAACGACTTGTTTCTGACCGGATAGTAGATGTTGTCTCGAGATCGCTTGCCTTCGACGACCACGGGATAGTCCAGCCAGGGAAGGCTGGCAATTCCGGCTGCGCCCGCTGCGGGGACGAGGACGACACGCTTGTGGTTCCAATGCCCGAGATATTGCGACTGATTGTCGCTCTTGTCGGAAAACGTATAGTTGTCGCGCACGTAAAGGTAAATCGATGTGACTGTTGCGCGACGTGCCTCCCGGTTGAATTCGGCATACGCGACTGCCGCATAGATATTGAACGACCCCAGTGCTCCCGTCAGGTCATCCGGGATTCCACTGTTGGTCAGGCGCTTCAGGATGAACTCGTCGAGTTTTTGATCGAACGTACTTTCAACGCCTGCGAACTGGAACTGGAAGCGGTTGTGCAATTCCACGAGGTTTCCATTACAAAGCGACAACGCATCGATCGTCGCGTCCGGGGTTCGGACACGAGACAGGCACTTGCGAAGCGCTTCGACGGCTCTGGGGGTGGTCAACCGCTGCCTTTGTTGAAGTGCCAAATATTGCACCTTTGCACGAGGGTAGTTGAGAATCCATTCGAGCTTGATGGACCTCATGTCGTACATGTCGGCTGGATAAGGCTGGCCGTCCTGATTGATGCATAGTGCCTCGTCCTTGTCGGTCGGTGAATAATTCAGCGCTCCGGCAAACCACCGTTCCATCAGCCGCGCGGATACCGGCATCGAGAGTTTCCGCATCGCGCCGGGGATCTCCTGGATATCCAGCGGTGCGATTGCTTGTTTCTTTTCGCGCTCTGCTGTCGGTGCGGGTTCGGAATGTTTCGGCGCGTCTGGCGTGTCAAGCCACTTTTTGAATCGCGCGAGCGCTTCTGCAACGGGCAGAAGATCGTCGAGCGATTTGTTCACGCGATCCTTGTGAGTCAGGCGCTTGACGGACCGCCGGGCGGGTTCGGGGGGCGCCGGCAAGGGCGGCGGTGCCTGGTCCATCGACAGCTTGGTTTCGCGAACGATTTCGCAGCCGTCGATGCCTTCGCATCGAGCCCATTTCCACAGCAGCCTATTTGCCATGTAGTAGGGAATCTTGTTGTTGCTCACGGCGGTGTCCGAGAAAGGTATGTTGCGACAGACCCACGTTCCGGCGCTCGGCCGGATGCCATGCGATCTGACGAGGCGGAACGGCATCGGGTGAAAGTTAATGGAAAGAAATAGGGCGGGAAATAAGACAAAGTCGAAAGTGCAACCGTCCCAACGCGAATGACGTGCAAGGCGAACGGGTGGCGTCGCTGGGCCCGTGTCCTCGGTGTAGCGCCTACACGGCATCGTGCGATGCCGCAATGTGGCGAAAACCGCAAAACGCCCGCCATCGAAAGACGGCGGGCGTTTTTATTGCTTGAAAACGGTTCCGTCGCTTTCTACACTCGCTGCAAACCAGCGCGCCGCGGCACACTGCGCCGCGCCACCCGACACGGCGAATTCACGAGGACGAGGCACGCATGGCGACGATTGCGAATTCAACGAAAACGATCCGGCCCGAGCGTGCGCTGAACCGGCGCGCGGTCGTGGCCGCCGTGATCGGCAACGCGCTCGAGTGGTACGACTTCACGGTATTCGGCTTCATGACGGTCGTGATCGCCGAGCTGTTCTTCCCGACCTCCAGCGAATACTCGTCGCTGCTGCTGACCACCGCGACGTTCGGCGTCGCGTTCTTCATGCGCCCGATCGGCGGCATCGTATTCGGGCTGTACGCGGACCGTGCCGGCCGCAAGGCCGCGCTGTCGCTCGTGATCCTGCTGATGACGTTCGGCATCTTCCTGCTCGCGATCGCGCCGCCCTATGCGGCGATCGGCATCGGCGGCCCGCTCCTGATCGTGCTCGGCCGCCTGCTGCAGGGCTTCTCCGCGGGCGGCGAATTCGGCAGCGCGACGGCGCTGCTGATCGAGGCCGCGCCGTTCTCGAAACGCGGTTTCTACGGCAGCTGGCAGATGGCGAGCCAGGCGGCCGCGCTGCTGATCGGCGCGCTCGTCGGCGCGGCCGTCACGCGCGGGCTGTCGCACGACGCGCTGCACAGCTGGGGCTGGCGCGTGCCGTTCGTCCTCGGGCTCGTGATCGGCCCGATCGGCTTCTATATCCGCCGCCATCTCGCCGATTCCGAAGCATTCCTGCATGCGCAGCAGAGCGCGCGCCGCGCGACGCTCGGCGAAGTGTTCACGCGCCATCCGCGCGAGGTGCTGTGCGGGCTCGGCTCGGTGATCGCGCTGACGGTGACGATCTACGTGCTGATCAGCTATCTGCCGACCTTCGCGGTGAAGCAACTGAAGCTGCCGTACTCGGAATCGTTCTACGCGGTGATCGTCGGCAACCTGCTGCTGATGGTGCTGTCGCCGGTCGCGGGCGCGTGGTCGGACCGCATCGGCCGCAAGGGGCTGTCGCTGTGGTCGCTCGCGCTGACGCTCGTGCTGATGTATCCGCTGTTCGCGTGGCTCGACGCGGCGCCGAGCATCGGGCGGCTGATCGCGGTGCAGGCCGTGCTGTCGGTGACGCTCGCAGGCTATTACGGGCCGTTCGGCGCAATGATCGCCGAGTTGTTCCCGGCCAACGTGCGCTCGACCGGGCTGTCGATCGCATACAACGTCGCGGTGATGCTGTTCGGCGGCTTCGGGCAGTTCATCGTCACGTGGCTGATCAAGGTGACCGGTACGCCGCTGGCGCCGACCTACTATGTGATGGCCGGGCTCGCGCTGTCGATCGTCGCGGTCGCGTTCGTGCCCGCGCGCAGCGCCGACCTCGACGCGCCGGCATGACGGCATGACAGGAAGAAGACTGTCATCGAATCATTTCGCAAAACGCAATGATGTGCGGCCGGACACGGAAAACCGCGCGCCGAACCTTCGCATTCGCGCCCGAATTGTTTAGTTGTCGAACGAAACGTGCGCGGGATGAACGGAACTGTCGCTCGCGCGCGTTTTCGCATTTTTTATCCGTGCAAGACATCGGCAAAAACCCGTGCGGGCGCGTCTAGAAGAGTTTTTTCTCCAGCTTGTTGCAAAATCGCTAGCTCAAGTAATATCCGCGTACGCCGGACCCTGGCGGGACCGGTTCCGATCTGGAGACCTGGAGGAAACATGGAATACAACCGTCTGTTGCACACCCTGCGTGTTACCGCCATTGCAGGCGTGGCAGCGGCATCGCTCGGCATCGCGGGTTCTGCATTCGCACAGATCCCGAACAAAACGCTCGTCTACTGCTCAGAAGGCAGCCCGGCGGGTTTCGATTCCGCGCAATTTACGACCGGCGTCGATTTCACCGCCGCCACGTTCACCGTCTACAACCGTCTCGTCGAATTCGAGCGCGGCGGCACCAAGGTCGAGCCGGGCCTCGCCGAGAAGTGGGACGTGTCGTCCGACGGCAAGGTGTACACGTTCCACCTGCGCCATGGCGTGAAGTTCCACACGACCGACTTCTTCAAGCCGACGCGCGAATTCAACGCGGACGACGTGCTGTTCACGTTCGAGCGCATGCTCGACCCGAACCAGCCGTTCCGCAAGGCGTATCCGGTGTCGTTCCCGTACTTCACCGACATGGGCCTCGACAAGCTGATCACGAAGGTCGAGAAGGTCGATCCGTACACCGTGAAGTTCACGCTGTCCGAGCCGAACGCGCCGTTTATCCAGAACATGGCGATGGAATTCGCGTCGATCCTGTCGGCCGAATACGGCGACCAGCTGATGAAGGCCGGCAAGGCCGCCGACATCAACCAGAAGCCGGTCGGCACGGGCCCGTTCGTCTTCCGCAGCTACACGAAGGACGCGACGATCCGATTCGACGGCAATCCTGATTACTGGAAGAAGGGCGAAGTGAAGCTGTCGAAGCTGATCTTCTCGATCACGCCGGATCCGGGCGTGCGCGTGCAGAAGATCAAGCGCAACGAATGCCAGGTGATGAGCTATCCGCGCCCGGCCGACATCGCGACGCTGAAGGCCGATTCGAACGTCGACATGCCGTCGCAGGCGGGCTTCAACCTCGGCTATCTCGCGTACAACGTCGAGCACAAGCCGGTCGACAAGCTCGAAGTGCGTCAGGCGCTCGACATGGCGATCAACAAGAAGGCGATCCTCGAATCCGTCTACCAGGGTGCGGGCCAGGCGGCCGGCGCGCCGATGCCGCCGACCCAATGGTCGTACGACAAGAACCTGAAGATGGCCGCGTACGACACCGCGAAGGCGAAGGCGCTGCTCGCGAAGGCCGGTTATGCGAACGGTTTCGAGATCACGCTGTGGGCGATGCCCGTGCAGCGCGCGTACAACCCGAACGCCCGCCTGATGGCCGAGATGATCCAGGCCGACTGGGCGAAGATCGGCGTGAAGGCGAAGATCGTCACGTACGAGTGGGGCGAGTACATCAAGCGCGCGCACGGCGGCGAGCAGGACACGATGCTGATCGGCTGGACGGGCGACAACGGCGATCCGGACAACTGGCTCGGCACGCTGCTCGGCTGCGAGGCGATCAAGGGCAACAACTTCTCGCACTGGTGCTACAAGCCGTTCGACGAGCTGGTCCAGAAGGGCCGCACGACGACGGGCCAGGACGCGCGCACGAAGCTCTACACGCAGGCTCAGCAGATCTTCGCGCAACAGCTGCCGTTCTCGCCGATCGCGAACTCGACGGTCTACCAGCCGGTGCGCAAGAACGTGGTCGACATGCGCATCGAGCCGCTCGGCTATGCGCGCTTCGACGGCGTCGGCGTGAAGTAATACGACCGGCGTAAGCTGTCGTCCTTGAGAAGACCGGCTTGAAATCATCCGGCGGCGGGAGGCCAAAAGCCCCCCGTCGCCGGTCGCACATTTCCCACAAGAAAATACGAGAAGCATCATGCTCCGATTCGTGTTGCGCCGCGTGGGCATGGTGATCCCGACCTTCATCGGCATCACCATCCTCGCGTTCGCGCTGATTCACCTGATACCGGGCGACCCCATCGAAGTGATGATGGGCGAGCGCGGCGTCGATCCCGCCATGCACGCGGAGGCGATGAAACGCCTCGGGCTCGACCAGCCGCTGCCCTTGCAGTACGTCCACTACATCGGCCGTGCACTGCACGGCGATCTCGGCACGTCGATCATCACCAACACCAGTGTCGCGGGCGAGTTCTTCGCGCGCTTCCCGGCGACCGTCGAGCTGTCGCTGTGCGCGCTCGTGTTCGCGCTCGCCATCGGCCTGCCGGCCGGCGTGATCGCCGCGCTGCGGCGCGGTTCGGTCATCGACCACGGCGTGATGGGCACCGCGCTCACCGGCTACTCGATGCCGATCTTCTGGTGGGGGCTGATCCTCATCATGGTGTTTTCGTCGTACCTCGGCTGGACGCCCGTGTCGGGGCGCATCGCCGTCGAATACGACTTTCCGCACCCGACGGGCTTCATGCTGATCGACGCGCTGCTCGCGCCGGACGAAGGCTCGTTCAAGTCGGCGGTCAGCCACCTGATCCTGCCCGCGATCGTGCTCGGCACGATCCCGCTCGCGGTGATCGCGCGGATGACGCGCTCGTCGATGCTCGAAGTGCTGCGCGAGGACTACATCCGCACCGCACGCGCGAAGGGGCTGTCGCCCGTGCGCGTGGTCGTCGTGCATGCGCTGCGCAACGCGCTGATCCCGGTCGTCACCGTGATCGGCCTGCAGATCGGCACGCTGCTCGCGGGCGCCGTGCTGACCGAGACGCTCTTTTCGTGGCCCGGTGTCGGCAAGTGGCTGATCGATGCGATCGGCCGCCGCGACTATCCGGTCGTCCAGGGCGGCATCCTGCTGATCGCGACGCTCGTGATCGTCGTGAACCTGGTCGTCGACCTGCTGTACGGCGTGCTGAATCCGCGCATCCGCCACACGAGGTAATTCCATGAGCAATCTGCAAAACACCCTGCCGAGCGAATCCGCGCCGGCCGGCGGCCGTGCGCTCGCGCTGCGCGAGTTCTGGGCCAACTTCTCGCGCAACCGCGGCGCCGTCGGCGCCGGCATCGTCGTGCTCGCGCTGATCCTGGTCGCGCTGCTCGCGCCGCTGATCGCGCCGCACAGCCCGGTCGAGCAATACCGCGACTACGTGAAGATCCCGCCCGCGTGGCTCGACGGCGGCAACTGGAAATTCATCCTCGGCACCGACGAAGCGGGCCGCGACATTCTTTCGCGGCTGATGTTCGGCGCGCGGATGTCGTTCTGGATCGGCTTCGTGTCGGTCGTGCTCGCGCTGATCCCCGGCATCGTGCTCGGGCTCGTCGCCGCGTTCTTCCAGAAGTGGGCCGACACGCCCGTGATGCGCATCATGGACGTGCTGCTCGCGCTGCCGTCGCTGCTGCTCGCGGTCGCGGTCGTCGCGATCATCGGCCCGGGCCTCACCAACACGATGTTCGCGATCGCGATCGTCGCGCTGCCGGCCTATGTGCGCCTCACGCGCGCGTCGGCGCTCGGCGAGCTGCAGAAGGAATACGTGACGGCGTCGCGCGTGGCCGGTGCAGGCACGCTGCGCCTGATGTTCTCGCAGGTGCTGCCGAACTGCACGGCGCCGCTGATCGTGCAGGCGACGCTGGGCTTCTCGTCGGCGATCCTCGACGCGGCCGCGCTCGGCTTCCTCGGCCTCGGCGTGCAGCCGCCGACCGCCGAGTGGGGCGCGATGCTCGCGTCCGCGCGCGACTACATCGACAACGCATGGTGGATCGTGACGATGCCCGGCCTGTCGATCCTGATTTCGGTGCTCGCGATCAACCTGCTCGGCGACGGGCTGCGCGACGCGCTCGATCCCAAACTGAAACGGATGGCATGAGATGAGCCAGAACCTACTGACCATCCGCAATCTCGCGGTGAACTTCAACGGGCTGCCCGCCGTCGACCGGATCAACATGTCGATCGCGCCGGGCGAGGTGGTGGGCGTCGTCGGCGAATCGGGCTCGGGCAAGAGCGTGACGATGATGGCACTGATGGGCCTGATCGACGCGCCGGGCAAGGTGACGGCCGACGAGGTCACGTTCAACGGCGTCGACCTGCTGAAGGCGTCGCCGAAGGCGCGCCGCAAGATCGTCGGCAAGGACATCGCGATGGTGTTCCAGGACGCGCTGACGAGCCTGAACCCGAGCTATACGGTCGGCTATCAGATCAAGGAGGTGCTGAAGCTGCACGAGGGGCTGCGCGGCGACGCGCTGCACCGGCGCGCGCTCGAACTGCTCGACCAGGTCGGCATTCCCGATGCGAAGAACCGCATCGCGTCGTTCCCGCACCAGATGTCGGGCGGGATGAACCAGCGCGTGATGATCGCGATGGCCGTCGCGTGCAACCCGAAGCTGCTGATCGCCGACGAGCCGACCACCGCGCTCGACGTGACGATCCAGGCGCAGATCATGGATCTGCTGGTGAAGCTGCAGAAGGAGCGCGGGATGGCGCTCGTGCTGATCTCGCACGACCTGGCCGTGGTGTCGGAGGTCGCGCAGCGCGTCGCGGTGATGTACGCGGGCGAGATCATCGAGACCAACAGCGTGCCCGAGATCTTCCGCACGCCGCATCATCCGTACACCGAAGCGCTGCTCGCGGCGATTCCCGAGCACAATAAGGGGGCGCGTCGCCTTGCCGCATTGCCCGGCATGGTGCCGGGCCGCGATGATCGCCCGTCCGGGTGCCTGTTCGCGCCGCGCTGCAAGTATGTCGTCGACGATTGCCGCAAGGCGCGGCCGGCGCTCGACACGCTGGTGTCCGGCAACGATGCGATGCGCGCGCGCTGCATCAAGCCGCTCCATGTTTCCAACCTCGACCTGACGGGAGGCGCACGATGAACGCAGTCCACGAAACGCGCGCCACGCCGCACGACGACGACGTCGTGCTGGTCGCCGACCAGCTCGCGAAACACTACACGGTCAAGCGCGGCATGTTCGGCCAGGGCACGGTGAAGGCGCTCAACGGCGTGTCGTTTTCGCTGAAGCGCGGCAAGACGCTCGCCGTCGTCGGCGAATCCGGTTGCGGGAAGTCGACGCTCGCGCGGCAGCTGACGATGATCGAGACGCCGACGTCGGGTCACCTGTCGATCGACGGCAAGGACGTCGCGGGCGCGGACCGCCACCGGGTCGCCGACCTGCGCCGCCGCGTGCAGATGGTGTTCCAGAACCCGTTCGCGTCGCTCAACCCGCGCAAGACCGTCGAGCAGACGCTCTCCGAGCCGCTCGAGATCAACGCGAACCTGACGGCCGCCGAGCGCGCGCAGCGCATCGCGCAGATCATGCGCACGGTCGGCCTGCGGCCCGAGCACGCGAAGCGTTATCCGCACATGTTCTCGGGCGGCCAGCGGCAGCGTGTCGCGATCGCGCGCGCGATGATCCTCGATCCGCGGATCGTCGTCGCCGACGAGCCGGTGTCCGCGCTCGACGTGTCGATCCAGGCGCAGATCCTGAACCTGTTCATGGATCTGCAGGAGCAGTTCAAGACGAGCTACGTGTTCATCTCGCACAACCTGTCGGTGGTCGAGCATGTCGCGGACGACGTGATGGTGATGTACTTCGGCAGCGTGGCCGAGCTCGGCGACAAGGAGACGATCTACGCGCGGCCGCGCCATCCGTACACGCGCGCGCTGATGTCGGCGACGCCGGCGATCTTCGAGGAAGACCGCCGCGTGCAGATCAAGCTGCAGGGCGAACTGCCGTCGCCGCTCAATCCGCCGTCGGGCTGCGCGTTCCACCAGCGCTGCCCGTATGCGGTCGAGCGCTGCCGCGTCGAGGAGCCGCAGCTGCGCGGGGTCGACGGACGGCGCGTGGCCTGCCATCGCGCCGAGGAGGTAGGGGAGGCGAATGCCTGAAGCGTTGGCGGCGCGCGTGTCCGGCGCGCGCCGTTCGGGGGCAAGCAGCGCGCGCGTGATGCGCGCGTACCGCTACGCGCGGCGCTGGAGCGTGCGCACCGTGACGGGCGCGGCGCTGGCCGGCGCGTGCGTGGCAGCCAGCCTTGCGGTTCCCGTCGAGGCCGCGCGCGCCGAAGGGCGCGCGCCGGCCACTTCGCCGATCCATCCGTCGCAAGTCCCGCCGCCCGGCATGAGCCTGCCGGGTTTCCACGCACCGGCCGTGTCGAACGGCACGGTCGCGAGCGGCGCGGTGCGCGTGCAGCCCGCGCGCATGCCGTTCTACGTCGCGACCAGGGGCAAGGTCACGCTCTACGTGCTCGGCACGCTGCATACGGGCGACCCGTCCGACTACCCGAGTGCGCAGCCGTTCCGGCCGCGCATCCTCGCGGCGCTCGCCGCGTCGCCGACACTCGCGCTCGAACTGTCGCCCGATGACCTGCTCGAATCGCAGGACGACGTGTCGAAGTACGGCGTGTGCCGCTACCCGTGCCTGCAGCGCCTGCTGCCCGAGCCGCTGTGGCAGCGGCTCGCGGCGCGCCTGCGCGGCAACCCGGCCGCGCTCGCCGAGATCCGCAAGATGCGGCCGTGGCTCGCGGCGCTCGTCGTCGAGACCTATGATTCGCTGTCGGCCGGCCTGCAGACCGAATACGGCACCGAGGCGCAACTGCAGAACGTGTTCCTGAAGAAGAAGGGCGGCCGCGTGATCGGGCTCGAGACGCTCGCCGAACAGATGCGCGCGTTCACCGGGCTGACGCTGGCCGAGCAGCGGGAGATGCTCGCGCAGGACATGGTGCAGACACCCGCGCAGAACGCGGACGACATCAAGGCGCTGCACCGGCTGTGGCGAATTGGCGACGCCGACGCGATCTCGGCGTGGGCCGTCGCGAAGAGCGAGCGGCTCGCGCGTTCGAAGGCGTTGTCGGCGTCGATCGACAACAAGATCCTGTACGAGCGCAACCGGCGCTTCGTTGCGCGGATGACGGCAATCGCCGCGCCGAACCGGCCGCTGTTCGTCGCGATCGGCGCGCTGCATCTGGGCGGCTCGCGCGGCGTGCTCGAATTGTTGCGCCAGCAAGGATACCGGGTCGACGCGAACTGATCGCGCCCGGCGGCCCGCACCGATCTTCCCCTGTTTGATTACCAACGCGCGCATGCCGCGAGGCGCCGGCACGGCTGCGGCAATCGATAAGGAAAACCCTTGAATCGTCGGAAAATAGCGTTTGAAACGATTGACATCCTGTTCTGCCAATATCTATTCTTCACCCCACAAGTTGAAAAAATGAAAAGAATAGATAAGTTCTACGGGGTAGCAGAAATAAAGCGCGGGGTTAGCGTTGCCGGCACGTGAAGCGCGTGCCGGCCGCGGAGTGTCTGCATGCACGGCGGGGCCAATCATCGTCGGACAACACATGCATGCGGGCCGACTTGCAGATAAGCAACGTTCCGTCGTCTGACCGGGGAATGCAGTGATCGGGCGGCGGCGGACGTTTTTTAATCCGGACTATTTTTCCGGTCACCGTCGAAAGACGGTTTCGGGGGGCGAATCGACAGACGGCGAAGTCCGCGGCGATTGCGCCAACGTAAAAGCGCCACGAGGGCGCTTTTTTCTTTTGTGCGACGGATGCGTGCAACGCACGTGTCACGCGACGGATACGCGTCACGCGCCTTCGTCGGCCTGCAGCGCACCGGGCGCCACGACATCGACACCCGCCGCCTCGAGCGCCGCGCGGATCCGCTTCGCGAACGCCAGCGCATGCGGCCCGTCGCCGTGCAGGCAGACGGTCTGCGCGTTCAGCGGCACCCATTCGCCGCTCAATGCACGCACGTGCCGGTTGCGCACCATGTCGAGCGTGCGCGCGAGCACCGCCTCTTCGTCGTCGATCAGCGCGCCGGGCTGGCTGCGCGGCACGAGCGAGCCGTCGGCGCGGTAGCCGCGATCGGCGAACACTTCCTCCACCGCGGCGAGCCCCGCCTGCCGCGCGGCCGCGACGAACACGCTGTTCGCGAGCCCGAACACCGCGAGCGACGGATCGAAATCGTGGATCGCGGACACCACCGCATCGGCGATCATCGGGTCGCGCGCGGCCTGGTTGTACAGCGCGCCGTGCGGCTTCACGTGCGCGATGCGCCCGCCTTCGGCCTGCGCGATCGCCGACAGCGCGCCGAGCTGATACAGCACGCCGGCGTAGATGTCGCCGGCCGGCAGCTGCATTTCCTTGCGGCCGAAATTCTCCGGATCGTGAAAGCTCGGGTGCGCGCCGATCGACACGCCTTTCTGCACGGACCAGCGCACGCAGTCGCGCATCGCATTGGCGCCGCCCGCGTGCCAGCCGCATGCGATGTTCGCCGACGTGACGAGGTCGAGCAGCGCCTCGTCCGATCCGCATCCTTCGCCGAGATCGGCATTCAGATCGATTTCCATGATGTTCCTCGTCCACTGATTGCGTGGCGCGTCTTCCGTACCGCTTCCGCCATTGTCACGCCGCGCGCGATTGGGCGCGGCGGCGCGCTTCCTCGCGCATGTCGATCGCGATGTCGATCTGCCGCAGATACGCGCGTTCCGCGGCGAGGGCGGCACGCGCCGCGTCGGGTGTCGTGCGCACGAAGCGGATCGGCAGGTTGAGCCGCGCCTGTGCGAGCTTCCACAGGTCGGCGCGGATCACCGTGCCGATCTTCGGATAGCCGCCGGTGGTCTGCGCGTCGTGCATCAGCACGATGGGCTGGCCGTTCGGCGGCACCTGGATCGTGCCGGGCAGCACCGCGTGCGACAGCAGCTCGACCGGCCGCTCGCGCACGAGCTCGGCGCCGGCGAGGCGATAGCCCATCCGGTTGCTGTTCGCGGTGACGAGCCATTCGTCGTCCCAGAACGCCTGCTGCGAATCGGCCGCGAACGACGCGTAGTCGGGGCCCGGCAGAACGCGCACCGGCATCGCCCACGGCGCATGCGCATGCGCATGCGCGGGGCGGTGGCGGCGCGGCGGCTCGTCGACGCGCGCGAACGCGCACCACGCGGGCGCCTTCACGCCGAATTCGGGCGCGTCGGCCGCGAGGCAGCCCGCGCCGGCCGGCGGCACGCCGACCGGGAGCCGATCGCCGTCGCGCAGCGTGCGGCCACCAAGGCCGCCGAAGCGCGACGCGAGATCGGTGCTGCGCGAGCCGAGCATCGGCAGCACGTCGATGCCGCCCGCGATGCACAGGTAGCCGCGCATCCCGCGTTTCGCGGCCGGCAGCACGAGCATCTGCCCGGCTGCGACCGGCAGGCTCCACCACGAATGCACGCTCCGGCCGTCGAGCGTCGCGCCGAACTCGGTGCCGGTGATCGCGATGCGGGTGGCGCGCGTGAAGCGGAATGCGGTCGGGCCGATCGTGATCTCGACGGCCGCCGCGTCGGGGCGGTTGCCGACGAGCCGGTTGCCGACCTCGAGTGCGAGGCCGTCGAGCGCGCCGCCCTGCGCGACACCGAGATGGCGCGCGCCGCGGCGCCCGAGATCCTGCACGGTCGACAGCGGGCCGGCCCGCACCACCTCGATGGTGCCCGGTGCGTTGCTCTGGGTCATCGTGCGTCGACTCCTGCGATGGTGAAGCGCACACGATCGCCGGGCAGCAGCAGCGTCGGCTGCGGCCGCGCCGGATCGAACAGCACGTGCGATGTGCGGCCGATCAACTGCCAGCCGCCGGGCGACGTGGCCGGGTAGATGCCCGTCTGTGCGCCGCCGATGCCGACCGAGCCGGCCGGCACCTCGAGGCGCGGCGCCGCGCGGCGCGGCGTGTGCAGCGATGCGTCGAGGCCGCCGAGATACGCGAAACCCGGCTGGAAGCCGATGAAGAACACGACGTATTCGCCGGCCGCGTGGCGCGCGACGACCTCGTCGGCCGACAGGCCCGTGTGTGCGGCGACGGCCGCCAGATCGGGGCCGGCGGCACCGCCGTACTCGACCGGGATCTCGACGTCGCGGCCGTCCGCGTGCTCGACGTCGGCCGTCTCCCAAGCGTCGCGCAGCGCCGGCGTGAGCGACTCGGCCGTCGCGGCGAGCGGGTCGAACACGATGGTCAGGTTGTTCATGCCCGGCACGACGTCGATCACGTCGGGCCACGCGCGCGCGGCCTCGGCAACGGCCCAGACGCGGCGCTGGCAATCGAGCGTGGCGGGCGGCGGCACCTCGCAGACGAGGGCGGCATCGCCGAGCGGATAAAAGCGGGGTTGCGTCATCGGACTGGCACGGTTCGGACGGCAATGTTAGCGCACATTGTCAACAAGATATCGATAACTTACCAATAAGCGTTTTCGCCTAGCCCGTATACCGGGGCTTCTGACGTACACTCGGCACACCCTGACATCCTGCTTGCGCCGCCTTTCCATGAAGCGTTCTCCGACCAAGATCGTGTCATCCGAACACCTCGTTTCCGATTCGAGCGCGGAGCTGTCGGAGCTCGAATACGGGCTCATCATGGCCGGCAACGCGTTCAACCGCTGGATGGTGCGCTGCATGTCGGCGGCCGGCGCGAAGGACATGACGGCGGTCGAGGTGTCGCTGCTGCATCACGTGAGCCATCGCGAACGCAAGAAGAAGCTCGCCGACATCTGCTTCGTGCTCAATATCGAGGATACGCACGTCGCGACCTATGCGCTGAAAAAACTGATCGCCCGCGGTTACGTGAAGAGCGAGAAGAACGGCAAGGAGGTGTTCTTCTTCGCGACCGACGCGGGCCGCGACCTGTGCCTGAAGTATCGCGAGGTGCGCGAGCACTGCCTGATCGAGACGCTGAAGGACAGCGGGCTCACCAACGAGCAGATCGGAGACGCGGCGCAGTTGCTGCGCCACGCATCGGGCCTGTACGACACGGCCGCACGTGCGGCGGCGTCGCTGTAAACGATTGCGGAAAGTGTTGCGCGCGGCGTTGCGCTGACGGGCGTGTCGTGGAGGCCCGACGCGTGGCGCCGCGCGCCGCGTCATCCGGCGGCCGGGTAGAGCGCGCCGTCGGTCACGATCCAGCGCAGCGCGAGATCGTGCGCTTCGGCCGGCAGCGCGTCGACGCGGCACGCTTCATACGCGATGCCGACCGTCACCGGCCGCGTGTCGCCCGGCCACGCGGCGAGCGTGCGATCGTAGTAGCCGCCGCCGTAGCCGAGCCGGTAGCGCTGCGGATCGAATCCCACGCAGGGAATCAGCAACAGGTCTGGCACGACGACGATTCCCGCCGCCGGTTCCGGAATCCGGTGATGGCCCTCGCGCATCGGCGTGTGTGCGTCCCACGCATGGAACGCGAGCGGCGTGTGCCGCTCGCCGATCACGGGCAGCGCGGCGCGCCGGCCGGCGCCTGCCGCGCACCACGCGAGCACCGCGTCGCGCGCATCGAATTCGCCCGGCAGCGGCCAGTAGAATCCGACCGTGCGCGGCGCGAGCCGGTCAAGCAGCGTGCGCAGCCGCGCGTCGAGCGCGGCGTTCGCGGCGGGCTGCGATGCGGCGTCGCGACGCGCGCCGGACAGCGTTTTGCGCAGTGCAACCTTCGGGTTCGGCACAGGGTTGCGTGCTATGCTTTCGCTCAATTCGTGCTCCATTCAAAACGATGTCGAACAGCCTTTTCCGAGTATATCGCGCGGTCGCGCTGACGCTTTCGGCGGCCGCGCTCGTCGCGGGTACGGCCGCGTGTGCCGCACCGGGCGACGACACGGTCGCCGGGGATGACCAGATCTTCGTGCAGCTTCGCGAAGCCGCACGCCGCAACGATGCCGCGAAAGCCGCGCAGCTTGCGTCGATGATCCCGAACTATCCGGCCCCGTCCTACGTCGAGTATTTCCAGATCAAGCCGCAGCTGTTCGATTCGACGGGCCGCGCGCGCGTCGACGCGCCGGACGCGCCCGTGCAGTCGTTCCTGCAGCGCTACGACGGCCAGGCGATCGCCGACCGCCTGCGCAACGACTACCTGCTCGTGCTCGGCGCGCGCCACGACTGGCGCAGCTTCGACGATCAATACAAGCGCTTCGTGCTCGACGACGACACGCAGGTCAGGTGCTACGCGCTCGAATCGCGCGCGGCGCGCGGCGAGAACGTCGCCGATGCGGCGCGCGCGCTGCTCGTCGAGCCGAAGAATTACGGCGACGCGTGCGTCGACCTGATCACCGCGCTCACGGTCAACCAGCAGTTCACGAGCGACGACGTATGGCAGCAGGCGCGCCTCGCGTACGAGCAGAACTACACGACGCTCGGCGGCAAGATCGTCGACGCGCTCGGCCCGCGCCCGGTCGCCTTCGACCAGGCGACGAGCGCGCCGCCGCTGTACCTCGCGCGCGGCGTCGGCCCCGACGCGACGTCGCACCAGCTCGCGCTGATCGCGCTCGGCCGCATGGCGCGCAACGATCCGGACGCGGCCGCCGGGATGCTGACGTCGGTCGCCGGCTCGCTCACGAAACAGGAACAGGCGATCGCATGGGGCGCGATCGGTTACCAGGGCGCGATCAAGCGCTCGCCGCTCGCGTCGGTCTGGTACGCGAAATCCGCGAACGCGCCGCTGTCGAACCCGGGCTACGAATGGCGCACGCGCGCCGCGCTGCTCGCCGGCAACTGGCCGATGGTGCGCTGGTCGATCGAGCAGATGCCGCCGTCGCTGCGCAGCGATCCGGCGTGGATCTACTGGCATGCGCGCGCGCTCAAGCAGAGCGGCGACACGCTGCAGGCGAACCAGGAATTCGAGCAGGTCGCGGGCCAGTTCAACTTCTACGGGCAGCTCGCCGGCGAAGAGCTCGGCCAGCGCACGACGGTCCCGCCGCGCACGAAGGTGAGCGACGCCGAGATCGATGCGATGAGCAAGATTCCGGGCTTCGCGCTCGCGCAGCGCTTCTACGCGCTGAACCTGCGCCTCGAAGGCAACCGCGAATGGAACTGGCCGCTGCGCGGGATGACCGATCGCCAGCTGCTCGCGGCCGCCGAGTACGGCAAGCGCGTCGAGCTGCTCGACCGCACGGTCAACACGGCCGACCGCACGAAGGCCGAGCACGACTTCACGCTGCGCTACCCGTCGCCGTACCGCAACGTCGTCGAGCGCTATGCGCAGTCGACGGGCCTCGACATCGAATGGGCGTACGGGCTGATCCGCCAGGAGTCTCGCTTCATCACGAGCGCGCGCTCGTCGGTGGGCGCGGGCGGCCTGATGCAGCTGATGCCGGCCACCGCCCAGCTCGTCGCGAAGAAGCTCGGCATGGGCACGATCACGCGCGCGCAGATGCACGACATCGATACCAACATCCAGCTCGGCACCTGGTATCTGGCGGACATCTACAACAACTTCGACAGCTCGCCGGTGCTGGCCACCGCCGGCTACAACGCGGGCCCGGGCCGGCCGCGCCAGTGGCGCCAGGTGTTGACGCAGCCGGTCGAAGGCGCGATCTTCGCAGAGACGATTCCGTTCAACGAGACGCGCGACTACGTGAAGAACGTGCTGTCGAACACCGTCTACTACGCGGCGCTCTTCGAGGGCAAGCCGCAGTCGTTGAAGAAACGTCTAGGCATGATCTCGCCCTGATCCGCAATCTTCACACTGCCGCGCGAGACGCGGCAGTGTTCTTAAGGGCCTGTTCACGCTAATAACGGACTTGCGAACGTGCGTTGCCGGCCGCGGTGCAAGAAGCAAGGAGCGCCGTTTGGCCGAGCCGGACAAGCGACGCGCGACGCCGCAATGCGGCAGGCAAGGCTCGTTCCGCTGACCGGGAAAAAGTCATGAATGGGGCTGGCCGCCAGAAGGGCCGATCGCTGCGTCATGCTCCTTGCGAATACGTCGAGTATTCGCTTCGTCGCAGTCCTTGCGCTCGACCCTTCTGGCGGCCAGCGCAAGTCCGTTATTAGCGTGAACAGGCCCTGGGAGTGTCGAACATGGATCGCCAGACCGTTGCGCTGCTGGGCGGCACCGGCTTCATAGGCAGCCGGCTCGTCAATGCGCTGATCGACGCCGGCAAGCAGGTACGGATCGGCACGCGGCGGCGCGACCACGCGCGCCATCTGCAGATGCTGCCGGTCGAGATCGTCGAGCTCGAAGCGCTCGACACGCGCACGCTCGCGCGCTTCGTCGCCGGCGCGCACGCGGCGATCAATCTGGTCGGCGTGCTGCACGGCGGCCGCGGCACGCCGTACGGGCCCGGTTTCGAGCGCGCGCACGTCGCGCTGCCGGCCGCGCTCGCGAGCGCGTGCACCGAGGTCGGCGTGCGGCGCCTGCTGCACATGAGCGCGCTCGGCGCCGATTCGCACGGCGCGAGCATGTACCAGCGCTCGAAGGGCGACGGCGAAGCGGCGCTGCATGCGATCGCGGCGACCGATTCGCTCGAGCTGACGATCTTCCGCCCGTCGGTCGTGTTCGGCCCCGGCGACTCATTCCTCAATACGTTCGCGAACCTGCAGCGCATGGTGCCCGTGCTGCCGCTCGCGATGCCCGACGCGCGCTTCCAGCCGGTGTTCGTCGGCGATGTCGTGCGCGCGTTCGTCAACACGCTCGATCTCGCGGCCGCGCACGGCAAGACCTACGAACTCGGCGGCCCGACCGTCTATACGCTCGAGCAACTGGTGCGCTATTGCGGCACGCTGGTCGGCCGGCAGGCACGCATCGTGCGGCTGCCCGACGCGCTTGCGCGGCTGCAGGCAAGCGTGTTCGAATGCCTGCCCGGCGAACCGGTACTCACGCGCGACAATCTCGCGTCGATGTCGGTGCCGAACGTGCTGTCGGGGCCGCTCGCGCCGGAACTCGGGATCACGCCCGCAAGTCTCGAAAGCATTGCGCCCGCGTATCTCGGCAACGCCGCGGCGCGGTCGCGGTTCGACTGGTTCCGCTCGCGCCGCTAGGCGCGGCCGGGGCGCCGTCGTTCAGCATCGTCCTTTCCACCTTCGCGTTTTCCGGAACACCGTCATGAAACTCGTCATTGGAGACAAGAACTACTCGTCGTGGTCGATGCGTCCGTGGCTGCTGCTCGTGCATTTCGGCATCCCGTTCGACGAGATCGCGGTCGAGCTGCGCCGCGACGACACGGCCGCGCGCATCCTCGAGTATTCGCCGTCCGGCAAGGTGCCGTGCCTGGTCGACGACCACGGCGTCGCGATCTGGGATTCGCTCGCGATCGCCGAGACGCTCGCCGAGCGCTATCCGCAGTTCCCGATGTGGCCGGCCGATCCGCTCGAACGCGCGCATGCGCGCTGCATCGCGGCCGAGATGCATTCGGGCTTCGCGGCGCTGCGCACGCAGATGGGCATGAACGTGCGCGCGTCGATGCCGGGGCGCGGCGCGACGCCCGACGCGCTCGCCGACGTCGCGCGCATCGACGCGCTGTGGAGCGCGTGCCTCGAAGCGTCGGGCGGGCCGTTCCTGTTCGGCGAGTTCGGGATCGCCGATGCGATGTACGCGCCCGTCGTGATGCGCTTCAACACGTACGAGCCGGGCCTGTCGCCGGACGCGGCCGGCTACGCGGCGCGCGTGACGGCGCTGCCGGCGGTGCAGCGGTGGATCGACGCCGCGCGCCGCGAGACCAACGTGATCGCCGAATACGAGCCGCAGCCATGAACATCTACGCAGTAGGCGGGGCGATCCGCGACGAATTGCTCGGCGTGCCCGTGCAGGACCGCGACTACGTGGTGGTGGGCGCGACGCCCGAGCAGATGGCCGCGCAGGGCTTCCGGCCGGTCGGCAAGGATTTTCCGGTGTTCCTGCATCCGCACACGCAGGAGGAATACGCGCTGGCGCGCACCGAGCGCAAGACGGCGGCCGGCTATCACGGCTTCCAGTTCCATTACGCGCCGGACGTGACGCTCGACGAGGATCTCGCGCGGCGCGACCTGACGATCAACGCGATGGCGCGCGAGGTGAGCCCGGAGGGCGCGCTGGTCGGGCCCGTGATCGACCCGTTCGACGGGCAGGCCGACCTGCGTGCGCGCGTGTTCCGGCACGTGAGCGACGCGTTCGTCGAGGATCCGGTGCGGATCCTGCGCATTGCGCGCTTCGCCGCGCGGTTCGCGGATTTCACGGTCGCCGACGAAACGCTCGCGCTGATGCGGCGGATGGTCGACGCGGGCGAGGCCGACGCGCTGGTGCCCGAGCGCGTGTGGCAGGAAATCGCGCGCGGGCTGATGGAGGCGAAGCCGTCGCGGATGTTCGCGGTGCTGCGCGACTGCGACGCGCTCGCGCGCGTCCTGCCCGAGGTCGATGCGCTGTGGGGCGTGCCGCAGCGCGCCGACTACCATCCGGAAGTCGATACGGGCGTGCACGTGATGATGGTCGTCGACTACGCGGCGAAGCAGGGCTATTCGCTGCCGGTGCGCTTCGCGGCGCTCACGCACGATCTCGGCAAGGCGACGACGCCGGCGGACGTGCTGCCGCGCCACGTCGGCCATGAGGGCCGCAGCGTCGACCTGCTCAAGCCGTTGTGCGAGCGGCTGCGCGTGCCGAACGATTGCCGCGATCTCGCGCTCGTGGTCGCACGCGAGCACGGCAACCTGCATCGCGTGATGGAGATGGGCGCGGCCGCGCTGGTGCGGCTGTTCGAGCGCAGCGACGCGCTGCGCAAGCCGGCGCGTTTCGCCGAGATGCTGCAGGCCTGCGAATCGGATGCGCGCGGGCGGCTCGGGCTCGACGCGCAGCCATATCCGCAGGCCGAGCGGCTGCGCGTGGCGCTCGCGGCCGCGCGCAGCGTCGATGCCGGCGCGATCGCGCGCGGCATCGGCAGCGAAGCGGAGAAGATCAAGGAGGCCGTGCATCGCGCGCGGATCCAGGCCGTCGCGCAGGCGCTCGCGATCGGCGAATAGGGCGGCAGGTGTGACGGCGGCGGGCGGCCGCCGGCCGTTACGGCTTCTGGCGCGCGGCTGCCTTGCGTGCCGGGGTCGCGGCCGCCGGGCGTTTGCCGGCGGATGCGCGCGGCTTGGCCGTGGCCTTCTTTTCCGCCGCGCCGGCCGGCCGTGCCGGATCGGCGTCGCGGCCGCGTTTCGGCGCCGGTTCGCGGCGGCTCGCGCGCGGCTCGCCCGACGCAATGCGCACGCGGGGCTCGGGCTGCCTGATTTCCATCGTCGCGGACACGAATTCGGCGCAACTGTCGTCGAACAGCGGCAGTGTGCCGACCACGATCAGTTCGGCGGGCCCGTCACCCACGTTGGCGACGCGATGCCGCTTGCGCGCGTCGAAGTGCAGCGAGTCGCCGGGCGCCAGCGGGTAATCCTTCTTGCCGACCGTGTAGCAGATGCGGCCGGTCAGCACGTAGACGAATTCGTCGCCGCCGTGCGACACCCATTCCGAGCGGTAGCCTTCCATCATCTGGACCTTGACCGCGTTGATCTGGCTGCCGTCGAACGTGGTGGACAGCCGTTCGTACCACTGCGACGCGCTGTCGACCGCGTACGGCTCGCGGCTGCCTTCGTGCGAATCGGGCTGCGCCTGGCGCGGCTGGTCGATCAGCGCGCCGAGCGGCACGCCCAGCGCCTTCGCGACATTGACGAGCGACGACAGCGAGATACCCGTGAGATGACGCTCGACCTGCGACAGGAACCCGACCGACAGCTTCGCTTCGGTCGCGACTTCCAGCAGCGTCTTCTTCGCTTCCCGGCGCAGGCGGCGAATGCGCTGGCCGATACGCATGAGGTCTGAATCCATGAATCTCTTTCGTGGCAACGAGTCGGGAGGCAAGGGCGAGCCCGTTATTAGCGCGAACAGGTCCTGGCGGAGAGGCGGTGCAGTCGCCGGGACATTGCCTTCCGCGCATCGCACGAAGCACGGCCGTCGGGACGACGATGCCGGCGCATTGTACCGCGCGGTGTCGGCGGGCGACGCCACGCCGCGCCCGCATGCGGAACCGTGCCGCCGATTTTAGTCCTACGAAAATTTTGGCTTGACCTCAATTTCAGCGTGCTCTAGATTCTGTCGCGCGCATCAAACAAAGTTAAGTGAGACAAAAATTTCCGCGGACCTGCCGCTGGCACTGCACAGCGGCCCGGCGACGTGCAGTGCCGCGCGTTGCCCGACCATCGGCGCCGTGTCGCGACATGCCTGCTTCAGGCATGCGCCCCGCCGCGTCACGCCGCCGGCCGCCGACAACAATGGATAACGTGGGCATCCGATGATCGATCGACTGAAATACAGCTTCTCCGGCCTTCCCCCGTACGACGCGTCCGTCGCCGACACGCAGGCCGGCCTGTCGCGCCTGCTCGACGCCGCGCGGCTCGACGCGGTGGTGGTCACGTCGCAGGACGAATACGTCACCGAGTACCTGCCGCGCAGCAATAACCCGCGCTATGCGTTGTCGGGCTTCGACGGCTCGGCCGGCTGCGGGATCTTCCTGAGCGCGGAGACCGCGCAGGTGCTCGGCGTGCCGCCGTTCGTGCTGTTTGTCGACGGCCGCTATCACCTGCAGGCCGAGCAGCAGTGCGATCCGGCGCGCGTGCGCATCGAGAAGCTCGGGATGAACCTGACGATCTGGCAGGCGATGGCCGACTGGCTGGTCGCGCATGCGAGCCGGCTCGCGCGGGTCGGCTACGACGGGCTGCGGATCAGCGTCGCGCAGCGCGACCGGCTGCTCGAGCAGACGCAGGCCGCAGTGCTCGACTGGACGAGCCTCGCCGATCGCGAGATCGACCGCGCGATCGCGCTGCCGGGCTGGGTCGTCGAGCGGCCGATCTTCGAGCTGCCGGAATCGATGACGGGCCTGAGCGTTGCGCAGAACCTCGACACGCTGAACCGCAAGCTCGCCGCGCATACCGGCGCGGCCGACGGCAAGGCCGCGTTCTTCACCTGCGCGTCGGACGATCTCGCGTATCTGCTGAACAGCCGCGGCTATCACATCCCGAATGCATCGTCGCATCTCGGCTTCCTGTTCTCGGTCGGCGGGGAGGTCGCGCTGTTCCTGCCGGAAGGCTGCGACCGCTGCGAAGTCGCGCTCGAGTCGTATCCGGCGCTGCACGTGATCCGGCGCGACGTCGCGGCGCTCGAGCGCTTTCTCGCGCAGTTCGCGGTCGATCACGTGTGCTACGGCTTCGAATCGGTGAACTGCGCGCTCGTCGACGCGGTCAGCCGCGTGTGGCCGCACGCGCGGCATGCCGACTTCAATCCGGTCGAGGCGATGCGGGCCGCGAAGACGCCGGCGGTGCTCGACCGGTTCCGCGACGCGTTCGCGCGCAGCTCCGCGGCGATCGCCGAGACGATGCGCTGGGCGAAGACCGGCGAGCCGGGCGCACGCCACACCGAATATGACCTGGCGCGCACGATCAACGACGCGTACGGCGCGCGCTCGGCGGTCGCGCTGACGTTTCCGTCGATCGCGGCGAACGGCGCGAACAGCGCGTTCGCGCATTACACGGCGGCGAGCGCCGACGTCGAGCTGACGGAAGGCGAACTCGTGCTGCTCGACAGCGGTGCGTACTACGAAGCCGGCTTCGCGACGGACTGCACGCGCGTCGTGCTGCGCCGCACGCGCGCGGACACGGTCGCGCAACCGTGGCAGCGCGAGATCTACACGGTCGCGCTGAAGGCCTGCATCAAGGGGCTCGTCACGCGCTTCCCGGCCTCGGCGACGGGCGGCGACGTCGATGCGCTCGTGCGGCAGGTGTGCCGCGATCACGGCCACGATTTCGGCCACGGCACCGGGCACGGCGTCGGGATTCACGTGCACGAAGGCGGCGTGCGTTTCGCGCCGGGCGCGAAATACGGGCTGGTGCCGAATGCGGTGATTTCGGTCGAGCCGGGCATCTACGTGCCGGGCAAGGGCGGCGTGCGGATCGAGAACATCGTGATCATCCGGCCGGACGAAGCGCAGCCGGATACGGTGACGTTCGAGAACATCGTGACGGTCGGCTACGACTGGGACCTGATCGATCTCGACCTGCTGGACGACGACGAGCGCGCGTACCTGCGCGACTACGAACGGCTGTGCGTGGAGCGTGGCACGCAGGTCACCGCGTGTCCGCTGTTGTAAGGAAAGGCAAGGCAGGCGCGCGGCCGTCGGGCGGCCGCGCGGCGCGACGTCAGCGCGTCAGCGCCGACACGCGCCCGTCGGGGCCGTAGACGCCGGCCGGTGCGGGCGCCGAGCGCAGCACCGCGAGCGCGCGCTCGTTGTAGTCCATCCGGATCCGGATCAGCATCCCGTTGTTCGCGTTGGCCTGGCGCGCGCGTTCGGCGGCCTGCTGCAGCAACTGCCAGCGGCCGGCGAGGCGTGCATCGCGCTCGGCGGCCTGATCCATCCCTTTCTTGCCCGACGCAAAGCCGAGCGCGGACAGCTGCGTGTCGCGCGTGCGTTCGAGCTGCGCGAGCCGGTCGATCAGCTCGCTCTTCTTCTCGACGATCCCGGGCAGCATGTCGAGCGGCTCCGCCGTCGTCAGCGCTTTTTCCTCGTAGGCGAGCAGGGACGCGAACGCCTCGACCGTCGCGTGTTCGTCGTTGACCGTGGCCAGCAGCTCTTCTCTCATCGCGTCATGCTCGTCGCGCCGGAGCGCGGGGTGCGGCGCGCCGGCAAACCGGGGGGACCGGCCGCGAGGCGGCCGGCTCAGCTGCCCTGCGGGCGCTGCTGTTGCAGCAGTTCGCGGGCGGTGTTCAATACGCCGTCGGCAATCTTGTTCGCGTCGATCGTCAGCGTGCCGTTGTTCAGCGCGTCCTTGATCGACTGGACCAGGCCCGTGTCGATATCGGCGTTGCCGGACGCGGATGCCGAGCGCAACTGGCCGGACAGACCCGACAGGTTCACGGTCGCGTCGCCGCCGGTCGATCCTGCGTCGGCCGCCTGCGAGGACGATTGGGCCGCGCCGGATTGTGCACGGGCCGCGCCGTTGCCGGTCGGCGCGAGGGGGCTCGGTTTCGGAGTGGAATCGATCTTCACGATGGGTTTCCTGTACGGTTTGACCCAGATAACGGCCGGGTCGGCCCGAACTTTAGCATCGTGAGCCCGAAATTCTCCGAATAAACAATTCTTTGCAATCTTGCGGCGGGATCCGTCCCTACAGCGGAATTTCCACGGTGCCGGCGTCCTTGACGATTGCCGTGACGATCTGGCCCGCCGCCATCCGCACCCGCACTGACTGGCCGGGCGCCGCATTCGCGAGCACGCTGCCCTCGGCCGAAATCGTGAAACCGGGGCCGGCCGCGACGACCCGCACCGTCTGGCCGGCCGACACCGACGCCGCGCTCTTCAGCATGTCCTGCCGCAGCGGCAGCCCGGCGGAGATGCGCGCGAGCGCGGTCGAGCCGACCGCCTGCGCCGGATCGGTGATCACCGCGAGCGGCAGCACCGTCAGGTCGCCGTCGCGCGCGACCAGGTCGGCCGCGCCCAGCGGCTCGCCGGGCGCGATCTGGCGCGCGGCGACGTAATAAGTGGCCTGCACGGCGACCTTCGCCTGCAGGTAGACGGTCCACGGCCGTTCGCCCGCGCAGCGCACGCCGACCGTCGTGCGGCCCCACAGGCGCGCGCCGGTCGGCAGGAACGGCTCGAGCGTCGTGCACGCGGCGAGCCCGCGCGGAAACGCGGTCGTGACCGTCGCCGTGGTCTTGCCGGGCAGGCCCGCGATCTGCTGCTGCAGGAACGCGAGGGCCGCGCGCCGGATCGAGTCGGGATCCTGCTGGCCGGGCGGCGTCGCGCTCTGGGCCGCGGGGGCCGCCTGGGCCGGGTTGGCGGAAGCCATCGGTGCACGCGGCGCCGGCGCGGCTGACGCGGTGCGCGCTGCTGCCATGCGCGCGGAGACTGCCTGGGGCGCCGGCCGCGCGGGATTCGACGCGGGATCGGCCGTTCCGGCGATGACCGTCGCGATGGCGTTCGGATCGGCGGCGCGCGGCGCGCCGTAGACGGTGTTCGCGCGAGCGGCTGCATAGACGGGGGCCGGCGCGGCTGCCGGTGCGGGGGCTGGCGGCGGGACGTTCGTCACGACCATCGCGCTCGCCGGTTGCGCCGCATAGCCGGCAGCGGCGGCACCGGCCGCACCACCCGCGCCTGCCGCCGCGCGTCCCGCGTCCGGCGCCATGCCTGCGCCCGAACCCGTCCCCGCATTCCCGCCGAACTGCCCGCCGCTCGCCGCATTGGCGTGCGCGAGCGCGGTTTCGGCCGTTTCGCCGCGTCCGGGAATCACGATCGTCCCGTCGTCCGCGTGCGCGGCCGGGGCGGCGATCCATAGCGCCGCGGCGAGCGCAAACGCACGCCGGACGTGCGTGAGCCGCCCGTTCCTGCCGCGAAGTGCGCTGCCAGTCATCGCCTTGCCCTCGATCCGTTGATCCGATTTGCATTCTAGGGAGCGGGGCCGCCGCGCAAACGATGAATAGAGGGGGGCTTTGCCGCGTTATTCGCCCGATTGCCGGTTGCGTGCGGCGCCTACCATCGCTGTCATGGAAAAAAGCCTCTCGGGTCGCCATCCGGCGCGAGGGGCGTGCAGCGCTTCATACGGAGAGACGCACACATGCTGGACAAACTCGATGCGGAATTCGCGTTCGGCCGACAGGCGCTCGACGTGCGCGCCTATCGGCAGGAACTGCTGTCGTCGAACATCGCGAACGCCGACACGCCCGGCTACCAGGCCCGCGACGTCGATTTCGCGTCGACGCTCGCGCGCTCGCTCAAGCAGACGAACGGCGGCCTCGCGCCGAGCAACACCGCGCAACTGCCGATGACGCAGCCAGCCGGCGTGACGAGCGGCATGTCGATGGTGTCGACGGCGGCGGGCCACATGGCCGGCACGGCGAAGCTGATCCCGACGGGCGGCCCGGCGGACGACTACGGCCGCGCGCAGTACCGGATGCCGCTGCAGCCGTCGCTCGACGGCAACACGGTCGATCTCGACGTCGAACGCGTGCAGTTCGCGAACAACGCGCTGCACTACGAAACCGGGATGACCGTGATGACCCAGCAGATCAAGGCCATGATCGCCGCGATCTCGACGAACTCGTAAGCGCGCCGCTTCCGAACCCGCGCACAAGCACAAGGAGCCTCCATGCCTTCGTTGATGAACATCTTCGGCGTCGCCGGTTCGGCGCTGTCCGCGCAATCGCAGCGCCTGAACGTCACCGCGTCGAACCTCGCGAACGCCGACAGCGCCACCGGCCCCGACGGCAAGCCGTACAAGGCCAAGCAGGTCGTGTTCGCGACCGACCCGATGGGCGGCGCGCGCACCGCGTCGGGCCAGGGCGTGGGCGGCGTGCGCGTGACGAAGGTGATGGACGACCCGTCGCCGATGAAGTCGACCTACGACCCGGCGAACCCGGCCGCCGACGCGAACGGCTACGTGCAGATGCCGAACGTCGACCCGGTGCAGGAGATGGTGAACATGATCTCGGCGTCGCGCTCGTACCAGGCCAACGTCGAGACGCTGAACACCGCGAAGACGCTGATGCTCAAGACGCTGACGATCGGCTCGTGAGCCGCGCGCCGACCGACCCCAATCCGACAGTTCCGACAGAAGGCCACCCAGGATGACATCCTCCAGCACGACGATCGGCGGCAACGGCACGAACGTGTCGACCCTGCCGACCGACACGATGAACACCAACAAAGTGTCGTCGACCAACGGCACGTCGGCGAGCGACCTGCAGGCGACGTTCCTGAAGCTGCTCGTCACGCAGTTGCAGAACCAGGATCCGACGAGCCCGGTCGACAGCTCGCAGATGACGTCGCAGCTCGCGCAGATCAACACGGTGAGCGGCATCGCGCAGCTGAACACGTCGCTCACGTCGCTGTCGACGCAGCTCACGGCCGGCCAGCAGACGCAGGCCGCGCTGCTGATCGGCTCGAACGTGCTCGCGCCGGGCAACGCGGTCGCGGTGAAGGGCGGCGCGGCGTCGCCGTTCGGCGTGTCGCTGGCGAGCTCGGTGTCGAACCTGACGATCACCGTGAAGAACTCGGCGGGCGCCGTCGTGAACACGATCAACGCGGGCGCGCAGTCGGCCGGCACCGTGCCGTTCAACTGGACGCCGACCGACGCGGCGGGCAATGCGCTGCCGGACGGCAAGTACACGATCAGCGCGTCGTATACCAACAGCGCCGGCACGCCGCAGGCGGCCACGACGCTCGCGGCCGCGCAGGTGCAGAGCGTGATCAAGCAGGCAGACGGCACGGCGGGGCTCGTGCTGTCGAACGGCACGACGGTGGGGCTCACCCAGGTCGCGTCGATTTTTCCGAACACGTCGTCGTCCGGCGGCACTACGTCCAACTGATTCAGCTTTCCCGAAACGGAGACCGAAATGGGTTATCAACAGGGTCTGAGCGGCCTCGCCGGCGCATCGAACGCGCTCGACGTGATCGGCAACAACATCGCGAACGCGAACACGGTCGGCTTCAAGTCGAGCACCGCGCAGTTTGCCGACATGTACGCGAACTCGGTCGCGACGTCGGTCAACACACAGATCGGCATCGGCACGTCGCTCGCATCGGTACAGCAGCAGTTCGGCCAGGGCACGATCAATACGACGAACTCGTCGCTCGACGTCGCGATCAACGGCAACGGCTTCTTCCAGATGTCGAACAACGGCGTGACGACGTACTCGCGCGACGGCACGTTCCAGCGCGACAAGAACGGCTATATCGTCGATTCGCAAGGCCGCAACCTGATGGGTTACGCGGCCGGCTCGGGCGGCGTGATCAACACCGCGCAGACCGTGCCGATGCAGGCGCCGACGTCCAACATCGCGCCGACCGCGACGACCAAGATCACCGGCCAGTTCAACCTGAACTCGCAGGACACGGTGCCGGCCAAGACGCCGTTCAGCGCGACCGACACCACGACCTACAACTACTCGACGTCGATCCAGGTGTATGACACGCTCGGCGGTTCGCAGGCGGTCAACATGTACTTCGTGAAGTCGGCGGCCGGCACGTGGGAAGCGTACGCGGGTGTCCAGGGCGGCGCCACGACCGATCTCGGCACGGTCACGTTCAATTCGTCGGGCGCGATCCAGAGCACGACGACGGGCACGCCGGCGGCGCCGACCACGTCGCTCGGCCAGTTCCAGTTCACGGTGCCGAACACCGACGGCTCGGTGACGCCGCAGAGCCTCACGCTCGACCTGACCGGCACGACGCAGTACGGCGGCAAGGACGGCGTGAACAACCTCGCGCAGGACGGCTACGCGAGCGGCACGCTGACGACCTTTTCGATCGGCGCCGACGGCAAGCTGACCGGCAACTACTCGAACGGCCAGACCTCCGTGCTCGGCCTGATCGCGCTCGCGAACTTCAACAACCCGAACGGGCTGGTCAACCTCGGCGGCAACCAGTATGCGGAGTCCTCCGCGTCGGGCGTGCCGCAGGTGTCCGCGCCGGGCAGCACGAACCACGGCACGCTGCAGGGCAGCGCGCTCGAGAACTCGAACGTCGACCTCACGTCGCAGCTCGTCAACCTGATCACCGCGCAGCGCAACTACCAGGCGAACGCGCAGACGATCAAGACGCAGCAGACCGTCGACCAGACGCTCATCAACCTGTAAGCGCGGATAACCGGCAGCCATGGACCGACTGATCTACACGGCGATGACGGGCGCGTCGCAGTCGCTCGACCAGC
This sequence comes from Burkholderia sp. LFS061, assembly GCF_047978125.1. Classification (NCBI taxonomy): domain Bacteria; kingdom Pseudomonadati; phylum Pseudomonadota; class Betaproteobacteria; order Burkholderiales; family Burkholderiaceae; genus Burkholderia; species Burkholderia sp. LFS061. The sequence continues at coordinate 9,439 of NZ_JBFPFS010000049.1, read as the reverse complement.
AGGCGATCGTCGCGAACAACCTCGCGAACGCATTCAGGCCGCTTCGGGTTGCGACGCGCAAAGCGCCGGGTCGAGGTCGAGCGCGGCCAGCGTCTGCGCGTCGATGTCGATCCAGCATGCCACCACCATGCGCCCGTCGATCGACACCGGTGCGCCGGCCCGGTGGGCATGCACGCCGATCCGGCGGAACAGCCGCTCGATGCTGCAGAACGTGACCCCGATCAACTGGCGCGCGCCGCGCCGTGCCGCGCACTCCACGGCGGCGGCGAGCATCGGCCGCACCGACCAGGCCAGGCTGCCGGCATCGGCCCCTTCCTCGGGGGTCGCCGCGAAGCGCGACAGCTCCCAGACGTGGGCGGAGCGCGGCGCCGGATGCTCGTCGGCCAGCAGGTGCGGGAACACTTCCTGCAACAGGTAGGGGCGGGTGGTCGGCAGCAGCCGCGCGCAACCGCATATCTCCCCATTCGCATCGCGTCCCAATACGTAGACGGTATCGTCGCGATCGTACTGATCGCGCTCGAATTTTTCGTCTTCGGACGGCAGCTGCCAGCCGAGCTGCTCGACGAACACGCGATAACGGTACGAACCCAGCTCGGCGGCGATATGGGCGGGAAGGCGGCCTGCCTCGTGAACGAAAGTTTGCATCGACGACGGGCTTTCGCGCGCAGCTCGCGACGTATCGCGCGGTGCCGATGAATTTCGGCGACGGCAGCAACATCGACCCGACGACGACGCGTACCTACGTGCTCGCGTCGACGCCCGGCGCAGATTACGCGCCGGGTCCGATCACGCGCACCGGCAATCCGCTCGACGTCGCCGTGCAGGGCGCCGGCTGGTTGTCGGTGCAGACGGCCGACGGCAGCGAGGCGTACACGCGCGCCGGCAACCTGCACGTCGACGAGAACGGCCAGCTCGTCAACGCGAGCAACCTGCCGGTGATCGGCAACGGCGGCCCGATCTCGGTGCCGCCGAACGCGGAAGTGACGATCGGCAAGGACGGCACCGTTTCCGCGCTGATGCCGGGCGACCCGCCGACGGCGGTCGCGATCGTCGACCAGATGAAGCTCGTCAACCCCGATCCGGCCACGCTCACGCGCGGCAACGACGGATTGTTCCGCACCGCCGACGGCAATCCGGCCGACGCCGCCCCGAACGTGGTCGTCACGCCGAATTCGCTCGAAGGCAGCAACGTCAACCCGGTGACCGCGATGGTCGCGATGATCGACAACGCGCGCGCGTTCCAGCTTCAGTCGAAGCTGATCCAGACGGCCGACCAGAACGAGCAGACGGCGAACCAGCTGCTCAACTTCAGCTGAGCGCCCGCGCCAGCCCACGCAGGAGACCTTACAAGTGAACCGTTCGCTCTACATCGCCGCCACCGGCATGAATGCGCAGCAGGCGCAGATGGACGTGATTTCGAACAACCTCGCGAACACCAGCACGAACGGCTTCAAGGCGTCGCGCGCGGTGTTCGAGGATCTGCTTTACCAGACGATCCGCCAGCCCGGCGCGAACTCGACGCAGCAGACCGAGCTGCCGTCGGGCCTGCAGCTCGGTACCGGCGTGCAGCAGGTCGCGACCGAGCGCCTGTACACGCAGGGCGGCCTCACGCAGACCGGCAACTCGAAGGACGTCGCGATCAACGGCGCGGGCTTCTTCCAGGTGCTGATGCCGGACGGCACGAACGCGTACACGCGCGACGGCTCGTTCCAGACCAACGCGCAGGGCCAGCTCGTCACGTCGAGCGGCTACCAGATCCTGCCGGCGATCACCGTGCCGCAGAACGCGCAGTCGCTGACGATCGGCAAGGACGGCGTCGTGTCGGTCACGCAGCCGGGCTCGGGCAACGCGGTGCAGATCGGCTCGCTGCAGATCGCGACCTTCATCAACCCGACCGGCCTCGAGGCGAAGGGCGAGAACCTGTTCGCGGAAACGACGTCGTCGGGCGCGCCCAACGTGTCGCAGCCGGGGCTGAACGGCGCGGGCGTGCTCAACCAGGGTTATGTCGAAGCGTCGAACGTGAACGTCGTGCAGGAACTCGTCAACATGATCCAGACGCAGCGTGCCTACGAGATCAACAGCAAGGCCGTGACGACGTCCGACCAGATGCTGCAGACCGTCACGCAGATGAAGACCTAACCGGAACACCCCGTCGTCGCCATGAAGCAGGTTCGCCTCCTCCCGTCAGCCACCGTCCGCGCCGCGTGCGCGGTCGCGGTGGCGGCGCTCGCCGGTTGCGCGCAGATCCCGCGCGATCCGATCATCCAGCAGCCGATGACGGCGCAGCCGCCAGCGCCGATGTCGATGCAGGCGCCCGGCTCGATCTACAACCCCGGCTACGCGGGGCGGCCGCTGTTCGAGGATCAGCGGCCGCGCAACACCGGCGACATCCTGACGATCGTGATCGCGGAAAACATCAACGCGACGAAATCGTCCGGCGCGAACACGAACCGGCAGGGCAACACCGGCTTCGACGTGCCGACGGCCGGCTTCCTCGGCGGGCTGTTCGCGAAGGCGAACCTGTCGGCGGCCGGCAACAACAAGTTCGCGGCGACGGGCGGCGCGAGCGCGGCGAACACGTTCAACGGCACGATCACGGTGACCGTCACCAACGTGCTGCCGAACGGCAACCTCGTCGTCAGCGGCGAGAAGCAGATGCTGATCAACCAGGGCAACGAATTCGTGCGCTTCTCGGGCATCGTCAACCCGAACACGATCTCGGGCGCGAACTCGGTCTACTCGACGCAGGTCGCCGACGCGCGGATCGAATACTCGGCGAAGGGCTACATCAACGAAGCCGAGACGATGGGCTGGCTGCAGCGCTTCTTCCTCAACATCGCACCGTGGTGATGACGATGCGCAAGCCCCTGTTCAACCGCCTGTCGTCCCGCGCACGAGCGTTCGCGCGGCTCGCCGTCGCGTTCGCGGCCGCGGCCTGCGTGTTCGGCGCGGCGCCCGCGCACGCGGAACGCCTGAAGGATCTCGCGCAGATCCAGGGCGTGCGCGACAACCCGCTGATCGGTTATGGCCTCGTCGTCGGCCTCGACGGCACGGGCGACCAGACGATGCAGACGCCGTTCACGACGCAGACGCTCGCGAACATGCTCGCGAACCTCGGCATCTCGATCAACAACGGGTCGGCCAACGGCGGTTCGTCGTCGCTGAACAACATGCAGTTGAAGAACGTCGCGGCCGTGATGGTGACCGCCACGCTGCCGCCGTTCGCGCGGCCCGGCGAGGCGCTCGACGTGACCGTATCGTCGCTCGGCAACGCCAAGAGCCTGCGCGGCGGCACGCTGCTGCTCACGCCGCTGAAAGGCGCGGACGGGCAGGTGTACGCGCTCGCGCAGGGCAACATGGCGGTCGGCGGCGCGGGTGCCAGCGCGAACGGCAGCCGCGTGCAGGTGAACCAGCTCGCGGCCGGCCGGATCGTCGGCGGCGCGATCGTCGAGCGCTCGGTGCCGAACGCGATCGCGCAGATGAACGGCGTGCTGCAATTGCAGCTGAACGACATGGACTACGGCACCGCGCAGCGGATCGTGTCCGCGGTCAATTCGAGCTTCGGCCCGGGCACCGCGACGGCGCTCGACGGCCGCACGATCCAGCTCGCGGCGCCGGCCGACTCGGCGCAGCAGGTCGCGTTCATGGCGCGGCTGCAGAACCTCGACGTGAGTCCGGACAAGGCGGCCGCAAAGGTGATCCTGAACGCGCGCACCGGCTCGATCGTGATGAACCAGATGGTCACGCTGCAGAGCTGCGCGGTCGCGCACGGCAACCTGTCGGTCGTCGTCAACACGCAGCCGGTCGTGTCGCAGCCGGGGCCGTTCTCGAACGGGCAGACGGTGGTGGCGCAGCAGTCGCAGATCCAGCTCAAGCAGGACAACGGCGCGCTGAAGATGGTGACGGCCGGCGCGAACCTCGCCGACGTCGTGAAGGCGCTGAACACGCTCGGCGCGACGCCGGCGGACCTGATGTCGATCCTGCAGGCGATGAAGGCGGCTGGCGCGTTGCGCGCCGACCTGGAGGTCATCTAAATGGCAGCGAATCTTCCGAACGCGAACGACCTCACGCAGCGCTTCGCGCTCGACGTGCAGGGTTTCGACGCGCTGCGCGCGCAGGCGAAGCAGTCGCCGCAGGCCGGCGCGAAGGCCGTCGCGGGCCAGTTCGACGCGATGTTCACGCAGATGATGCTCAAGAGCATGCGCGACGCGTCGCCCGACGGCGGGCTGTTCGATTCGCATACGTCGAAGATGTACACGTCGATGCTCGACCAGCAGCTCGCGCAGCAGATGTCGACGCGCGGGATCGGCGTCGCCGACGCGCTGATGAAGCAGCTGCTGCGCAATGCGGGGCAGGGCGCGGGCAGCGACACGGCGGCCGACGTCGGTACGGGCGGCTTGGGCTCGGGCGGTCCCGGCACGGCCGGCAACGAAGGCAGCCTCGCCGCGATGAACGCGATGGCGCGCGCGTACGCGAACGCGGCCGGGAACAACGGCGGGCTCGCCGGCGCGCGCGGCTACTCGGCCGGCAGTGCGCTGACGCCGCCGCTGAAGGGCGCGAGCGGCGCGCCGGACGCCGACGCGTTCGTCGACCGGCTCGCGGCCCCCGCACAGGCGGCCAGCGCGTCGACCGGTATTCCGGCGCGCTTCATCGTCGGCCAGGCCGCGCTCGAATCGGGCTGGGGCAAGCGCGAGATCCGCGCGGCCGACGGCTCGACCAGCTACAACGTGTTCGGCATCAAGGCGAACAAGGGCTGGACGGGCCGCACGGTGTCGGCGCTGACGACCGAATACGTGAACGGCACGCCGCGCCGTGTGGTCGCGAAATTCCGCGCTTACGACTCGTACGAGCACGCGATGACCGATTACGCGAACCTGCTGAAGAACAATCCGCGCTATTCGGGCGTGCTGAGCGCGAGCCGCAGCGTCGAAGGCTTCGCGCACGGGATGCAGAAGGCCGGTTACGCGACCGACCCGAACTACGCGAAGAAGCTGATCTCGATCATGCAGCAGATCGGCTGACGGGCCAGGGCCTGCGCCCGCCGATAACAGGCTCCGGCCCACCGTCAGTTACCCTCTCAGGACCGCGCCCGGCATACCGCCGCGCGCGGTTTCAACGTTTGCGCGAAAAAAAACGGGAAATCGATCTAAACTTTCGGTCAGCACTGCCGCTAAGTGTGAGAGACCTGCGACCGGGACTTGTTCTGACCCGGTTTTATTGCGCACCGGTTGTCCGGGCGCCCATGACAAGAAAGACCGGCTAGCCATGAATATCGAAACGTCGACGGACCCCAGCCTGGACGCAGGCCACTCCGGGCCCGACTATGCCCGCCGCAATCCGCTGGAAATCGGCGTGCAGCTGCGCAACCTCGTGAACCGCGGCGATTTCCTGACCGTCCAGTATCCGGGCGGCCAGCTCGTCACCCGCCTGCTCGAGGTCGACGTCGGCGCGCGGACGTTCACGTTCGACTGGGGCGCGCTGTCCGAGCAGAACGCCGGCATCCTCGGTGCGTCGCACTGCACGTTCGCGGCCTCGCCGGAGGGCGTGCGCGTCGAATTCACCACGGGCACGCCGCGCGAGACGCGCTACGAGGGGCTGCCCGCGTTCGTCGCCGATTTCCCCGAAGTGCTGATGTGCATCCAGCGCCGCGAATATTTCCGGGTAGACGCGCCGATCGTCGATCCGTTCCTGTGCCGCGGCAAGCTGCCGGACGGCGAGGGCTTCCTGTTCGAGGTGCACAACCTGTCGCTCGGCGGCGTGGGGCTGCGCACGGCCGACGAACGCGTCGAGGTGCTCGAGGTCGGCACGCTGCTGCCCGACGTCGAGCTCGAGCTGACCGGCCACGGCAAGCTGTCGCTCGACCTGCAGCTCGTGTCGCAGCGCTCGACGCAGATGCCGAACGGGTCGCGGCGCTACCAGCTCGGCTTCCGCTACATGTCGCTGCCGGGCAGCGCCGAGAACACGCTGCAGCGGCTGATCACGCAGCTCGAGATGAAGCGCCGCTCGCTCGTGCGGGCCTGACGCACACGCGGCCGCCGGCCCGCACGGGCCGCCCGCGCACCGGCGTCGGCCCCGCCGGCCGGACGCTCCGACCAGCGCTGCGCACCCGCGCGTCGCGCGTGCATTTTTTCCTCAATTTTTTCGATCCGCGGCCGTTATACCGGGAGTTACGCAACCCGGCGGCCGCAGCGCGGCCGGCTCATCAGGATCGCGCATGTCCAACTCACTCATGAACCTCGGCGTCAGCGGCCTGAATGCCGCGCTCTGGGGCCTCACGACGACCGGCCAGAACATCAGCAACGCCGCGACGCCGGGCTATTCGGTCGAACGCCCCGTCTATGCCGAGGCGAGCGGCCAGTACACGAGCAGCGGCTACATGCCGCAGGGCGTGAACACCGTCACCGTGCAGCGGCAATACAGCCAGTACCTCAGCGACCAGCTGAACGGCGCGCAGACGCAGGGCGGCGCGCTGTCGACGTGGTATTCGCTCGTCACGCAGTTGAACAACTACGTCGGCAGCCCGACGGCCGGCATCTCGACCGCGGTCACGAACTATTTCACCGGGCTGCAGAACGTCGCGAACAACGCGTCCGACTCGTCGGTGCGGCAGACCGCGATGAGCAATGCGCAGACGCTCGCGAACCAGATCACGGCGGCCGGCCAGCAGTACGACGCGCTGCGCCAGAGCGTGAACACGCAGCTCACGAGCACCGTCACGCAGATCAACGCGTACACCGCGCAGATCGCGCAGCTGAACCAGCAGATCGCGTCCGCGAGCAGCCAGGGCCAGCCGCCGAACCAGCTGATGGACCAGCGCGACCTCGCGGTGTCGAACCTGTCGAACCTCGCGGGCGTGCAGGTCGTGCGCAACAGCGACGGCTACAGCGTGTTTCTCGCCGGCGGCACGCCGCTCGTCGTCGCGGACAAGAGCTACCAGCTCGCGACCGTCACGTCGCCGTCCGATCCGAGCGAGCTGACCGTCGTGTCGCAGGGGATCGCCGGCGCGACCCCGCAGGGGCCGAACCAGTTCCTGTCCGACGCGTCGCTGTCGGGCGGCACGCTCGGCGGCCTGCTCGCGTTCCGCAGCCAGACGCTCGACCCCGCGCAGGCGCAGCTCGGCGCGATCGCGACCAGCTTCGCCGCGCAGGTCAACGCGCAGAACGCGCTCGGCCTCGACCTGTCGGGCAATGTCGGCGGCAACCTGTTCACGACCGGCTCGCCGATCATCTACGCGAACCAGGGCAACACCGGCAACGCGGCGCTGTCCGTGTCGTTCGCGAACGCGTCGCAGCCGACCACGGGCGACTACACGCTGTCGTACGACGGCACGAACTACACGCTGACCGACCGCGCGAGCGGCACGGCGGTCGGCTCGTCGGCGTCGATGCCGGCGTCGATCGGCGGGCTGAACTTCTCGTTCGCGTCGGGCTCGATGAGCGCCGGCGACAAGTTCACCGTGCAGCCGACGCGCGGCGCGCTGAACGGCTTCGGCCTCGCGACGTCGAACGGCTCGGCGATCGCGGCGGCGGCGCCGTACGTGCCGTCGGCCACGACGACGAACACGGGCACCGGGACGATCGGCGGGTTGTCGGTCACGAGCGCGGCGGCCGCGGCCAATGCGCACAAGTACACGATCACGATGGGCGGGACGTCGGCCGCGCCGACCTATACGGTCACGGACAACACGGCCGTGCCGCCGACGACCACCGGTGCGCAGCCGTACCAGGCCGGCTCGCCGATCACGCTGACGGCGGGCGTCACGGTGACGGTGTCGGGCACGCCGGCGGTGGGCGACACGTTCACGGTCGCGCCGAACACGGGCGGCACGAACGACGGCAGCAACGCGCTCGCGCTGTCGAAGCTCGTCAACTCGAAATCGTTCGGCAACGGCTCGACCACGCTGACGGGCGCATACGCGAACTACGTGAACAGCATCGGCAACACGACGAGCCAGCTGAAGTCGTCGAGCGCCGCGCAGACCGCGCTGGTCGGCCAGATCACGCAGGCGCAGCAGTCGGTGTCGGGCGTGAACCAGAACGAGGAAGCGGCCAACCTGATGCAGTACCAGCAGCTCTACCAGGCGAACGCGAAGGTGATCCAGACGGCGTCGACGCTGTTCCAGACCGTGCTCGGCCTGTTCAACTGATTTCGGGGACCGAAGCGATGCGGATTTCCACCACCCAGTTCTACCAGCAGAACGTCGCTCAGATGAGCGACCAGCAGGCGCAGCTGTCGCAGCTGTACCAGCAGATCTCGAGCGGCGTGAGCCTCGCGACGCCGGCCGACAACCCGCTCGGCGCGGCGCAGGCCGTGCAGTTGTCGATGACGTCGGCGACGCTGTCGCAGTACGCGTCGAACCAGAACACCGCGCTGTCGTCGCTGCAGAAGGAAGACCAGACGCTGATCAGCGTCAACAACCTGCTGAACAGCATTCATACGGTCGTGATCCAGGCCGGCGACGGTTCGCTGTCCGACAGCGACCGCTCGGCGCTGTCGACGCAGCTGCAGGGCTATCGCGACCAGCTGCTGACGCTCGCGAACTCGACGGACGGTTCGGGCAACTACCTGTTCTCGGGCTTCCAGTCGACCACCGCGCCGTTCTCGAACGCGTCGGGCGGCGGCGTGACCTACAGCGGCGACATGGGTTCGCGGCAGGTGCAGATTGCCGACACGCGTTCGATCTCGCAGGGCGACAACGGCGCGAACGTGTTCCTGTCGGTGCCGATGCTCGGCAGCCAGCCGGTGCCGCTCGCCGGCGCGGGCAACACGGGTACGGGCACGATCGGCGCGGTGTCGATCACGAGCCCGTCGGCCGCGACCAACGCGCACCAGTTCACGATCGCATTCGCCGGCACGGCGGCCGCGCCGACCTATACGGTGACCGACAACTCGGTCGTGCCGCCGACCACCACCGCCGCGCAGCCGTATTCGGCCGGCGCGGGGATTGCGCTCGGCAGCGGCCTGTCGGTGCCCGTGTCGGGTACGCCCGCGCCCGGCGACACGTTCACGGTCACGCCCGCGCCGAAGGCCGGCACCGACGTGTTCGCGGCGCTCGACACGATGATCGCCGCGCTGAAGGTGCCGATCAGCAGCAACACGACTGTCGCGGCCGCGCTCGCGAACGCGATGACCACCGGCACGACGAAGCTGAACAACATGATGACGAACGTCCTCACCGTGCAGGCGTCGGTCGGCGGCCGCGAGCAGGAAATCAAGGCGATGCAGACCGTGAACCAGACCAACACGCTGCAGGTCACCAGCAACCTCGCTGACCTGACGAGCACCAACATGGTGTCGACGATCAGCCAGTTCCTGCAGATGCAGAACGCGCTGACGGGCTCGCAGAAGGCGTACGCGCAGCTTCAGAACCTGTCGCTGTTCCAGTACATCAATCCGTGATGCACGGTGCGCCGGCGGCGATGCGAGCACACGCTTGCAC
>NZ_JBFPFS010000048.1:0-51959 GCF_047978125.1 Burkholderia sp. LFS061 | reverse complement strand
CGTCTCGGCGTGCCGCTGTCCGAACTGTTCGGCGGCCGCAGGACCGATGCGGTGGACGTCGCATGGACGCTCGCGAGCGGCGCGCACAGGTCGGCGAGCAGTGCCGCGCGGATCACGGCCGGCACGGCCGGGTCGGCCGCGTCGCCGAGCCATTCCGTTTCCGCGATCGGATCGATCCATAGCGTGCCGGTGGCCGGGCCGACGACGAAGCGATAGGCGTGCGCATCCGCGGCCGGCTCGGCATCGATGCGCCAGCGCACCTCGTACGCATGCTCGCCGAGCGTGACCGGAACGGCGCCGGTCGCGCAGTACGCGTGCGACAGCCCGCGCGCGGCGGCGGCGGACAGGCGCGGCAGGTAGGGCGACGCGTCGAGCGCGACCGCGGCCGGCGCAGCGGCGGGCGGCACGGAAGCGGCGGGCATGGCCCGGTTCGCGGCGTCGCCGGCGTCGGCATTCGTCAGGAACTGCGCAGGCACGGCGGGATCGGGGCGGATTCGGCGTCGGTTCGACGGGTTGTTATGGGGCCGGTGGCGCGGACGGGCACGCGGCTGCTGCGTCGATTGTAGGGACGGCCATGGCCGCGTGCCGCGCCGGAATCCGTAGTCGCGTGCATCGCGCGGCGACGGCGAGCGCAGGGCGCTACGAAGCGTGACGCCGCGTGATGGAATGCCGCGCAGCGCGATGCGCGGCGGCGGGCGGCCAAAAGCAACCGCCGCCCGGAGGCGGCGGTCGGGTCGCGACTGGCTGGCGGGCCGGGCGGCGTGCAGGCCGCATCCGGCTGGCGGGACGCGAAGCGCTGCGAACCTGCACAGCGCGGTGGGGGGAGTGTTGCTGGCGCGCCGCGAGCGGGCGGCGCGCGGGTGAATCGTCAGGCGTAGTCGGCGGCCATCATGGCCGGCGGCGCGGCACGCAGGATCGGCGCCGCATCGTGGCGCTCGACGTGCGTCATTGCCGCACCGAACAGCACGAGGCGATAGCCCACCGCATAGATCGGGATGATCCGCAGGTTCTTGTCGTGCTCGAGCTGCAATTTCGATCGGATCCGCGAGATATGGGTATCGAGCGTGCGCGACGACACGGCGAGTTCACGGCCCCATACGGCTTCCTGGATTGCCTGCCGCGGCACGACCTTGTTCATGTTGTCGAGCAGGAATTCGACGACGTCGAATTCGCGCGGCGTAACGTCAATGACCTTGTTGTCGATTTCGATCGTGCGGCGCACGAAATTGATTTTTATGTTGTCGATGTACAGGTATTTGCAATCCATGGTGGCCCTCGCATGTCCATAAAGGAGTGTTTTGCGGGTCATGTACTGCAACTTCCGGGCCAAGGGGCGGAAGGTCAGGTGTCGACGGGGGGCGTGCCGGGTGCAGGCGGCGTGGAGCCTTGAATTTAAAAGAATTTTTAACGCGGGGCGCGGGGCGGGTGCTGAAGCGGGCGGAGCAATTTTGAAGAATTGTTACGTAGCATCGAGGGGCGACGTTACGGGCGTTACGTCTGGCGTAACGTGTGGGGAGGCGGGAAATGGCGGGGGTAATGCACTCGCCATCCGAATAAGGGGCGGACAAGACAAACCCTACATGGAACCCTACATTCAAATCTACATGGATCGATCAAAAGTCGATATAAATCAGTTAGATAAGTGGCTATAATTGCCGACATCAAACCCTACATGGAACCCGACAGCGAAGCATGACGACCGTCGCTACCTTCGAACCGTTGTTTCCCGAGGATCGCGTACTCGATCCGCTGCTTGAGCAGGCCGCCGAGCTCGTCGACTCTTCGCAGCGGTTGCTGGCCGTACGCGATACCCCGCTGGCCAGCGCGCTCGTGCCGCAGTTGCGCGCCATGAATTCGTACTACACGAACAAGATCGAAGGTCAGCATACGACGCCCGCAAAGATCGCGGCTGCGCTGCATCGGGATTATTCAACCGATATGGCCGAACGCAAGAAGCAACGCTTCGCGGTCGCGCATATCTCAACGGAAGCGGCGCTAGAGGAAGAGTGGCATGCGCTTCCGGTTGCCGCGCTATTCGAACCGGCACGAATTTCGGCCATTCACGATCGCTTCTTTTCCTGCTTGCCTGCCGAGGAGCGACTCGCCGGTGAGGGGGATGTCATCGTTCCAGGCGAATTTCGTCGGGCGGATGTCATGGTTGGGCGTCATCTGGCACCGGAGCCGGAGATGATCGACCCGTTGCTTCAGGCCTGGGCAGCACGTTATGCCCGCATTCGCGCCAAGGAATATCAACTGATCGGTATCGCCTGTTCGCATCATCGTCTGACCTGGGTGCACCCGTTCATGGACGGTAACGGCCGGGTGGCACGTCTGCATTCGCATCTCGGATTACGCGCTGCCGATCTGACTCATGGTCTCTGGTCGCCGCTTCGGGGGCTGGCGCGAGAGCATGAGCAGTATTACGCCCGGCTGAACGAGGCCGACCAGACGCGGCGTAACGATCTGGACGGTCGGGGCAATCTATCCCAGGAGGGGCTGGTCAAGTTCGCGCGGTTTTTTCTCGACTGCTGCCAGGACCAGGTTGGTTTCATGGTGCATATGACGGAGTTCGACGGGGTGACGGGGCGTTTGCTGGATTTGCTGCGATACCTGGAGGCCAATCCGTGGACCATCCGTTCGGAAAAATCGGTCATCAAACCGGAAGCCGCGGCGCTGGCCATGGAGTTTGTGGCACTGCGCCGAACCGTAACGCGGGCGGAATTTGCACAGATGCTGGGCGTAAGCGACGTACTGGCGCGCCGAATCGTTCGGTCGCTGCTGGATTGCGGGCTGCTGACTTCGCCTTCGCATCGAGGCGAGCTTTCCTTTGGATTGCCGCTGAGTGGCCTCCGGTTTCTCTTTCCGAGGCTTTGGCCAGAGGTCGAGCAGGAGTGAGTGCGGCTGGCGGGGCGTGCCGTGAGGCCTTGGCTCGAATGAGCATGATGTCTTCGGCGAGGCGCTGAAAAGCGCTGGCCGCAGGGCAACTTTCGCTCTGCGGCCAGCGTCGCTACCCACCCATCAAGCCTTCGCGCTATCCGCCGAATCGAACGGCAGCACGTAATGCCGCTTGCCCGTCGCCGCGAAGATCGCGTTCGCGACCGCCGGCCCGATCGGCGCGACGCCCGGCTCGCCGACCCCGGTCGGCGCTTCGGCCGACGGCACGATATACACCTCGACCTTCGGCATCTCGGCCATCCGCAGCACGTTGTAGCCGTCGAAGTTGCGCTGTTCGACCTGGCCGTCCTTCAGCGTGATCGCGCTGTGCAGCGCCGCACCGAGCCCGAAGCCGATGCCGCCTTCCATCTGCGCGGCGACGATGTCGGGATTGATCGCGATCCCGCAATCCACCGCGCACACCACGCGCTCGACCTTCACCTTGCCGTCCGCGTCGACCGACACCTCGGCCACCTGCGCGACATAGCTCTTGAACGCCTCGGCGACCGCGATCCCGCGCCCGCGGCCCTTCGGCAGCGGCTTGGCCGGATCCCAGCCGGCCTTCTGCGCGGCCAGTTCCAGCACCGCGCGCATGCGCGGCTCCTTCGCGAGCAGGTTGCGGCGGAACGCGTATGGATCCTTGCCGGCGGTGTGCGCGGCTTCGTCGATGAACGCCTCGACCGCGTAGGCCGTGTGCGAGCTGCCGACCACGCGCCACCACAGCACGGGCACGCCCGTCTTCGCGGTGGTGAGCTCGACCGACACGTTCGGCACTGCGTACGGCAGGTTCGCCGCGCCCTCGACCGACGTCGCGTCGATGCCGTTCTTGACCATGAACGCCTCGAACGGCGTGCCGGCAAGGATCGACTGGCCGACGATCCGGTGGCGCCAGCCGACCAGCTTGCCGTCCGCGGTCAGGCCCGCGTCGAGCTTGTGGAAGTACATCGGCCGATAGAGGCCGCCCTGGATGTCGTCCTCGCGGGTCCATTGCAGCTTGACGGGCTTGCCGTCCGCGCCGAGCGCCTTCGCGATCGACACGGCCTCGACCACATAGTCCGACCACGCGTTCGCGCGCCGGCCGAAGCTGCCGCCCGCGTACAACGTATGGATCTTCACCTGATCGGGCTTAAGGCCCGCGACCTTGGCGGCGTTCGCCTGGTCGATCGTCTGGAACTGGTCGCCGGCCCAGATCTCGCAGCCGTCGCGCGTCAGCTTGACGACCGCGTCGAGCGGCTCCATCGGCGCGTGCGCGAGATACGGGAATTCGTATGTCGCGCTGAGCTTGCGCGCGGCGCCGGCGATCGCCGCGTCGGCATCGCCGTCCTTGCGCGCCGACGTGCCCGGTTTCTCCGCGAGCTGCCGGTATTCGCGCATGATCTCGGCCGAGCCGCGCTTTTCGGCGTTGCTTTCGTCCCATTCGACCTTCAGCGCGTCGCGGCCCTGCTTCGCGGCCCAGAAGCCCGTCGCGACGACCGCGACGCCGCGCGGCACCTGCACGACCGACACGACGCCCGGCACCGCCTTCGCGGCCGTCGCGTCGAACGACTTGACCGTCGCGCCGAAGCGCGGCGGGCGCTGCAGCAGCGCGACGCGCATGCCGGGGAAGGTCGTGTCGAGCGTGAAAGGCGCGGTGCCGTTCGATTTCGCCGGTGCATCGACGCGCGGAATCCGCCGGCCGATCAGCTTGAAATCGGCTGGCTGCTTCAGCACGACCTTGTCCGGCACGGGCAGCTTCGATGCGTCGGCGACGAGCGTGCCGTAGGCGGCCGTCTTGCCGCTCTTCGCATGCGTGACGACGCCATCGGCCGTCGTCAGCTCGCCGGCGGGCACCTTCCAGCGGGCCGCGGCGGCCGACACGAGCATCGCGCGGGCCTTGCCGCCCGCTTCGCGCAGCTGCTGCCACGAGTTCGCCATCGCCGAGCTGCCGCCCGTGCCCTGCATCGTGCCGAACGCGAGGTTCGCATAGCGCTTCGCGTCGGCCGGTGCGCTTTCGACGCGCACGCTCGACCAGTCGGCGTCGAGCTCCTCGGCGACGATCGTCGCGATGCCCGTATACGCGCCCTGGCCCATTTCGACGTGCTTCGCGATGACGGTGACGGCGCCGTCGGGCGTGATACGCAGGAACGCGTTCGGCGCGAAATCGGCGGCCGGTGCGGTTGCGGCGAGCGCGCGGCGGCCGAGGCCGGCCCATTCGAAGCCGATGGTCAGGCTGACGGCTGCCGCGGCGCCCGCGGCCTTCAGGAACGTTCGGCGCGACGGACGCACCGAATCGCGGTTGTCGAGTTCGATCGTCATGGTCAGGCTCCCAGCGTCGCGGCCGCGTCGTGGATCGCGGCCCGGATGCGGGCGTAGGTCGCACAGCGGCACAGGTTGCCGTTCATCGCGGCGTCGATGTCCGCGTCGGTCGGCTTCGGGTTCTGTTCGAGAAGTGCGGTGGCCGACATGATCTGGCCGGACTGGCAATAGCCGCATTGCGGAACCTGCTGCTTGACCCACGCGGCCTGCACGGCCTGCGCGGGCTTGCTCTGCAGGCCCTCGATCGTCGTGACGTGCTTGCCGGCGATACCGGCGAGCGGCAGCACGCACGAGCGGACGGCCTGGCCTTCGAGATGCACCGTGCACGCGCCGCACTGCGCCATGCCGCAGCCGAACTTCGTGCCGGTCAGTCCCGCGTGTTCGCGAATCGCCCAGAGGACGGGCATCGACGGATCGGCGTCGAGCGTGACGTTCTTGCCGTTGAGGACAAACGAGGTAGGCATTTTGGTTGTCTCCGTGGGGAAAACCCGGCATGCGCCCGGTTAGCGGGCAGTGTGCGCGAGCAGTCGGTTTTTGCGTCTACCCAATCCTGCAAATTTATTGAACAATCCTGCAAATCCCGGGCGCGGCGCGGGCCGTTTCGCTATGCTCCCGCGACATGGGGAAATCAATCGAGGATTCGTCATGGACATGACCGATATCGCGGCGTCGCGCGAATCCGGGCGGCGCGAGCTGGCGTCGCTGATCGGCCGCTTCGCACCGGCGGATGGCTCGTATTCGACCGCTGTGCCAGGCCTGATGCTGCATCGGCATACGCGTCCGGTCGATCTCGGCTGCGCCGTGTCGTGTGCCGCGCTGGTGATCGCGGGGCAGGGCGCGAAGCGCGTAATCGTGGCCGGCCACGCTTACGAATACGACACGCAGAATTGCCTGATTACGTCGATCGACTTGCCGATCCTGTCGCGCGTGACGCGCGCGTCGCCGGAGGAACCCTACCTGTGCCTGTCGCTGAGGCTCGATCCGCAGCGGATCGTGGAGCTCTCGGCCGAGATGCGGCTGCCCGAGCCCGACGCGGGCCCCGAAGGCGAAGGGATCGCGCTCGCCGAGCTGACGCCGCCGCTGCTCGACGCCGCGCTGCGGCTGTTGCGGCTGCTCGATACGCCGGCCGACATTCCGGTCGTCGCGCCGCTGATCGAAAAGGAACTGCTGTACCGGTTGATGACGAGCGGGCAGGGCACGCGGCTGCGGCATATGGCGATCGCGGGCAGCCAGACGCACCGGATCGCGCGCGC
This sequence comes from Burkholderia sp. LFS061, assembly GCF_047978125.1. Lineage (NCBI taxonomy): Bacteria > Pseudomonadati > Pseudomonadota > Betaproteobacteria > Burkholderiales > Burkholderiaceae > Burkholderia > Burkholderia sp. LFS061. The sequence continues at coordinate 45,477 of NZ_JBFPFS010000048.1, read as the reverse complement.
GATCGAATGGATCCGCGATCACTACGCGGAGCCGATGCGCGTCGAGACGCTCGCGCAGGCGGTCAACATGAGCGTGTCGTCGCTGCACCACCATTTCAAGCACGTGACGACGCTAAGCCCGTTGCAGTACCAGAAGCAGCTGCGGCTGCACGAGGCGCGGCGGCTGTTGCTGCGCCAGGGCGGCGACGTCGGGTCGGTGGCTGCCGTGGTCGGCTACGAGAGCGCGTCGCAGTTCAGCCGTGAATACAGCCGGCTGTTCGGCGCGCCGCCGATGCGCGACGTCGTGCACCTGAGAAAGAAGGAACTGCTCGGCTGACGCGGCATCGGCCGGCCCGAATGCGCGGCCGGTGCGTCGCCGGGCCATGGCCGCGGGTCGTCGCTCGGCGGCCATCGGCAATTTCGCGACGACCGGCGCCTGCAGGAACGTCGCTGCCGACGCGCGGTGTGCCGCGGTCGACGTTGCGCGTGACGCGAGCGCCGCTCGATCGGTGGTGATCTTCATCGCCTTTTCCCCGACACGTCGTTTGACGAGCGGCCGCCATCCGCAATCCGTGTGCCGTGGCGTGCCGCTCGGTGAGAACCGGAAATCGGGCAATCGGCACGCCGTGAACGACGCAAACCCGCGGTGCGCGGGCGAGGGAGTGGAATTGCTGCGCGATATGCGCGCTTGTGTTTCACGCGTGAATGATGGGGACAGGAAAATACCTCGAGCGATAGCCGGATCGATGTGGTTCGATACGAATAAAATTGCGATAAATCAGGCGTTTGTGGGATTTTTTGACGCGAAATCGGGCGTTGAATCGGCGTGTTTCAACGATGAGAAAAGCGTAGGTGGCTGCTTGAAAAACGTTTCTTCGATGTATTGCCAGTCGGGTGGCCCAAGGTGTGAAGGGGGCGAATGAAAATGAAAAACTGTTGCGCCGGCTTCGGTCTGGATTGCGCGTTTTAATTTGTTTTAGCTATTACGCCGGTAATGGTCTAGATGACAAAATCATGTCGCATGATCGCGTCGGCATTTTCAAAGTTGAATCGAAATCATTTCGCCGGTCGAGACGAATGCGTGTCGCAGGCACATCGGAGGCGGCCGCACGGGCTTGCAGAACGGGGCGCCGCACGCTTCGATTCCCGTTCGTCCGGGCATTGGAGGCTGGCCGAACGCGTCGCGACGCACGGATCGCAAGCAAAAAAAACGGATGCAGCGGCGATGCGTGACAGCGCGCTTCTCAGGTTTGAAACACTCGTTCGCCTGACGGTTCGGCGAGGGCCGGCGTGCCGGATTCTTCCGTCTAATCGCGGCATTGCTTCGCGACGCTCAACGATCGCCGCGTGTGCCCGACTGTTGCCGCGATACATTCCTGAAACAAAAAATGACGTTTCCGACGATTCGTGCCGGCGCGGAGGCCGTTCGGCGCGCGCAATGAACGGTGGAATAACGCGTGGCATGCTGCTTGCGACATTGGATGCACCGGCGAGCGGTCGACACGATGCAACAACGATGTGGGGGCGGCCAACTCGTCAATAAGCCAGTCGGGGAAACGGCAATGAAGACTATAAGCAATGGCTTGATCGGCGCGTTCTTTGCGCACCATAGGGGGAGTCGGAAAGTTTGGGGTATCGCTTGCGACGCAGTGCCAGCGTCGCGGGTCGCGCCTTGCCGATTTCCCGCCCTCCGCACGCTCCGCGTGCTGGAGCGGTTGTCGCTCCGTGCGGCAACCAGGCGACAGCGGTGCTCGCCTTCATTCAGTTCACCCGGATGGGTCAGCCTGTTCGTGCCGGACAGCGTGACGCCGATTCGTCTTCATCCGTGCAAGGCAGTTTCGATCGCGCCGGGTCAATACCGGTGCCGGCCGGATTAGATCGAACGCCTGTCGGCCGGATTATCCGGAAACCTTTCGGCGCTCCCTCGGGGAGCAGACATGCCGTCTGGCTGCAATGCAGGCCATTTTTCGCTCGGCTAAAGAGCGCATTTTGAGCGGCGCTGCATTTTGCGGTGGTAAATGTATTCGCGCATTTTCGATTCAGGAAGCGGGTGCCGGTGCCGGCATTTGTTTTTGGCGGGGTGTCGAAAATCGCGGGACGGAAATGTATGTTCGTCATTCCGGTTCGTCGAATTAGGGTGTTTTCGTGAAGTATTGGATATTCGTAAAAATAATGTAAAGCACGCTATCATAAATTTTGGACAGCTTAAAAACACAAAACTAAACTTCGTCCGGCCAAAAAATCAAAAATATCTGGATTTAAAAGAAAGCAGGAATCTCGTAATTTGATAGTGATCCTTATTTTTTGGGATTGCTCAAGTCAGGAAGATTGATGGCGTGCAATCTTCCCGGCTCATTTCGTCCACGCCGTTATGGAGTCGACCATGAAGAAGCTTCTGATTGCAGTAGCAGTTCTGGCGGTCTCGGGTGCAGCGTTCGCAGGTAGCGGCACGGTGTCGAGCAGCAGCTCGACGAGTGGTGGTTCGACGATGGCCGTTGTTGCGGGGTTCGGCCACTTCATCGCGATCGATTCCGGCTCGGCACTCGGCCAGGCCGCTGCAGTTGCCGGCGGCCCGAGCAGCTCTTCGATGTCGTTCACCAACCACGAGCAATCGTCGTCGGTCAGCGGCTTTGGCTTCGGCGGTGCACAGGCTGGTGGCACGAGCGGCGCCAATGCCGGCTCGATCGGCTGGACGCTTCACTACTAAGCCGCGGCGCGTAGCGTTCGTCATTGGCTGGCGGTACGGATGCCGGGTTTCGCTCTACGCGGGCAGGCCCGGCTCCGCCACCGCCGAACTTCCTCACAGCAAAGGATTGCTATGAAAGCCAACGTCATATTAGCGACAGCGCTCACCGTCATCTCGTCGGCTGCATTGGCAGCCGGTTCGTCCACGACCAACCAGACGCAATCCGTTGCGGCGGGTGTTTCCGGTTCGGTACTGGTCGGCTCCGGCAGCTATACCAGCAATTCGACTTCGACGGCGGGCGCGAATGCAGGAAGTACCGTCACACCAGCTGGTTCCACCGGCACGGCATCCGCCTTCCACAACTCGACTTCGACGGCCAGCGGTTCGGGCATGAACGGGGGCGCGTTCGCGGCAGGCGGCGGTATCGGTGCCGCAGGCTCGTTCGGCGGAAACGGCAGTACGAACGAGAACGCGAATGCGCTGTCGGGAGGGGTGACCGCCACGATCGTACTCGGCGCGAACCACTACACCGCAACGGGTGCGAACGACCAGGGCATTGCCAACGCGGGTGCCGCCGGGCTCATGGGCAGTGGCGGGTCAGGCGCGATCGCGGGTTCGAATCACTACAACTCGTCGACCGTGTGGAGTACCGGTCCGGCCGGCTCGCCGTCCGCATCGGGCGGAAGCCTGGGCAGTTCCAGCGCGACCGGAAGCAGTCATTAGTCAGGTGTGGGGGGACCAGTTTCCCAGCGACGCTGGTCTCTTTTCCCGCACTGTTGCCACGTAAGGAGTTGGCATGAAGCAGAAACTGATTGCCGCCGCATTGATGCTCGCGTCTCTGACGGCGTATGGCGCTGACCGTGCTGCCGATGGTGTGCAATCGAATATGCAGACGTCAAACAACCCTGACCAGACAATCAAACCGTCAGAACGACAAACGCTTTCGTCGGGCAGTGCCATCGGCGGACCGGGAGCCCAGCAGTGGCAGGGCATGTCGGCCGGCTCGTGGTCCCAGCTGGGCAGCGGCTGGAAGCAGTTTGGGGAAGCAGGAAAAGCTGAAGGGATTCAGGGGAATTAGTACGGTTGCCTGGGTGGGAGGTCAAACCTCGTCCGGAGAGTGAAATGAACAGCAACAGGATCAAGGTGGCATGTGCGGCGATGTTCGCGATGACCACGATCGGCGCCCAGGCGCAAACCGCCGATTCGACTTCGAGCGCGCAGTCCTCGACGTCGTCGACGGCGATCGGCCAGGGCGGTGGCTCGAGCATCAGCACGAATACCAATACCACGAGCTCGCGCGGCGGCAATGCCGCCAGCAGCAGCGGGGTTCGCGGTAGCGGCAATTCGAGCGTGAATGTGAACGTGACGATGCCGTCCAGCACGAGCGGCGGCTCGAACGTGACGCCGCAGAGCGTGAGCTCGCTCCAGGCGCCCGGCTCGCCCGGCACCAACCCGTACAACACCCAGATATCGGAAAACGTCAACTACTCGGGTACGCAGACGATCAAGACGAACCCGGCCATCCAGGCGCCCGGTCTCACGACCACGCTGTCCGACACCTGCATGGGGTCGGTGAGCATCGGCATGTCGTTCCCGGGGTTCGGCATGACGGGCGGCACGACGCTGGTCGACCAGGCCTGCGTCCGTCGTCTCGATGCGCGCGAATTCCGCGCAATGGGCCTGACCGACGTGGCGCTCGCGCTGCTCTGCCAGAGCGACGCGAACCGGCGCGCGGTGGAAGCGACCGGGCACCTGTGCCCGGGCACGACCGCGCCGCTCGCACGTTCGAATGTCGCGCCCAGCGTCGAAGCGACCGTTGCCGATGACGTGAAGTATCACGATCCGATCGTGCGCAACCGCATGGGCCTGCCGCCGCTCGACGCAGCCGCGCAGGCGCAGGCGCAGGCGCAGGCGCAGGCGCGCCCGGTGGCGACGACCGCGGTGCAGGCAGCGCCGATTCCGGTCCCGGTGCCCGTGCCGGCGATCGCCGCTCCGACCGTCGCCAGCAAGGTGCCGGATGCTGCGCAGGCGGCTGCCGCGAAGGCGTCGCAAGCGGCGGCCGTCGTGCCCGCTGCTGCCGCACCGGTTGCCGCGACAGTGCCGGCGGTTGCCGCCGCGCCGGCTGTCGCCCCAGCTGTCGCACCGGCCGCTGCTGCGCCGGCCGCGATGAGTGCGATGCCCGCCGCGGCCATCGTCGCTGCACCGGCTATTGCCGACAAGGTCCCCGAGCCTGCACCGGCTGTCGCCGACAAGGCTCCCGAGCCTGCGCCGGCTATTGCCGACAAGGCCCCCGAGCCTGCGCCGGCTGTCGCCGACAAGGCCTCCGAGCCTGCGCCGGCTGTCGCCGACAAGGCCCCCGAGCCCGTGCAGCCCGTCGCCGACAAGGCGCCGGAGCCGATGCCGGCCGCGACCGACAACGCAGCGCAAGCCGCTGCCGTGCCGGCTGCTGCCGTCGTCGCGGCGCCCGCAGTCGATGCGAAGGTGGCGGACAGCGCGCAAGCCGCACCGGCCGCGGCCGACGCCGCGCCGCAGGCGGCGGATGCTGCGATGGCCGCACCGGCGGCCGACATGCCGGCTGCCGACGCGAAGGTGCCGGGCGCGGTCGAAGCCGCGGCCGCACCGGCGCAGCCTGCCGACATGTCGGCGTTGACCGATCCGGCGAAGGCGTTGCCGCCGGCCACGGTCGACCAGCAGGCCGCACCGGCTGCACCGGCCACGCCGGCGCCGGCGGTCATCTCGACGAGCACGACGTCGTAAGCACGCGGGTCGGGCAGCCGTGCAACTGGAACGCCGGACGCACGGCTGCCGTTCGGACCCGATGCGCGACTGTCGTTGCTGGTTTGACGGGTGTTGGTCAGATCCCCGAGGTCAACACCTCTTTTTGCCTGACGAGGATGCAAGGAGGCCTCAATCATGAGGATCTTTTTGGTCGCGTGGCTGCTGGTCAGCGTGCAAGCCGCTGCGCAGTCGGTTTTTCAGAATCCGGCGGTCTTCGTCATCCTGAGCGAGCAGACCCTCGCGAACGCCGCGAGCGTCCAGCAGGCGCTGACGACGCTCGGCCGACCCGACAACACGGCATGCGTGCCGATGATGATGGTCGGCGACCCGCAGATGATTTACATGATGCCCGAGGAAGGTCACGCGCCGTCGTGGCGATCGCCGGTGTACGGCCGCGGCGCGCCGTTCGAAGCGCAAAACGGGCCGACGCCGACGGGCAAGACGGTCGGCGCGACGCAGCACGCCGAGGACATGCAGACGCAGCCGTGGAGCGACGGCAGCGCGATCACGCAGAAGATCGCCGGCGAGTCGAGCATGTCGGCGGCGGGCAGGGTGAGCGAGTGGCAGCGCAACGAGCTCGACAGGATCGAGACGGCCCGCGCGACGGACGTGACGGTAAACGGCAAGACCTACCGCGCCTATCGCGACGATCTGAACCGGGCGGCGAAGCCGGTCGTCGAGCCGCAGATCTACATGCAGCGTGTCGTTTTCTGCCGATAACGAAACACGAAACATCAATCCGAGGACAGGCCGGCGCCGCGCCGCGGGACTACGAGACCCCGTCACACGCGAACCGGCAACGGCCGTCCCGACATACAACCCCAAGCGGCGAGGCCATCGTGAACTATAGCTGCCAGATCAGGGTGTCAGGCCCGCAGGATGTCGAACGCGAGGCCGGCACGATGCCGTTCCTCGCGATCCGGTGCAACCATGTCGTGCCGTCGCGGCCGCTCGTCTACCTGTCGCAGCGGCACGATGCAGCGCTCGCCGACTGTCTCGCGTTGCGCGGCTGGGACGTGTGGCGCGCGAAAACCGTTGCGGACGCACTGAATCTCGTCAAGGCGAACCGCCCGCACGCGGGCATCGTCGATTTCGGCAGCTTCGCGTCGCCCGACGTCGCGTCGTTCGAGGCGCTGCTGCGCGACCCGCGCGTCGGCTGGGTTGCGCTCGCCGACAGCGAGCGGCTGCGCGACATTTCCATCGCACGCCTGATCCGCCACTGCTGTTTCCACTACATGCGCAACACGACGGCCTACACGACGATCGGCTATCTCGCCGGCCATGCGTACGGGATGCTGAAGCTTGCGGACGGCGACCCGGCCGCGGAGGCGCCGCCGCCCGACGGCACGATGATCGGTTCGTGCGACGCGATGCGCCGGCTGTTCGCGACGATCCGCAAGGTCGCGAACACGGATACCACCGTGTTCATCGCCGGCGAATCGGGCACCGGCAAGGAACTGACGGCGGCGGCGATCCACCGGCAGTCGGCGCGCGCCGCGGCGCCGTTCGTCGCCGTGAACTGCGCGGCCATTCCGTCGACGCTGCTGCAGGCCGAACTGTTCGGTCACGAGCGCGGCGCGTTCACGGGTGCGCACCAGCGCAAGGTCGGCCGCATCGAGGCCGCGCATGGCGGCACGCTGTTTCTCGACGAAATCGGCGACATGCCGTTCGAGAGCCAGGCGAGCCTGCTGCGGTTCCTGCAGGAAGGCAGGATCGAGCGGCTCGGCGGGCACGCGTCGATCCCGGTGGACGTGCGGATCGTGTCGGCGACCCACGTCGATGTCGAGGCCGCGATGCAGGCGGGGCGGTTCCGCGCCGACCTGTACTACCGTCTGTGCGTGCTGCGCATCGACGAGCCGCCGCTGCGCGTGCGCGGCCGCGACATCATGCTGCTCGCCAATGACATGCTGCGCCGCTATCGCGGCGACAGTGCGTACCGGATTCGCGGCTTCATGCCGTGCGCGGTCGAGGCGATCCACAACTATTCGTGGCCCGGGAACGTGCGCGAGCTGATCAACCGGATCCGGTTCGCGGTCGTGATGACGAACGGCCCGATGATCTCGGCCGCCGATCTCGAACTGCACCAGTACACGTCGCGGCAGCTGCCGACGCTCGCCGAAGTGCGCCGGCAGGCCGAGCGGCGCGCGATCGAGGAAACGCTGCTGCGCCACCGCCACCAGCATGCGGACGTCGCGGCGGAACTGGGCATTTCGCGCGCGACGCTGTACCGCCTGATGACCGCGCACGGGCTGCACGGCTGACGCGCGGTGGCGCGCGTGAGCTCAAGACCGTGCGGCGGCGGCCGTTAAAACATGAAATGGCCCGTCCGGACCGCCGACGCATCGATGCGCGCGGCCGGCACGCGGCGTATCACGCTTATCCGGGGTTATCGTGGCAGAGTGCAGTCACTGCGGCAGGACGTTCCTGGTCGGCGGGCAGTCGATCGACGGCCGCCGCTATTGCAGTCCGGCGTGCGCGCACGCGCATCCGATCGTCGTCGAGGCCGAGCGGGTGCCCGACGCGAAGGTCCGGCAGTACGTCGACGACTGGCGGTACGGGCCGTGCCCGATTTGCCTGCGCGAAGGGCATCCGGTCGACGTCCACGCGTCGCATCGCGTCGTATCGCTGGTGTTCGTCACGCGCTGGGCGACGCGGCGCCACGTGTGCTGCCGCCGCTGCGGCCGCAAGAAGCAGGCGATCGCGCTGCTTGCATCGGTCACGCTCGGCTGGTGGGGGCTGCCGTGGGGCATCGTGCTGACGCCGATCCGGCTCGCGCGCAACGCGCTCGGGCTGGCCGCGCGCGATCCGGAGGTCGCGACGCAGCAGTTCGAGCAGCTCGTGCGGCGCAAGCTGGCGGAGCGCCGGCTGCAGCGCGCGCGGCAGGGCGCCGGCGCCTGATCGCGCACCGCCGCCCGGTCAGGCCGGCCGTTCGAAGCCCGATGCGACCCAACGCTCGGCGCTGGCCTTGCTGAGCTTGAACCCGGCCGATACCTTCGCGTCGGCCAGCAGCTCGCCGTACGGATCGAACGCCTTGAGTTGCGCGTACGGCTCGAACTCGTCCGGCACGATGTCGAGCGTCACCGATACATCCTGCCCGTCCTCGCCCTGAACCGTCACTTCCTTGTGCAGCATCGCGCGCCGCTGCTGCTCGTGCCGCATCAGCACCTCGGTCGCGGTCTTCACGAGCGTGCGGAACGCGTTCGCGTCCATCGGCTTCGGGTTCTTCTTGTCGCGGCCCATGGTCCACGGCCCGACGAGCGCGGGTTCGGACTCGCCGTCCTTGATCATCTCGACGGCCCAGCCGTCGTCGTCTTCGTTCTTGATGATGCGGGCGGTCCAGCCGTTGTCGCGCCAGAGGCCGTCTTCGTGGATGGAGGTGTCGTCGGATTGCAGGTCGGATTCGGTCATGGGGAAAGCTGGGAGTACGGGCAGCCGGAGTATGGGCAGCCGGCAAAAGGGCAGTGGTGCGCGGCCGTCGTCGGCGCGTCGCTCACCGCCGGGTGCCCGGAGTGGCATGCAAACGCCGCAATTTTACCTGCTGGCCGGCCGCAAGGGCTCAATGCCGGCCGTCCGGCCGATGCCGGGCATCTGAACCGACGCAAATATCAAACTCGTATTACGTCTCCGGCGGCCAATCCCGATGCCGTCCGATATCCCGCCCGCGCGCGGCTTCATAGAATCGATCGTCGGGATAAAAATATCCCGGACATCCTTTCAACGCCAAACCGACCGCGCGCGTTCCGCGCCGCGCGGCCGGTGAACCACCTGGAACTGCGCATGAGGAAATTCAATGTTCGCATCGTTTTCGCGTACGACTGGCCGTTGACGCTGGCCGGCATCGAGCAGATCGCCGGCAGCGCCTGCGCCATCGAGCTCGTCGCGGTCTACCGGAGTGCGGCCGAGCTGGTCGCGTCGCTCGGCGGCGTCGACTGCGACATCGTGCTGGTCGATTATTCGATCCGCGGCGACGAGCAGATGGACGGCCTCGCGCTGTTCGACTGGCTGCGGCGCACGCGCCCGAACGCCGGAATCGTCGCGCTGGTCGGCAACGAGAACCCGCTGATCTTCCGGTCGATCCTCGCGATCGGCGGCGTGAGCATCGTCAGCAAGTTCGACGAAGTCGGCCATATCGTCACGGCGATCCATTCGAGCTACAGCGGCGGGCGCTACCTGTCGCCGTGCGTCAGGCGCGCGGTCGATGCGATCGGCGAGCGCGGCGAGGCGCCAGTGAAGCTGTCGGCGCGCGAGATCGAGGTGATTCGCCTGTATCTGTCGGGCGTGTCGATCAAGACGATCGCGCAGCGCCTGAGCAAGGGCAAGCAGACGGTCAGCGCGCAGAAGATCAGCGCGATGAAGAAACTCGGCGCGAACAACGACGTCGAGCTGATCCAGCGGGCGGCCGGGCTGGGGCTGGGCATCGGTGCGGCCGCGCCGCGGGCCGGCGGCGCGGTGTGAGCGGGCGCGTGCGGTGCCGTGCCGGCGCCGTCAGGCCGGCAACGCGAACCGCGTGACGGCGTCGCGCAGTGCTTCGGCCTGATCGCGCAGCGAATGCGCGGCGGCCGCAGCCTGTTCGACGAGCGCCGCGTTCTGCTGCGTGACCTGGTCCATCTCGCCCACCGCGCGATTGACCTGCTCGATCCCGGCGCTTTGCTCGCGCGACGCATGGCTGATTTCGTCGAGGATCTCGTTCACGCGCCGCACCGACTGCACGAGCTCGGCCATCGTCTCGCCCGCGTGCGTGACGAGCGTCGCGCCGTGTTCGACGGTCTCGTTCGACGACACGATCAGCGACTTGATCTCCTTGGCGGCCGTCGCCGAGCGTTGCGCGAGCGAGCGCACCTCGGCCGCGACCACCGCGAAGCCGCGGCCCTGTTCGCCCGCGCGCGCGGCTTCGACGGCCGCGTTCAGCGCGAGGATGTTGGTCTGGAACGCGATCCCGTCGATCACGCCGATGATGTCGCCGATCTTGTGCGAGCGGCCGGTGATCTCGTTCATCGTGCGCACGACGTCGTCGACCACCGCGCTGCCGCGCGTCGCGACCTGCGCGGCCTGGCCGGCGAGCGATGCGGCCTGCGCGGCGCTGTCCGCGTTCTGCTTCACGTTCGCGGTCATCTGGTCCATGCTCGACGCGGTCTGCACAAGCGCGGCCGCTTGTTCCTCGGTGCGCTGCGACAGGTCGGTGTTGCCGGACGCGATCTCGCTCGCGCCGACGTTGATGTTCTCGGTGCCCATCCGCACGCGCGACACCATGTCGATCAGCCCGCCCTGCATCGTGTGCAGCGCATGCAGCAGGCTGCCGCGATCGTCCTGCTTCACGGCGACGCGCGCGGTCAGGTCGCCCTGCGCGATGCGCTGCGCGGCGTCGAGCGCAACCTCGAGTTCGCCGCCGAGGCTCGCGCGCACGCTTTTCAGCACCAGCACCATCACGGCGGTCGCGATCGCGCCGAGCGCGGCCGTCATCGCGAGCCAGCGGCCGATGCTCGCGAGCACGGCCGAGTGCACGTCGTTCATGTACATGCCCGTCACCAGATACCAGTCCCACGGCGCGAAACGCTGCACGGCGCTGGTTTTCTCCTGCGGCTTGTCGGCGCCCGGCTTCGGCCACAGATACTCGACGAAGCCCTTGCCGCCTTCCAGGTTGCCGGCCTTCACGATCTCGACGAACAGGTGCTTGCCGTTCGGATCGGTGAAATTCGACACGTCCTTGCCGTTGAGCTCGGCCTTGATCGGATGCATCACGATCGCGGGCTTCGAGTCGTTGACGGAGATGTAGCCGTCGGCGCCGTAGCGCATCGCGGCGATCGCCTCGAGCGCCTTCTGCTTCGCGTCGGCCTCCGGCATCGCGTTCTGCTGCGACAGCTTGTAGTAATGGTCGGTCACGCTCGCGGCCTGCGCGACCAGCGCGGCAAGCTGATCGCGGCGGTCCGCGATCATCGATGTGCGCGTCTGCCACGCGCCGAGCCCGGCGATCACGAGCAGGCCGAGCCACAGGATGACGATCATCGAGGCGAGTTTCTGATTCAGCGAAAGGTTGCGCATGGTATGTGGTCGGTCAGTCGAGGATGCTCGCCGGAACGGCGTGACGGGGTAAGTGTCTTGACGGCAGGCGACGCGCGTCGCCGTAGGCGGGAAATCCCTTAGAAACGGTGCGGCCGCTCATGCCGTCGACGTGGGTACGGGTATCTATGCATATGCATAACGGGGCATCGCTATACTGTCGGAGCGATTGCGCGCGCCGGGCGCCCGGGCGGGCGGCGGCGCGGCGCCGAATGAAACCGAAAGGAGGCAACGATGCGAATTCTGGTGGTAGGGGCCGGCGCGGTCGGCGGATACTTCGGCGGCCGGCTGGCCGCGGCGGGGCGCGACGTGACGTTTCTGGTGCGCGACGGCCGCGCGGCCGCGCTGGCGCGCGACGGGCTGCTGATCCGCAGTCCGCGCGGCGACCTGACGCTCGCGAACGTGCAGACCGTGCGCGCGGGCGATGCGGGCGCCGGGGTCGCACCGTTCGACCTCGTGCTGCTGAGCTGCAAGGCGTACAGCCTCGACGACGCGATCGCGTCGTTCGCGCCGTTCGTCGGCCCGCAAACGCTGATCCTGCCGATGCTCAACGGGATGCGTCACCTCGACGTGCTGCGCGACCGGTTCGGCTCCGCGCAGGTGCTCGGCGGGCTGTGCGTGATCGCGGCCACGCTCGATCGCGAGCAGCGCATCGTGCACCTGAACGACACGCATGGCATGTCGTTCGGCGAACTCGCCGGCGGCGAATCGCCGCGCGTGCGCGCGGTGGCCGACGTGCTCGGCGGCGCGGGCTTCGACGCGACGCTCAGCGACGACATCGCCGCGCGGATGTGGGAGAAGTGGGTATTCCTCGCGACCCTCGCCGCGAGCACGTCGCTGTTCCGCGGCTCGGTCGGCGACATTCTCGCCGTGCCGGACGGCCGTCGCCTGCTCGAGACGATGCTCGGCGAATGCAGCGCGATCGCCGAACACAATGGCCATCGGCCCGACCCGGCGGCGATCGAGCGGATGCAGCGGATGGTACTGACGCCGTCGCCGCTGACCGCATCGATGCTGCGCGACGTCGAGAACCATGCGCGCGTCGAAGCCGATCACGTGATCGGCGACCTGCTCGCGCGCCGCGACCCGCAGGCGGCCGATGCGCTGTCGCTGCTGCGGATCGCATACAACCACCTGAAGGCGTACGAGGTGCGCACGGCGCGCGAGCACGCAGCCGCGTAAACCATCGGCGCGCGCGCATCGCACCGACCCGGCGGCGGCCGCCCGGTGCTGTTGCGCGCTGCACAAATTTGCTGTCCGGCGCCGTTTACGGCCGGAAAGCGCAAAAAAGTATCGGAAATCAGGCGTAAAGTTGGTGGAGCCGCGCGCGCGATCGACCTACATTGCTTCCCATGCGACCGGTCGCGTCGCCGCACGAAATACGAGAAACACGCGGCGCACGAGCGAACAGCCGAACAGGCCGGCAGCGATACATGGGAATGGAGACGCCAACATGATGCATCCCGATCTCGAAGTGGTCGAAGTGCGACGCGACGAGTCGTTCAAGGTCTGGTCGCACGGTTACCCGTATCGCACGATCCGCTGGCATTTCCATCCTGAATTCGAACTGCACCTGATCGTCGCGACGCGCGGCAAGTATTTCGTCGGCGATCACATCGGCTCGTTCGGCCCCGGCCATCTCGTGCTGCTCGGCCCGAACCTGCCGCACAACTGGGTCAGCGACATGGCCGAAGGCGAAACCGTCGAGCGCCGCAACCTCGTGATCCAGTTCGCCCCGGCGTTCGTGCGCCGCTGCATGGATGCGTTTCCCGAATGCCGCGATGCGCAGGCGCTGCTCGACGACGCGCGGCGCGGCGTCGGCTTCGACGATGCGACCAGCGCCGCAATCGCACCGCTGTTCGACGAACTGCTGGCCGCGCGCGGCATGCGCCGCATCGCGCTGTTCATGACGATCCTCGAACGGCTTTGCGGCGCCGACGAGCGCACGCTGCTCGCGAGCCCCGCATACGACCAGGCGGACGTCACGCCGACGCGGCTCAGCCACGCGCTGTCGTATATCGGCAAGAACCTCGCATCCGAGCTGCGCGAGTCCGAACTCGCGCAGCTGACCGGGCAGAGCGTCAGCGCATTCTCGCGCGCGTTCCACCGCCACACGGGCATGCCGTTCGTCCAGTACGTGAACCGGCTGCGGATCGAATCCGCGTGCCAGATGCTGCTTGCCGACGACGCGAACATCACCGATATCTGCTTCCAGGCCGGCTTCAACAACGTATCGAACTTCAACCGCCAGTTCCGCTCGGTGAAGGGGATGGCGCCGTCCGAATTCCGTGCGCTGCAGCGCCTGAACGCGCGCAGCCGCGAGCTTGCGCTGCATGCGGCGCCCACCGGCAATCCGATGCCGCCGCGCGTGCTGACGCCCGGCGCGCCCGAAATCGCGCCGCAGCCCGGATGATCGCCGGGCCGCCGCCCGCCTGAACTTTCCACGCCGTTTCACCCGGCCGATCGCGTCGCTCACGTCGCGAGGGGCTCGTTCAACCTCGAAAAAGCCGCACATAAATGGAGACACCGTCATGACGCACGCATCGCCCGCTTCATCATTCAGCCGCGCCGCCCGGATGGCGGCCCTCGCCGCGTTCGCGGCCTTGCTGCCCGCAGCCGTCGCGCATGCCGCACCGCTGCGGATCGGCATGACGTTCCAGGAACTGAACAACCCGTATTTCGTGACGATGCAGAAGGCGCTGAACGATGCGGCCACGTCGATCGGCGCGCAGGTCGTCGTGACCGACGCGCATCACGACGTCAGCAAGCAGGTGAGCGACGTCGAGGACATGCTGCAGAAGAAGATCGACATCCTGCTCGTGAACCCGACCGATTCGACCGGCATCCAGTCGGCGATCACGCAGGCGAAGAAGGCCGGCGCGGTGGTCGTGGCCGTCGATGCGAATGCGAACGGGCCGGTCGATTCGTTCGTCGGCTCGAAGAACTACGACGCGGGCGTGATGTCGTGCGAATACCTCGCGAAGGCGATCGGCGGCAGCGGCGAGGTCGCGATCCTCGACGGCATTCCGGTCGTGCCGATTCTCGAACGCGTGCGCGGCTGCAAGGCCGGGCTCGCGAAATTCCCGAACGTGAAGCTCGTCGACACGCAGAACGGCAAGCAGGAGCGCGCGACCGCGCTGTCGGTCACCGAAAACATGATTTCCGCACGTCCGAACCTGAAGGGCATCTTCAGCGTGAACGACGGCGGCTCGATGGGCGCGCTCGCGGCGATCGAGGGTTCCGGCAAGGACATCAAGCTGACGAGCGTCGACGGCGCGCCCGAGGCGATTGCCGCGATCCAGAAACCGAACTCGAAGTTCATCGAGACGACCGCGCAGTTCCCGGCCGATCAGGTGCGCATCGCGCTCGGCATCGCGATCGCACGCAAGTGGGGCGCGACGGTGCCGAAGGCGATTCCGGTCGACGTGAAGGTCGTCGATCGCAGCAATGCGAAGGGCTTCAGCTGGTGAACGACGTGCGATGCGACGCGAAGGGTGGCGGCATGGCCGGCGCCCTTCGCACGGAGAAGCCGATGGAAACGATACTCAGGCTCAGCCACATCACGAAAAGCTTTCCGGGCGTGAAGGCGCTGTCCGACATTCACCTGGACATCGCGCGCGGCGAGATCCACGCGCTGCTCGGCGAGAACGGCGCGGGCAAGTCGACGCTGATGAAGATCCTGTGCGGCATCCATCAACCGGATGCCGGCACGATCGAAATCGACGGCACCGCACGTCATTTCTCGAACTATCACGAGGCGGTCGCGGCGGGAGTCGGCATCGTGTTCCAGGAATTCAGCCTGATCCCGCACCTGGATGCCGTCGACAACCTGTTCCTCGGCCGCGAGCTGCGCACGCGCTGGGGCGCACGCGACCGGGCACGGATGCGCCGCGCGGCGGCCGCGATCTTCGCACGGCTCGGCGTATCGATCGATCTCGATGCGCCGATCCGTGCGCTGTCGGTCGCGCAGCAGCAGTTCGTCGAGATCGGCAAGGCGCTGTCGCTCGACGCGCGCATCCTGATCCTCGACGAACCGACCGCCACGCTCACGCCGGCCGAAGCCGAGCACCTGTTCGCGATCATGCGCGAGCTGAAGCGGCAGGGCGTCGCGATGATCTTCATCTCGCATCACCTCGGCGAGATCTTCGCGGTGTGCGACCGCATCACGGTGCTGCGCGACGGCCAGTACGTCGCGACGACCGACGTTGCGCGCACGGATGTCGAACAGCTCGTGCGGATGATGGTCGGCCGCCTGCTCGAGAGCAGCTTTCCGCCGAAGCCTGCTCTGCCGGCCGACGCGCCGGTCGTGCTGGAAGTCGATGCGCTGCAGATCGAGCGCGACAGCCCGGTGAACCGCTTCGCGCTGCGGGCCGGCGAGATCCTCGGCTTCGCCGGGCTCGTCGGTTCGGGCCGCACGGAAACGGCGCTCGCGGTGATCGGCGCGACGCGAGCGCACCGCAAGGACGTGCGCGTGCGCGGCGCGGCGGCGAAGCTCGGCGATCCGGCCGATGCGCTGCGCGCGGGCATTGGCATCCTGCCGGAAAGCCGCAAGACGGAAGGGCTCGTCACGTCGTTCTCGATCCGCGACAACATCTCGCTGAACAACCTCGGCAAGTACCGGTCGATGCGCTGGCTGATCGACCGCCGTAGCGAGGCGCGCGCGACGCACGACGTGATGCGGCGCGTCGGCGTGAAGGCGCCGTCGATTCATACCGAGGTCGCGACGCTGTCCGGCGGCAACCAGCAGAAGGTCGTGATCGCGCGCTGGCTGAACCATCACACGTCGGTGCTGATCTTCGACGAGCCGACACGCGGCATCGACGTCGGCGCGAAAGCGGAAATCTACGGGCTGATGCGCGAACTCACCGCGCGCGGCTACGCCATCATCATGATCTCGTCCGAGCTGCCGGAAATCGTCGGCATGTGCGATCGCGTCGCCGTGTTCCGGCAGGGCCGCATCGAGGCGACGCTCGAAGGCGACGAGATCGATCCCGACACGGTCATGACCCATGCCACGGCCGGCACGCGAGGAGCGACCCATGAACCTGCCTGATTCTTCTTCCACGCCTTCCACCACGCTCGCGGCCAACGCCGGAAACGGCGATGCGCCGCCGCCTCGCGCGATGTGGGCACAGTTGCGGCGCTCGACGCTGTTCTATCCGCTCGTCGGCCTCGTCGTCGTGTGCATCGCGATGATGATCGCGAGCCCGAGCTTCCTGTCCGCCGCGAACCTCGAGAACGTGCTGCGTCAGGTATCGATCAACGCGATCATCGCGGTCGGCATGACCTGTGTGATCCTGACGGGCGGGATCGACCTGTCGGTCGGCTCGGTGATGGCGCTGTCGGGCACGCTTGCGGCCGGGCTGATGGTCGCGGGCGTCAACGCGGTCGCCGCGCTCGCGATCGGCATTGCGGTCGGCTTCGGGTTCGGCTTCCTGAACGGCGTGTTCGTTGCGTTCGCGGGCATGCCGCCGATCATCGTCACGCTCGCGACGATGGGCATCGCGCGCGGTCTCGCGCTGATCTACACGGGCGGCTATCCGATCGACGGGCTGCCCGACTGGGTTGCGTTCTTCGGCAGCGGCAAGGTGCTCGGCATCCAGGCGCCCGTGCTGATCATGCTGGTGGTCTACGCGATCGCGTGGCTGCTGCTCGATCGCATGCCGTTCGGCCGCTACGTGTATGCAATCGGCGGCAACGAGCAGGCGACGCGGCTCACCGGCGTGCGCGTCGCGCGCGTGAAGCTGATCGTCTACACGCTGGCCGGGCTCACGTCGGCGCTCGCCGCGATCGTGCTGACGGGCCGGCTGATGAGCGGGCAGCCGAACGCGGGCGTGGGTTTCGAACTCGACGCGATCGCGGCCGTCGTGATGGGCGGCACGTCGATCTCAGGCGGGCGCGGCGCGATCCTCGGCACGCTGGTCGGTGCGCTGCTGCTCGGCGTGCTCAACAACGGGCTGAACATGATCGGCGTGAACCCGTATGTGCAGAACGTGATCAAGGGCGGAATCATCCTGCTCGCGATCTACATCAGCCGAGAACGATCGCGGTAATGCGAGATCGATCAGATATCCGAATCATCAACGAAAGAGAAAAATCATGACGACACCCGAAGCCCAGCCGCGGATGACCGCGGTCGTCTGCCACGGCCCCGAGGACTATCGCGTCGAACAGGTCGCGAAGCCGCGCCCCGGCGCGAACGAGCTCGTGATCCGCATCGCCGCGTGCGGGATCTGCGCGAGCGACTGCAAGTGCTATACGGGCGCGAAGATGTTCTGGGGCGGCCCGAACCCGTGGGTGAAGGCGCCCGTGATTCCCGGCCATGAATTTTTCGGCTACGTCGAGGCGCTCGGCGACGGCGCGGCCGAGCATTTCGGCGTGGCATTGGGCGACCGCGTGATCGCCGAGCAGATCGTGCCGTGCGGCAAGTGCCGCTATTGCAAGTCGGGGCAGTACTGGATGTGCGAGGTGCACAACATCTTCGGCTTCCAGCGGGAGGTCGCCGACGGCGGGATGGCCGAATACATGCGCATTCCGCCGACCGCGATCGTCCACAGGATTCCGCTCGGCGTATCGCTCGAGGATGCCGCGATCATCGAGCCGCTGTCGTGCGCGATCCATACGGTGAACCGCGGCGACGTCCAGCTCGACGATGTCGTCGTGATCGCGGGCGCGGGCCCGCTCGGGCTGATGATGACGCAGGTCGCGCACCTGAAGACGCCGAAGAAGCTCGTCGTGATCGACCTGATCGACGAACGGCTCGAACTCGCGCGCGAGTACGGCGCCGACGTGACGATCAACCCGCAGCGCGACGATGCGCGCGAGATCGTCCGCGCGCTGACCGACGGCTACGGCTGCGACGTGTACATCGAAACGACCGGCGCGCCGGTCGGCGTGAACCAGGGGCTCGACCTGATCCGCAAGCTTGGCCGCTTCGTCGAATTCAGCGTGTTCGGCGAGGATGCGACCGTCGACTGGTCGATCATCGGCGATCGCAAGGAACTCGACGTGCGCGGCGCGCACCTCGGGCCATACTGCTATCCGGTCGCGATCGACCTGCTTGCGCGCGGGCTCGTCACGTCGAAAGGCATCGTCACGCACGGTTTCGCGCTCGAGGACTGGGACGACGCGATCCGCGTCGCGAAATCGCCCGAATCGATCAAGGTGCTGCTGAAGCCGGCCCGCTGACGGCCGGCGTGCGCCTCACCGGAGACATCATGGAATACGTCATAGGCGTCGACATCGGCACGCAGAGCACCAAGGCGCTGCTCGTCGACCGGCACGGCACGATCGTCGCGCGGCGCTCGGCCGGCTACCAGCCCGATACGCCCCGCCCGCTGTGGGCCGAGCAGTGGCCGCAGGTGTGGTTCGACGCCGTGCTCGAATGTATCGCCGGCTGCGTGAGCGACGCGCGCGCGCAGGGCGTGCCGGCCGATGCGATCCGCGCGGTGTGCGTGAGCAGCCTGTACGGCGGCTCGGGCATTCCGGTCGACAGCGACATGCGGCCGCTCCATCCGTGCCTGATCTGGATGGACCGGCGCGCGACCGCGCAAGTCGACTGGGTCGGCGAGCACGTGAACGTCGAGCGGTTGCGCGTGATCACGGGCAACGGCGTCGACAGCTACTACGGCTTCACGAAGATGCTGTGGCTGCGCGACCAGCGGCCGGACGTGTGGGCGAACGTGCGCTATTTCCTGCCGCCGAACGCGTACGTGATCTACCTGCTGACCGGCGAAGTCGCGGTCGATCACAGCTCGGCCGGCAACATCGGCGGCGTGTACGACGTCGCGCGCCGCGAGTGGTCCGACGACGCGCTCGACATGCTCGGCATTCCGGCGACGATGATGCCGGAGCGGCTCGTCGATTCGACGGAGATCGTCGGCGGGCTGCTGTCGCAATGGACCGAACAGCTCGGGCTGCAGGCCGGCACGCCCGTCGTCGCGGGCGGCGTCGATGCGGCCGTTGCAACCTTCGCGGCCGGCGCAACGCGTACCGGGCAGCATGTCGCGATGATCGGCACCAGCATGTGCTGGGGTTACGTGAACCGGCACGTCGATGCGCGGCACGGGCTCGTCAGCATGCCGCACGTGTTCGACGGGCAGCGCGACCTGTACGTGTTCGGCGGTGCGATCACGGCCGGCGCATCGGTCGCGTGGTTTCGCGACCAGTTCTGTCATGCCGAAATCGATGCGGCACGCCTGCTGCCGCACGGCGATCCGCACGTGCTGCTCGAGGAAGCGGCCGAAAGCGTGCCGGCCGGTGCCGACGGCGTGCTGTTCCTGCCGTACCTGATGGGCGAGCGCAGCCCGGTGTGGGATGCGAAGGCGAGCGGCGCGTTCGTCGGGCTGAGTCTCGCACATACGCGGGCGCATCTTTATCGCGCGGTGCTCGAAGGCGTCGCGTTCGCGTTGCGGCACAACATCGAGGCCGGCCGCCGCGGCGCGGTGGTGCTGGACGACCGGCTGATCGTCGTCGGCGGTGCCGCGCATTCGGCGCTGTGGATGCAGATCATCGCGGACGTGACGGGCTTTCCGGTGTGGACGATCGAGCAGGACGTCGAAGCCGCGATGGGGGCGGCATTGCTCGCGGGTGTCGGGGCGGGGCTCGTGTCGCACGACGACGCGCAGGGCGGTTGGGTCACGCTCGTCGAGCGCGCGCGACCCGATGCCGAACGTGCGCGAGCGTATGCGGTGCGCTTCGGGCTTTACACGGCGCTGTATCCGGCACTCAAGCCGATCATGCACGAACTGCACACGCCATCATGAAGACACGATTCGATTTCAGCGGTTCGCGGATGCTCGTCACGGGCGCATCGAGCGGCATCGGGCGCGCATGCGCGGTTGCGCTGGCGCAGGCAGGCGCGCAGGTCGTCGCGACAGCGCGCGACATGGCCGCGCTCGAGGCGCTCGCCGGTGAGACTGGGTGCGATACGTTGCGCATCGATGTCGGTGGCGACGAACACGCGATCGATGCCGCGCTCGCCGCGCACGATGCGTTCGACGGCCTCGTCAATTGCGCGGGGATCGCGTCGCTCGAACCGGCGCTCGACGTCAGCGCCGGGCACTTCGACCGCGTGATGGCCGTCAATGCGCGCGGCGCGGCGCTCGTGGCGCGGGCGGTTGCACGGAAGATGATCGTGCGCGACGGGCGCGGTGCCGTGCATGCGCGGGGCAGCATCGTCAACGTATCGAGCCAGGCCGCGCTCGTCGGCTTGCCCGCGCATCTGAGCTATTGCGCGTCGAAGGCGGCGATGGACGCGATCACGCGCGTGCTGTGCATCGAGCTCGGCCCGCACGGCATTCGTGTGAACAGCGTGAACCCGACCGTCACGCTCACGCCGATGGCGCAGTTCGCGTGGAGCGAACCGGAGAAGCGCGCGCCGATGCTGGCGGCGATTCCGCTCGGGCGATTTGCGGAGCCGGACGAGGTCGTCGAGCCGATCCTGTTTTTGCTGAGCGACGCGGCGTCGATGATCAGCGGCGTGTCGCTGCCGGTCGACGGCGGGTATACGGCGCGATAGGTCACGTCATGCGGTGACGGGTGACGGGCGACGGGCGGCCGGTTGCCGTCGACCGCGCATGACGGGAAATAGGGGCGAATGTGCGGAGCGGACGACGCGCGACTAGACCGGGTCTTTGCTCGGCGGTCCGTCCGGTTGCTGCGGGTTGTCGTGGTGATGACCCGGCGGCGACGACAGCGGGTCGTCTTCCGGATCGCGGTTCGGGTCGGCCGGTGGTTCGGGCGTCGGGGTCGTGTGATCGGTCATGGAGAGCTCGCGCGATGCGTGATGACGGCGGCGCGGTGGGCGCGCCTCGTCTTCGTTATAGGCAATCGGGCGAGTGTTTGCTGCGGGATTCTTGCGGCGGGTTGTCGATCGTCGGCGAAATCCGTGAATTCGCGATTGTCGATCGTCGGGCGGGATCTTGTAGTGCCATGCATTGCGTGGTCTGCGCGATCATGCTCAGCGCAGATCCTGCGGCGTGTCGACATCGCGCAGGATGCCGGGATCGTCGACGTCGAGCAGTTTCACCGGCGCGCTGGCGAACAGCGCGCGCGCGCCCGTGTCGCCGTCGAGGGCGGCGAGCGCATCGAAGTGGTGCGCGGCGAAGCCGACCGGATGGCCGCGCATGCCGCGATGCGCAGGCGCGACGATCGACGCATCGTCGGCGTCGAGCGCGCGCGTGACGGCTTCATAGGTCGATGCCGCGATCCACGGCATGTCGCCGAGCGCGACGAGCCAGCCGTTCGAATCGGGCGTGGCGCGCACGCCGGCTGCGAGGCTCGCGCCCATGCCGCGCAACGCATCGGGCGCATAGACGACCTGGCAACCGGCTTCGTTCAGCAGAATCGCGAGTTTTTCGGCGCCGGGACGCACGACGGCGATCACGTCGGCCGTGGCCGCCGCGAGACGGTGGGCGGCCGCGACCGCGACCGGCGTGCCGTCGGGAAGCAGCGCGAGCAGTTTGCTGTGCAGGCCGCTTGGGTCGAAGCGTTGACCGAGACCGCCGGCGAGCAGGACGCCGGTGACGAGTGACGCATAGGACATCGGCGCGGGGGGAATGAGACAGGTGCTGCGATTGTGCGGGAGCGGGCGGGGATCGGCAAGTGAGGGTGTTACCGAGTCGCGCCCATCAGGTCGGAAAGACTGTCATCGCGCACCTTCGTCGAGCATGTTTTCCTCGACGGGGCCGTAAATCGCGTGCGATTCCCGCTGCATGACGGCCCAATAGCGGTCGCCGAACGACCAGTGCCACCATTCGGACGGGTAATTCGTGAAGCCGGCGCCGGTCAGGGCGGCGATCAGTACGTGGCGGTTGCGCGCGGCAGTGCGGGCGTGCCCGGTTGTACCTGCAAGTTATGGTCGATCTGGTCAGACGAATCGCCAACACGTCGGAGTTGGCGTGGGCGTGCGGTGTGGATTGGCCTGCGGCTGCGCGACGCTTACCAGAGCGTCTTTACGTGCGCGTAAGCGCGGATTTTTTCGTCGCGGGTGACGAGCGGTGCGCCGAGCCGCCGCGCGGTGGCGACGATCATCCGGTCGGCCGGATCCTTGTGGAACGTGCCGGGCAGCGCAGTGGATTTCGCGGCGATGTCGGCATCGACGGGCACGAAGCGCATGCCGTCGATCTGCGCGACGGTGGCGAGCCACGCGTCGACATCCATCGTCAGTGCGAGGCGTTCGTTGCGCACCAGCATCGCAATCTCCCACGCGGAGATCGCGGATGCCGCGAGTGCGCCTTCGCCCCGCGCGCGGTCGATCGCACTTCGCGCTTTCTTGCTGAGCGAAGGATCGCCCGCCACCCACCACACCAATGCATGCGTATCCAGCACGATCACCGCGACGCCTCCCAATCATCTTCCGCAATCGGATCGACAGGATTGTCGTAGCGCATGACCGAGCCGCGCAATATGTCCAACGGCTGAGCCTCGCGTGTGTGATACGGCCGGATCTCGAGCGTCGGCTTGCCGTGATCGGTGACGATCAGGCTTTCGCCCGACGACTCGACGAGCCGGAAGTATTCGAGTGCGCGAGCCTTGAATTCGGATTTCGAAACGGGAGCGTGCGGCATCATGATATGAGCATGGTCATTTGACGATGGTCATTTTATGGCGGTGCGGCGGAGGAAGGCAAGTCGCGAAGGTCAGGCGTCACCCGATGCATGCAAAGCGCGACAGGGTGCGTCGCTGCCGGGGGCCGGAAGACGCTGCGCGCCTTGCTCGCGCGCTTGCTGTGACCTAGATTTTTTCTATCGGGGTTCTCAGGCGGGAGGGACTGCCATGGAACTGAGCGTAGAACGTGTCGATGTCTGGGCGGCGACCATCGAGGACAAGCCGGGCGGCCTCGCGACAGTATTAAGCGCGCTGCGGACTGCCGGCGCAGACTTGCAGTTCATCGTTGCACGCCGCACATCGGAGACGCCGGGCAAGGGCGTCGTGTTTGTCGCGCCACTGCAGGGAGACGCGGTGATTCGCGCGGCCACGCAGGTGGGGTTCAGCGTCACCCCGAGCGTTCACTCCGTCCGCGTAATGGGTTTGGATCAAATGGGCATCATCGGGCAACTGGCCCAGATGCTCGCGGACGGCGCGATCAATCTCCGTGGCGTCTCGGCCGCCGTGCTGGGTTCCCAGTTCATTGCCTATTTCGCGGTCGATTCGGCGGACGATGCAGACAAGGCGATCGATCTCCTGCAGCGGGCATAAGGCGGCTGTGTTGGACGGTGGACTGGCTTGGCCGGAAGGGGGCACGCGTTTCAGGACCTTGTGGGCCCCGCCAGATGGCTCAGGCATCCGCCCACCGTCTCAGCAGGTTGTGATAGATCCCGGTGAGCGCGATCACGCCCCGGTCGTGCGCACCTTTGTCCGCGGAGAGCTGCTGAATCTGCGTATCGAGTTGAAACAGCAGCGTGCGGTCGGCATCGTCGCGCACCATGCTTTGAATCCAGAAGAACGACGCGACGCGTTCGCCGCGCGTAACGGGCGTCACGTGATGCAGGCTCGACGCCGGATACAGCACGAGATCGCCGGCCGGCAGCTTCGCGCGATGCACGCCGTAGGTATCCTCGACACACAGCTCGCCGCCGTCGTATGCATCGGGTTCCTCGAGAAACAGCGTCGCCGACAGATCGCTGCGCACGCGGAAATCCGTGCCGCGCAGCAGCCGGATCGCATTGTCGACGTGCGTGCCGAACGTCTCGCCGCCTTCATAGCGGTTGAACAGCGGCGGAAACACCTTGAGCGGCAGTGCCGCCGAAAAGAACAGCGGATGGCGCGCGAGCGCATCCTGGATCGCGTCGCCGACCGCACGCGCGGCCGGCGAGCCTTCCGGCAATTGCCGGTTGCGTTTGGCAAGCGCCGACTGTGCGCCGGACGTCGCGTTGCCGTCGACCCATTCGGCCGCATCGAGCAGGTCGCGGCATTGCGCGACCTGCGGCTTGGTCAATACGCCGGGGATATGAAGCATCATGATGCGGATTCCATTGCGTGCGGCGCCAGTCGCGGCGCCGCCGAGCGAAATGCGTCGATCGGCGACGACGCGAGATACGCGCGCATCTTCGCGATGAACGCGGGCGTTGCGGTGGCCGGCACGCGCGCGAGCCAGACGAGCGCTTCGTCGATGCGCCCGCGCTCGGCGAGCAGCCGCGCAAAGTTGAACTGGCCGCGGAAGTCGCCGGCAACGGCTGCGCGGCGATAGTGGTCGAACGCGGCGTCGTGGTCGACCGGCACAGCCCAACCGTCCTCGTAGAAGCCGCCGATCAGGTTGATCGATTTCGCATGGCCGAGCCCGGCCGCGCGGCGGAACCAGTCGAGCGCGTCGGCGCGGTTCTCGTCGACGCCGTTGCCGAGCGCGAGCGCCGTCGCGTAGTTGTACATGCCCCAGTCGAGCCCCGCCTGCGCGGCGAGCCGGTACCAGTACACGGCGACCGGCGCGCACGCGGCCGTGCCCCAGCCGAACTCGTAGCAGCGGCCGAGCATGTTCATCGCCATCGGGTGGCCGGCCCGCGCGGCGTGCCGGAACCAGCCGAACGCGGCAGCCGGATCGCGCGCGACGCCATGGCCGTCGAGCAGGTACTGCCCGTAGACGGCCTGCGCATCGACGATGCCGTTGTCGGCCGCCGCCGCGACCCACGCGGCGGCGCGCTCGGGCGGCCCGGCCAGGATGTCGGCGAACTCGCGCGGCGATACCGACGCGAGCGCTTTCAGCGACACGGACTCCATCGATCAGTAGCGCGCGTTCAGCGTGACGAACGCCGAGCGGCCCGGTGCGATCGACGCGTAGTGCGCCGGATACGCCTGGTCGAAGTACGTGCGGTTGAACAGGTTGTTCACGTTCAGCTGCAGGTCGAGCTTCTTGTTGATCCGGTACTGCGCCATCGCATCGAAGCGCCAGTACGACGGCACGGCGCGCTGGTTTGCGGGGTCGCCGAATACTTCCGACATGTAAAACGCGCCGCCGCCGACCGTGAACTTCGGCGTCACGTCGTAGTTCGACCACATCGTGAGGCTGTGCTTCGGCGTGTTCGGGAAGCGGTTGCCGTTGTTCGCCGCATCCTTGCCGTTGTCGCGCAGCGCGCTCTTCATGTACGTATAGCCGCCGAACACCTGCCACTGCTTCGTGATCTGCCCTGCGACGCCGAGCTCGAGACCCTGCACGCGCTTGTTGCCGACCATCGCGTACTGGTTGTTCGGCAGCGTCACGCGCGCGTTCGTCGTGTCGATCTGGAACAGCGCGGCGGTCAGCGCGAGCTTGTCGTTCAGCACGTTCCACTTCGTGCCGAGCTCGATGCTGCGGTTCTTTTCCGGCGCCATCTGGTCGGCGTTCGGGCCGACGCCGCCGCGGCCCGGCGTGAGCGACTGTGTTTCGCTGCCTTCGCCGAGCAGCATGCCCGCCGGCGTCGACGAAGTCGCATACGACGCGTAGATGCTGCCGTTCTGCGCGGGCTTGAACACGAGGCCGGCCTGCCAGTTCACGAGCGTGTCGTCGCGCGTATAGGTTTTGCTGCCGTTGGCCTTGGTGTCGGTGAAGCGGGTCGAGTAGTCGTCGACGCGCACGCCGGCATTGACCTGCCAGCGCGGCGTGATCTCGATCGTGTCGAATCCGTAGATCGATTTCGTCGTGGTGCGCGCATGCGCGTAGTCGTTGTTGCGCGTGATCGAGCCGGCCCACGGATCGTTCGGGTTCGGCGACCAGAGGCTCGTGCAGTTGTAGCCCGACGCCGCGCCGATGCCTTTCTGGCAGATCTTGCCGTTATCCGTCGCGACGTTGTACGTGTCGCGCTTGCCCCATTCGCGTGTCAGCTCGATGCCGGTCGTGAAGCTGTGCTTGAACGGGCCGGTGCGGAATTCGCCGAACAGCTCGGTCAGGTTCGCGATGCTGTTGATCGAGCTGTTGCGGTTGTTGTTGCGGCGCCAGACCTTGCCGTTCACCACGTTGCCCTGGCTGTCGTCGGGCTGCGTCCAGATGTAGTCCTGCGTCGATTCCGTGTAACGCGTGGTGTTGCGGATCGTCAGCGACGACGTGATGTCGTGCTCGATCTTGATCGTGCTGATGTCCGACGTGGTCTTGCGGAAGTCGCGGTCGATCAGCCCGTAGAAGTTGTGGCGATCGACGTTTGCCGGGCCGTCGGTGACGCCCTTCGGGATGTTGAAGCCGTAGACGTACGGAATGCCGCCGTCCGGCATGTCGTCGGTCGACAGGTGGTAGTAGCTCGCGGTCACGCGCGTCGGCGTGCCGAGGCCGAACGCGATCGACGGCGCGACGCCCCAGCGCTCGTTGTTGACGGCGTCGCGGCCGGCGACGTCGTTGTTGTGGCTCATCAGGTTCAGGCGGAATGCGGCGTGATCGGCGAACTGCCAGTTGCCGTCGGCGGTGAAGCGGCGATAGCGGTCGGTGCCGAGGCCGGCGCTCGCACTGGCCGTCGTGCCGAGGTGCGGGGCCTTCGTGATCAGGTTGATGCTGCCGCCGGCGCCGCCGCGGCCGCCGTACGCGCCGTCGGAACCCTTGGTGATCTCGACGCGTTCGGTGTTGAAGATCTCGCGCGTCGTGGCACCCGTGTCGCGCATGCCGTCGACGAACATGCTGCCCTGCGTGTCGTAGCCGCGGATGAACGGACGGTCGCCGAGCGGGTTGCCGCCTTCGCCGGCGCCGAACGTAATGCCGGGCACGGTGCGCAGCGCTTCGGTCAGCGTCGACGCGCCGCTGTTCCGGATCAGTTCCTGCGGAATCACGGTGACGGATTTCGGCGTGTCGACGAGCGGCGCGGTGAATTTCGCGGAAGCGGAAAAGTCGGCCTTGTAGCTGTGCTCGGTCTTGCCCTGGATCTCGATCGGTGCGAGATGGCCTTCGGTGCTGGACGGGGCCGGCGGCGGCGCGCCGTCTGCGAATGCAGGGCTCGCGGCGAGCACGCTGCACAGGGTGGTGAATTTGCCGAGCTTCAACTCGTCGGAACGGGACTTCATGGTGCGCTTGGACCTCGCGATATGGCCCCGGGGGAGGTGTGCTACGGAAATGTGCATGCCGCCGGGAATTATTACGATTTGTTTTCAGCCGGCATTCTATGTAATTTTTTGTTGAATGAGAAGCGTTCTTGTTTGTGTTTGTAAGGAGATTGTTGACGAATGTTACGGGGTGGTTGGGGCGTGAGTAGTGGCCGAATAGCTAGATATGACGGGCTCGTCGGGCCGGGTAGAGTGGCTGTGTCGTGATTGACTTGGTGTGACAGCAAGGTGCTAATATGACTGCATTGAAAGCAATTCAAGCGAGGCGCATCATGCCGGTGATCACCGTTCGAAATTTGCCCGATGAAGTGCATCGCGCGCTTCGGGTTCGCGCGGCCCAGCACGGGCGCAGCACCGAAGCTGAGGTACGTGACATTCTCGAGCAGGCCGTCCTGCCGGGTGGGCGGCTCAAGCTGGGAACGTTGCTGGCGGAAATCGGGCGGGAGGCTGGAGGAGTCGATTTCGACGTCCAGCGCGACAAGACGTCAACCGATCCGATGAGCTTCGAATGATCCTTGTTGATACGAATGTCATTTCCGAACCGCTGCGACGCGAGCCGAGCGCGACCGTGATCGAGTGGCTCGATGCCCAGAACGTCGAGACGCTGTTTCTGGCTGCAATCAGTCTCGCGGAGATGCGATTCGGCGTGGCTGTATTGCCGGAAGGGCGCAGGCGCGAGTGGCTGCATCAAAGCATCGAGCGACGTGTCGTGCCGCTGTTTCGAGGCCGAATCCTGCCGTTCGACGATGCGGAGAGCAAAGCGTATGCGAGCCTTCGGGCTCGGGCCCGCGTCGCAGGTAGCGCGATCGCGCCTGTCGATTGTTTTATCGCCGCCACGGCCGAGGCGAACGGCCTGATCGTGGCCACGCGCGATGTCGCGCCGTTCGAGGCGGTGGGGCTTCGCGTGATCGATCCGTGGGCGCGGTAGCGCCCGGTTTCTGGCACCCATCACCTGCGCTGGAATTGAAAACGCGCCGTGCAACACGGCGCGTTCTGCGTCAGGCAAGCGCGCCCGGCCCATGAGGCGATGGCAGGCGGGCGCGAGACCCCGGCGTGACTTAATCGACTCCGTGAAACACCGCGTCCTCCGGCCCGAGGTATGCCGGCGGGCGCCACGTCGCGTCGCGCATCGAATGCTGCACAAGATTCTCGACGCCGAGCAGCACCGCGAAGATCGCCATCCGCACCGGAATGCCGTTGTCGGTCTGCCGGAAGATCGCGAGGCGCGGATCGCGGTTCAGGTCGACCGACAGGTCGTTCGCGCCCGGCCGGCTGTCGCGCGGCAGCGGGTGCATGATCAGCGTGTCGGGCTTGCAGACCGAGTCGACGAGCGCCTGGTTGATCTGGAAATCCGGCGTATAGCCTTCGAACGATTCGTCGGTGAAGCGCTCCTTCTGGATCCGCGTCGCGTAGACGACGTCCGCGCCGCGCAGTCCGGCCGCGAGGTCGGTCGTCTGTTCGACCACATGGCCGTTCGTCGAGATCTGGTCGACGATGTAGGCCGGCATCTCGAGCATCGGCGGCGACACGAGCGTGAACTTGAGCCCGCGGTACAGCGCGAGCAGCTTGACGAGCGAGTGCACGGTGCGGCCGTACTTGAGATCGCCGACCAGCGCGATGTGCGCGCCGTCGACGATCTTGCCGAGCCGCGAGAACTCGCGCTGGATCGTATAGAGATCGAGCAGCGCCTGGCTCGGGTGCTCGCCGGGGCCGTCGCCGCCGTTGATCACGGGCAGGTTGGTCGCGCGCGCGAACTCGGCCACCGAGCCTTTCTCCGGGTGGCGGATCACGAGCGCGTCGACGTAGCCGGCCATCACGCGGCTCGTGTCGTAGATCGATTCGCCCTTGGCCATCGACGAGAACGTGAAGCCCGTCGTGTCGCACACCGAGCCGCCGAGCCGGCAGAACGCCGCGCCGAACGACACGCGCGTGCGCGTGCTCGCCTCGAAGAACAGGTTGCCGAGCACGGCGCCTTCCAGCACGCGCGAAATCTTGTGGCGCCGCGCGATCGGCTGCATCACGTCAGCCACGCGAAACAGTGCCTCGACCGATTCCCGTGAGAACTGGTCGACCGACAGCAGTTGCGGCTTGCCTTCGAACAGGAACTGCTTCGCGAGCCCCTGATTATCTACGCTTTGCGTATAGGCGCCGCTTTCCGGTGCCGAACGTTCGACGATTTCCGACACGAAGCGCTCGACGATCTCGGGCATCCCGCGCGATTCCTGCGAATCGTCGGGCAGCAGCCAGGTATCCAGTGCGCGCCGGCTGACGCCGATTCGATTGGCGAACGCTTCGCGAGTCATGTTGAGGCGGCGCATCGCGTCGCGGAGGAAGGCTTGCTGGGGAACGGTCATCGGCGGCTCCTGGCGGAAAATATACGCGATGCGTATATTAGTTCCTGGCGCACTGAAGTCAAGGAAAATCTGCGCGATCGGGCAGTGCGGTGCGTGTGACACTCGACGGGCTCGTACTGGCGCGCGGCGTCCGCCTCCGTATAATCAGGTCAGGCCCCGTGCCCTGCATCGGCAGGGCGCCATGCCGCAAACGATTCGCCCGGTCGGGCTTGTTGATTCGAAGGAGAATGAGAATGACGCGTACGATTGCTGCAATGTTGCTGGTTGTGACCGCCGCGCTCGCCGGCTGCAATACGGTCGCCGGCGTGGGCCAGGACATTTCGAAGGGCGGCCAGGCGATCAGCGATACGGCCGAAAAGGCCAAGTAAGCCGACCGGTTCCGGAATGCAGAAAGCGCCGGGCCGTCCCGCGATTGCGGGGCGGCCCGGCGCTTTTTTTGGGGCGGCGTGGCGTTGACGCCGGCGGCGTCACGCGCGTTCCACGAACGCGTAGCGGCCTTCGACCTTGCGCGGTGTAAACCAGCCGTAGTCGGGGAACATCCGGTTGCGCACGAACCAGACGTAGCCCACCAGCACCAGCGTGACCGCGAGGCCCGGCAGCGCGGTCGACGGATCGCGTCCGAGCTCGGCGACGGTCTTCGGCAACTGCAGCAGCGACAGCAGGATGAACGCGTGATACGCGCCGACGCGATGGGTCGCGAAGCCCCAGATGAACAGCAGCGACAGCGGCACGGTCAGCGCGAGGAACACCACGACGAGGCCATTGCCGAGCGCGCCCGACACGCCTAGATCGCCGGCAGCGGCGGAGAAGTAATACGCGAGCATCAGGCTGATCGCCAGCTGGAGGGTGCCGAGCGCGACCAGGATCCAGGTGTGCACCTTGTTCTTGCGACAGCGTTCCGGATCGGGGCGCGACGCGATCAGGCTTGCGATCACGCGATCCTTGAGCCCCTGTCCGGACAGCTCGGCCAGTACGTCGGCCTTCCTCGTTCCCGCGGACAGCAGCACCGCGATTCTTGTTTTGGCGTCCTTCCTGTTCATTGCTTGGCGGCTTGTTGTTAGATGGTTGTCAAAGGTTCCGGCCACGCGAATATTGCATCTTGCGCGGTGGTGCGCAACGGTTTTGCCGCGCGCGGACACATTCCTACAGTTGCCGGCGGCGTCGCGCGAATGCGGGGATCGACCGGCCTGGATTTCTTCAACAACGAGATGAGTACGGATTCGGATCAGTCAGCGACGGTTTGCGCCGACGGCGCGGGACTGGCCGGCTGTACCGAGTTCGCCGGTTGCGCATCGCGTGCACGCGCGGGCGGTTCGCGCCGCCGCGTCGCGCCGACGAGCATGCCCGCGACGACGAGCGCGATGCCGGCGACACGCGTGCCGGTCAGCGTTTCGCCGAACAGCGCGACCGCGAACAGCACGGCCGAGACCGGCGCGACCGCCGTGAACAGCGCGGCCTCGGTGCCGCTCGTGCGTGCGGAGCCCGCATACCAGCACAGGTAGCCGAGCACGGTCGGCACCAGCGCGTAGTAGGCAATTGCCGACACGGCGCCGACGGTCCAGCCGGTCGCCGCCGCGCGCCATTCGAACGCGGCCGGCACGACGGCGAGCACGAAGCCGAGGCCCGACATCGCGGTGGACAGCGCGAGCGGCGGCAACGGTGCGGCAAGCCGCCGGTTCAGCAGGATGAAGACGGCTTCGCACGCGACGGCGGCCAGCACCAGCGCATCGCCGGCAAGCGTCTGGAGCGACGGCATCGTCTGGCCGGGCGCGAACGTGACGAACAGCACGCCGGCCGTGGCGAGCGCGGCGGCCACCCAGTCGCGCGGCGTCTGCCGCTCGCGCAGCACGACAGCCGCGATCAGCGTCGACATCGCCGGCAGCGTGCCGAGCATCACGCCCGCATCGAGCGGCGACGACAGCTTCGTGCCGCTGATCAGCAGCACCGTATAGCCGACGCCGCCCGCCGCGGCCTGGATGACGAGCAGCACGGCGTCGCGTGGGGAAATGCGCGGCCAGCGCATTCGCTGCGCGCGCATCAGCGCGAACAGCAGCGGCGTCGCGATCAGGAAGCGCAGCGCCGTGGCCGCGAACGGCGGCAGGCCGCCGGCCGCGAGACGGCTCGCGATGACGGTGCTGCCGACGCCCGCCATCGCGGCGGCGAGATAGAGATAGCCAATCAGTCGTGTTTTCATGCGCGCATCGTCGCGTACGGCGGCGGTGCGCGTCTTGAATGAAATTGCAGCGGGCGGGAGGGCGTGGCGAGTGCGGTGCGTGGGGCCGCCTTGCGAGCGTGCGTCAGTGTTAGCGTCAGCCACCATCGTCGACGCGGGGCCCGCCTTCGATCGCGTTGCGCGCGGACGCCAGCGGCGTCAACCGGCCTGCGTAAACCGCCCCGGCGTGATTCCGAACTGGCGCGCGAATGCGCGCGTCAGGTGGCTCTGATCGGCAAAGCCGGCTTCGGCCGCGGCATCCGCGATCGGCAGGCCGTTGGCGAGCAGCGCGCGCGCCAGCCGCGCGCGCGACTGGATCAGGTACGCGTGCGGCGTGATACCGAGTTCGCGTGCAAACCCGCGCAGCAACTGGAAGCGGCTCACGCCGCTCAGGTCGGCCAGTTCGGCGAGCGAAACGGGCGTGGCCGGCGCCGCGTCGAGCCGTTCGCGGGCGACACGGATCGCCGGTGCGACGCCGGCCGCCGGAAGCGTGCGGTTCGCGTGCCGGGCGAGCAACCCGGCGACGAGCATCACCAGCGCCTCGTCGCGGGCGAGCGGCTGGGTTTCCCCGGCGACGATGCGCGCATGCAACCGGCCGACGGCGGCCGTGAGCCGCGCGTCGCGCACCGCCGGATGCGCAAGCTCGACGCCGCCGAGGCCTTCTTCCGCCGCGACGCCCGCGACCAGCGCGGGCGCGAGGTACAGCATCCGCCAGCGCCGGCCCGTGCCGGCATCGATCGGCGAGCCGTCGTGCATTTCGCCCGGGTTGACCATGATCGCGTCGCCGGCCAGCGCGTCGACCTGCCCGCGGCCGCTCCACGACCGGTGCGCGCCGCTCACGATCACGCCGACCCCGAATTCGTCGTGCGCGTGGCGCGGAAACGCGCGGTCGGATTCGAGGCTGATCGCCTCGATGCCTTCGCCGGTCCGTCGGTAGTGGGTGACACGGTGCATGTGCGCTCCTCGCGCCGGGTGCGGCGCGGATCACGTGCACTTTAGCGCGTTCCGGCGCCGCGCGCCCTTCATCCTTTTGGCCGATACCGCGCGCCGCGCGCAGCCCGCACCATGTGCACATGAGCAGCGTACACGGCCCGCCGGGCCTGAAGCTGCGCGGGAGGCGGCAGGTGGAACGACAGGATCCGGTATTCATTCAGGTTGGCGCGCTCGCGGACGGCTTCGCGCCGGAAGCGAACATCCTCGCGCCCGTC
The DNA here is from genome assembly GCF_047978125.1 of Burkholderia sp. LFS061. Lineage (NCBI taxonomy): Bacteria > Pseudomonadati > Pseudomonadota > Betaproteobacteria > Burkholderiales > Burkholderiaceae > Burkholderia > Burkholderia sp. LFS061. Next base: position 12,207 of record NZ_JBFPFS010000048.1, on the reverse strand, counting down.
GACGCGCTCGCCGGGCGTACGCTGGCGCTCGGCGATGCATCGGGCGCGTGGCGCGTCTATACGTTCGAGCAGGGCGCGCTGCAGTGGCGCGACGCGGCGACCGACGCGGGCGGCCGCGAGCCGTGCCGCGTGACGCGGCTGCGCGACGCGCTGTACTTCGTCGACTACATCGACACGGCCGCCCGTGCGACGTCGGTCAGTCTCGTGATCGATCTCGACAGCGGCGTATGGACGTCGGTCGTCGGCGTGCTGCCGACCGAAGCCGACACGTGCATCGACGCGCTCACGCGCGTCGCGCGCGGGCTGCCGCTGACGGCGGTCGACGCGGCGTTCCGGCACGGCACGCTCGGCGGTCACGCACGGCCGGGGCCGCTGCACGGGCCGACGCGCGAACTGATCGGCAAGCGGACGATGTACCGCTACAGCCCGACCGAATGCTACGAGCACATCTACCTGAACGAGAACTTCTACGCGTGGCAGTGCCTGCAGGGCGTCGAAGGCGGGCTGGCCGATGTCGACCGCTGCCATTACTTCCGGATCGACGACGAGCTGTATCTGTTCGTGTGGCGCGAAAAGGTGGTGCCGACGCTCGGCGTCGTGCTGATCGATCTTGCTCAGCGCAAGACCGACGGCAAGATCTTCGGCTACCAGGGCGGCGATTTCGGCACGCTGTCGAACTTCCAGATCGGCGCCCATGCGCAGGTGCTGAACGAAACCGCGCATCCGCTCGGCGGCGAGGCGCAGCGATGAATGCCGTGCCGGGCAGCGGCCGACTGCGTGCGGATTTCAGCGGGCGCGTCGTGATCGTCACGGGCGCCGCGCAAGGGATCGGCGCGGCGATCGCACGCCGTTTCGCGGAATCCGGCGCGTTCGTCGCGCTTGCCGACCTGAACGGCGAGGTCGCCGCCGCGCAGGCCGATGCGCTCGCCGGCGCGGGCGGCGCTGCGCGCGCGTATCGGGTGGACGCCGCCAGCCGCGACGAACTGGGCGCGCTGGTCGCAGCGGTCGAGCGCGACGGCGGCCGGCTCGATGTCGTCGTCCACAACGCCGCGTATTTTCCGCTGACGCCGTTCACGCAGATCGACGAGCCGACGCTCGAGCGGACGCTGTCGGTCAACCTGTCGGCGCTGTTCTGGCTCGCGCAGGCCGCGCTGCCCGCATTCGAGCGCGCGGGGGCCGGGCGGCTGCTCGTCACGTCGTCGGTGACGGGGCCGCGCGTCGCCTATCCGGGGCTCGCGCACTACGCGGCGTCGAAGGCCGGCGTGAACGGCTTCGTTCGCGCGGCGGCGCTGGAGCTTGCGCGCCGCAACGTGACGGTCAACGGTGTCGAGCCGGGGATGATCCGCACGCCGGCGGCCGGCAATCTCGGCGACGCGTCGGTCGCGGCGCAGATCGCGCGCGACATTCCGCTCGCGCGGATGGGCGAGCCGGAGGACATCGCGAACGCGATGCTGTTTCTCGCCTCGGACGATGCTGCGTACATCACGGGGCAGACGATCGTCGTCGACGGCGGTGCGACCTTGCCGGAGAGCGGCGCGGTGCTGGGAGACGTGTGACGGCGGTGTCGAACCGGCATCCGTCGTGGCCGTGGCGGGACCGCGGCCGGCAGGTTCCGGTGGCGGCACCGTCGCAGGTCCGCCGCACGTCGCCGCGACTACAACCAGCCGTTGCGGATGAACTCGACGATCGAATAGCGGCGGTTTTCGAGATCGTGCTGGCGGACGGCTTCGACGATGCGCGACACGCCATCCGCATAGGGCGTCGCACCGTACACGCGCGATTCGAACTGCAGGCTGCACGCGCCGTCGTCGATGCGTATCCGGTGAACCGCATGGCGACCGAGCTGATCGTCGGGGATCGCGAATTCGCTGCGCTGCACGTCCGGGTCGCGCACGGAGCGGATGTCTTCCGGCCGCACGCCGAGCGACTGGCCGATGCCGACGGCCGTGCCGGGGACGGACGTCTTGCCTGCCTGATGCGACTCCGTCAGGCTGATCTCGCAGTCGCGAAACAGGTGGCCGCTGGTTTCCAGCATGCTCATGAACTTGAGCATCAGGATGTTCGTGTTCGGACACAGCACGACCGGGAAGCCGTGCGTTCCGGTTTCGAGGTCGGAGCCGGTGGACAGTTCGACGAGCGGCGACGCGGTGGCCTCGCAAAACGCGATCGCGGCGGGGAGTTCGCGGCCGGAGCCGGCATGCACGACGATCGATCGGGCGTCGCTACGTCGGGCGTCGCTACGTCGGGCGTCGCTATGCCGCTCGTCGGTTCGTGCACGGTCCGACCAGGACATCACGCGACAGGTTGCCGGGTCGAGCTTGTGCGAGCCGAGCAGCTCATTGGCCAGCTTGCCGGTTCCAACGACGAGTACTTGCATGGGATTGACGGGTTGAGGTTCAGTATTTGATACGGGATCGGCGTAGGCGTCGGGTAGCCCGGCACGGCCCGGTCGCGGCTCGCGCCACGCCGAACGGGCCTCGTGCATTATGCCCGGCTGTCCGCATGCGTGCGTGTCGGGCCTCGCCTGCGGAGTCGCGGCGCATCGGCTCGCCGACGCCGTCGGCAGCCACGCGGTCGCCGTGTGTAGCCGAACGAGCCGTGCCGCTACGGCGTTGTCACGCCGGCCCCCTCGCGCAATCCGTTCGTCGTCGAGCGCGAGCACCGGGCGAGCCTCGCCTGCGGCGTCGCGGCGGCCCGCGACGTGTGGACCGCGCTTCGCATCGTGATGCCGCCGCCGGGCTGGCGTCCGGGCAACCAGTGTGAAACAACGGAGGAACTGCGCCGCAGCGTCGTCGCCGCGCGCACGCAGGTGTGAACGGCGCTACGCTGTCGAAGCGCCGGCCGCGCACGTCCGTGCCGCGGCCGGCATGACTCATGCATCATGCATCAACCACCCATCTTCGATCCAGGAGAGCACATCGATGGAACACGACCTGAAAGGCAAGGCAGTCGCGATCACCGGCGGATTCGGTCATCTGGGCGTCGCGACGGCCGCATGGCTGGGCCAGCGCGGCGCACGCGTCGCACTGATCGGCCGCGGTGCCGCGCCGGCTGCGCAGACGCTGCCCGGCGTGCCGGCCGACGCGCTGCGCATCGGCGGCATCGACCTTGTCGACCCGCAGGCCGCCGCACGGGCACTCGAATCGGTAAACCGCGAATTCGGCCGGGTCGACGCGCTGCTGAACATCGCCGGCGCGTTCGTATGGCAGACGATCGCCGACGGCGACGCCGCCACGTGGGACCGCATGTACGAGTTGAACGTAAAGACCGCGCTGAACGCGTCGAAGGCCGCGCTGCCGTACCTGGTCGCGAGCCCGGCCGGACGTATCGTCAACATCGGCGCCGGCGCGGCGTTCAAGGCCGGCTCGGGCATGGGCGCTTATGCGGCCGCGAAGGCCGGCGTCGCGCGTCTCACCGAGGCGCTGGCGGCCGAACTGCTCGACCGCGGCGTGACGGTGAACGCGATCCTGCCGAGCATCATCGATACGCCGCCGAACCGCGCGGACATGCCCGACGCGGATTACACGCGCTGGGTCCGGCCTGAACAGATCGCGGCGACGATCGGGTTCCTGCTGTCGGCCGACGCACAGGCGATCACCGGCGCGTCGATTCCGGTGAGCGGCCGCGTGGCGTAGCGCGCGCGGGTGGGGCTCGCCGCATTGAGGCTCGCGCCGCGGCCGGCCGTGCGTACAATGTCGCACCGGAAACGCGCGAGCCCAGCCTGAGACCATGAATCAGCCCAAGATCCTGATCGTCGAAGATGAAACGGCGATCGCGGACACGATCGTCTATGCCCTCGGCACCGACGGCATGCAGACCGTCCACTGCACGCTCGGGCAGGCGGCGCTCGACCAGCTGCGCGAGTCGCGCTTCGACCTGGTCGTGCTCGACGTCGGCCTGCCGGACCTCAGCGGCTTCGAAGTGTGCCGGCGGCTGCGCACGTTCACCGACGTGCCGGTGATCTTCCTGACCGCGCGGCACGACGAGATCGACCGGATCGTCGGGCTCGAAATCGGCGCCGACGATTATGTGGTCAAGCCGTTTTCGCCGCGCGAGCTGGCCGCGCGGGTGCGCGTGATCCTGCGGCGCTTCTACCGGACAGCCAGGCCGCAAACGACGCCCGCGCCGGCAGATGCGCAGGCCGCGACAACCGCGCCGGGCTTCGTGCTCGATACCGCCGGCGCGCGCGTGTCGTGGCTCGGCCACGCGCTGGACCTCACGCGCTATGAATTCGGCCTGCTGGCGCTGCTTGTCCGGCATCCGGGGCGCATCTATTCGCGCGAGCAGTTGATGGACCTCGTATGGCACGAGGCGCTCGATTCGGCCGACCGCACGGTCGACACGCACATCAAGACGCTGCGCGCGAAACTGCGTGCGATCGATCCCGAGCGCGACCCGATCCGCACGCATCGCGGGATGGGTTATTCGCTGCAACCGTAACGACCTGCACCGCCATGCATATCGGCCTGCGCATCTTCTTCGGTTTTTTCCTGATCGTCGGTCTTGCCGCGCTGATCACGCTGCGCGTGTTCGTGCAGGAAGTGAAGCCCGGTGTGCGCGAAGCGATGGAGGACACGCTCGTCGACACCGCGCAGGTGCTGGCGACGCTGGCCGCCGACGACATGGCGAACGGGCATATCGCCGACGGCGCCTTCGCGCGGCAACTCCAAAAGCTGCACGAGAGCCCGGTCAGCGCGAACGTGTGGGGCATGCACAAGAATACGATCAGCTACCGCATCTACATCACCGACGCGCACGGTATCGTGCGCTACGACTCGACCGGCAGCGCAGTGGGGCAGGACTATTCGCGCTGGAACGACGTGTACCGGACGCTGCGCGGCGAATACGGCGCACGCAGCACGCGCGCCGATCCGAACGACGACAGCAGCACCGTGATGCACGTCGCGGCGCCGATCCGGCGCGGGAACGAGATCGTCGGCGTGCTGACGATCGCGAAGCCGAACCAGACGGTCGCGCCGTTCATCGCGCGCAGCCAGCGCAAGATCATGCTGTACGGCGCGTTGCTGATGGGCGGCGCGATCTTGATCGGCGCCGCCTGCACATGGTGGCTGGTGCTCGGGCTACGGCGGCTGCAACGCTATGCGCGCGCGATCGCGGCCGGCGAGCGCGCGGCGATGCCGCTGCAGGGCGCGAACGAGCTGGCCGAGCTCGGGCGCGCTGTGGAGAGCATGCATCAGCGGCTGGAGGACCGGCAGTACGTCGAAACCTACATCCACACGCTCACGCACGAGATGAAAAGCCCGCTGGCCGCGATCAGCGGCGCGGCGGAACTGCTGCAGGAGGAGATGCCGGTCGCGAACCGCCGGCGCTTCACCGAAAACATCCGCCGCCAGGCCGGCCGACTCGAACAGATGATCCGCAAGCTGCTCGCGCTGGCCGAAGTCGAGCAGAAGCAGCGCCTGTCGGTACACGAGCCGGTCGCGCTGCTGCCGGTGCTCGAACAGCTCGTCGAGGATATCGAGCCGCGCGCGCGCCAGCGCGGCGTGAGCCTGCGGATCGACGCAAACGACGCTTCCGATCCGGCAGTCGTCGAAGGCGATCCGTTCCTGCTGCGCCAGGCGCTCGGCAACCTGCTCGACAACGCGCTGGATTTCGCGCCGCAACGCAGCACGATCCGGGTCGCGCTCGAACGGCAGCCGGCGGGCAGGGCGCATGTCGCGGTCGTGCGTGTTATCGATGACGGCCCCGGCGTGCCCGACTACGCGCTGTCGCGGGTATTCGAACGCTTCTATTCGCTGCCGCGCCCCGACGGGCAGGATCGCAGCACGGGCCTCGGGCTGTGTTTCGTCCGCGAAGTCGCGATGCTGCATCGTGGCCAGGTCGCGCTCGCGAATCGCGACGAAGGCGGCGCGTGCGCGACGCTCACGCTGCCGTCGCCGGGCTGAGCGCGCTTCACGCTCGCCACACATTCGCTTCACACCGGCTTCAATCGGCCTTCACCGGGCCCGCTCATGCTGACCGCATCTTCCACTCCGGTATCCGTCAGCAATGAATCGAGTCCTGTTGTTCAAGTCCGTGATCACCGCGTTTCTCGCGCTGGCGATCCTGATCCCGCTGCAGATGGTCCAAAGCATCGTGCAGGAACGCGCCGAGTATCGCCGGAGCGCATTGCAGAGCATCTGGGCCAGCTACGCGGGGCCACAGACGGTGACGGGGCCGGTGCTCGTCGTGCATTACACGGAAGTCACGCGTGTGCGCGACGACACGCCGGCCGGCGGCGCGGCGAAAACGAGCCTGAGAAGCGAGACGAAGCGCCTGCTCGTGTTTCCGAAGACGCTGAACGTCGACGGCACGCTCAAGGTCGAGGTGCGCTATCGCGGCATCCACAAGGCGCTCGTGTACGGGCTGGATAGCCGGCTGACGGGCACGCTGATGCTGCCGGACCTGAAGAAGCTGCCGCAGGCCGACGGCCACGTGAGCTTCGCGGTCGACAGTGCGTATGTCGCGATCGGCATCGGCGACATTCGCGGGCTGAAGGCGCAGCCCGACCTGCGCCTTGGCGGCAAGCGGTTCGACGTGGAGCAGGGCACGCGGCTGGACAGCCTGCGCCAGGGCGTGCACGCGACTATCGATCTCGCGGCGCTGGCGGACGCAAATGCAGGGGCTGTCGTGCCGTTCAGCATCGGCCTGCCGCTGGCGGGCGCGGAATCCGTCGCGTTCGCGCCGGTGGCCGACCAGAACGATTTTTCGCTGAAATCGACGTGGCCGCATCCGAGCTTCGGCGGCGCGTTCCTGCCGGGCGAGCGCACGATCGATGCGCATGGTTTCGCCGGCAACTGGCACGTGACGTCGTTCAACACGAAGGCGCGCGAGCAGGTCGCGACCGGCAACGGGGAGGGTGCGATCGAGATGGCATCGGTATCGGTGATCGAACCCGTGAACGTCTATCTGCAGGCCGAACGCGCGACGAAGTACGGCGCGCTGTTCGTGATGCTCACGTTCGCGAGCTTCTTCATGTACGAACTCGCGAAGCGGCTGCGTATTCACCCGATCCAGTACCTGCTGGTCGGCCTGTCGCTCGCGCTGTTCTTCCTGCTGCTGCTGAGCCTGTCCGAGCACATCGCGTTCGGTCATGCGTATCTCGCGGCGAGCGGCGCATGCATCGGGCTGCTCGGCTTCTACCTGTCGTTCGTGCTGCACAGCGTGAAGCGCGGCGCGACGTTCGCGGCGCTGCTCGCGATGCTGTACGCGGCGCTCTACGGGCTGCTGCTGTCGGAGGACAACGCGCTGATGCTCGGTTCGCTGCTGCTGTTCGCGATCCTCGCCGGCATCATGACACTCACGCGCCGCATCGACTGGTATGCGCTCGGCGCCGCGTGGCAGCCGCTGGGCGACAAGTCGGGCGCGGATGCCGTGAAGCCGGGTGCGCAGGCGAAGTAAGCGCGGATCTTGCATGCGCGTCGGCCGGTGGTACCCCGTCCGGCGCGCACTGTGGCGCGGGACGGCCGTGATTCACGCGTGAGGCGAAGGCCTCCGAAATCGCGTCAGCGGAATTTCGGCAACGGCCGCGATCTCGATCAGCAAATCCGGATGGTAGAGACGCTCGACCTGAACGGTCGTCGTCACGGGATAGGGTTCGGCAAAGCAGGTCTTGCGGATATCGCCGGCCTGCATGAATGCATCGATGTCGGTCGCGTAGTGGACGAGCGAGATCACATCGCGCATTTGCCCGCCCATCGCGGCCAGCACGTCGCGGATGTTGTCGAGCGTCTGCCGCACCTGCATGCGCATGTCGCCGTGGCCGACCAGTTGTCCGTCGCGGTCGAGCGCGACTTGCCCCTTCAGATGCACGATCCGGCCGTCTCCCTGGATCACGGCCATCGAGAACGCGCCGAACGGCGCCCAGACTTCCGGCGGATTCACTGCTTCAGCCATGACTCGACTCCTGGCGATCGGTGGGAAAGACGCGGCTGCACGGAGGGCGGCATTCAGGAGCGCAACGAAAAGCGCGTTGTCGGCGCGCACCGCCTGCTTCGTCGGCAGTCGCGCCATTATGGATGAACGCATGACCACCGCCGCACGACGACCACGACGACATCGCCAGAACGCTGTCCGGTGCGTCAGGGGCCTCGCGGCACCCGACGGGATCGCGTGCATCGAACTAACGAGCGGGCAGTGTGCACGCGTCTGCGGACGGACGTGACGCTGCCGGCAGGCCGGGCGGCATACACTTATACTGGTGAACGTTCCTCGTCATTCGATCTTCGCCGTGCCCACGCCTGCCCCTACCGATCCATCCGATCCGTCCGAGGACGATCCCCGTCCGACCCCGCCCGAACAGCCTGAACTGGAAGACTGCTGCAACAGCGGCTGCTCGCCGTGCGTCTTCGACCTGTACGACGAAGCGCTGGCGCGCTATCGCATCGAGCTGGCCGAGTGGGAAGCGCGGCAGGCGCAACGCAAAAAACACCGATGAGCCGGATACCGGCGATCGGCTGTGCATTCACCTTTCCGCCGCAGATCCAGCCGGCGGTGCGATCCACGCCCCGCGTCACGCACCTGCATGCAGCCGCCGATGCAGCGGCCCGAGTGCCGTCGACAGTGCGATGCACGCAAGCAATACGGCGGTCAGCGTGAACATCGACGTCCGGAACCCCTGCACGTAATCGACCGCGGCCGGATGCACGCCGAGCCGCGCGAAGAACACGCCGCCGATCGTTGCGGCGCCGACGGCCGCGCCGATCTGCAGCATCGCGCTGACCATCCCTGACGCGACGCCCGCGCGGGCCGCGTCGACTTCCGCAAGCACGATCCGCACGACCGACGGCAGTACGAGCCCTTGCCCGATGCCGATCGCCGCGATGCCCGCGTAGAAGCCTGGCCCCGGCGCGCCTTCGCGGGCGAGCGCGGCGGCGGTCGCGACGCCTGCGGCGAGCATGACGAAGCCGAGCGTGAGCACGCGATAACCGCCGAACCGGCCGACGAGGCGCGGCATCAGCAGCGGGCTCGCGAGGAAGCCGAGCCCGAGCGGCAGGATCGCGAACCCGGACGCGAGCGGCGACCAGTTCAGGCAGCCCTGCAGATAGATCCCGTAGCTCAGGAAGAACGCGCTCAGCATGTAGAACAGGAACGCGAGCAAGAGCCCGAGCGCGACGACCGGGTTGCGGAACAGGCGCACGTCGAGCAGCGGATCGCGGCCGCGCGCGAGCCGGCCCGCCTCGACCGCCAGCAGCGCCCCGAGCATCGGCAGCGCGCCGACGACGCACACGATCATCCACAGCGGCCAGCCGGCCTCGCGGCCCTGCGTGAGCGGATACACGAGCATCAGCAGGAACAGCGACATCAGCACCGTGCCCGGCACGTCGATGCGCTGGCCGCGCGGCGGCCGGTTTTCCGGGATGAAGCGCCAACTGCCGATCAGCGCAAGGATGCCGATCGGCAGATTGACGAGGAAGATCGCGCGCCAGCCGAGCCCGAACGGATGCAGGCTGATCAGCGCGCCGCCGCCGAGCTGGCCGATCACGGCCGCGAGGCCGAACGCGAAACCGTAGAAGCCCATCACGCGCACCTGTTCCTGCGGGCTGAACACGCTGCGGATCGTCGCGAGCACCTGCGGCGCGAGGATCGCAGCGAACAGGCCCTGCAGCACGCGGCCGCCGACGAGCACCGCGCCGCTGCCGGCGAGCCCGCACAGCGTCGACGCGAGCACGAAGCCGGCCATGCCCAGCATGAACATGCGCTTGCGGCCGTACAGGTCGCCGAGGCGGCCGCCCGTGATCTGCACGACCGCGCTCGCGCACGCATAGGCCGACACGACGAGCTGGAGCTCGGCCGGGCGCGCGCCGATGCCGTCGCGGATGGCCGGCAGCGCGAGATTCACGATGAAGTAGTCGAGCGGCGGCAAAATGGCGCCGACCAGCAGGACCACGAGTGCCCAGCCATGATGGCTGCGCGGTGTCGCCGCGGCAGCCGCGCCGGCCGGCGCGCAAGGGGCAAGAGTGTGGTTCGTCATGAACGAAGGGTCCGAAAAGAATGAGGGCCGTATGCGCGCGCGGCGCAGGCCGGCCATTGACCCCGTATTCTGGGTGCGGTCGACGAATCGGAAAAGCGGGAAAGGGTGGTAGCATCCATCGGGCTAATCGATGGATGGAGAATGGCGATGCGCGGTTTCGATCTGGACCAGTTGCGCACTTTCGCGACGGTCGCGGACGCCGGCAGCCTGACGGCCGCCGCGCCGCTGCTGCACTTGTCGCAGTCGACGGTCAGCGAGCAGGTGCGCAAGCTCGAATTGCGCGCCGGCGTGCCGCTGTTCGTGCGCAGCAAGCGCGGCGTCGAGCCGACGCCGGCCGGCACGCGGCTGCTGCAGCACGCACGGCGGATCGTCGCGCTGAACGAGGCCGCGTTCGACGAGCTGCGCGGGCAGGCGATCAAGGGCGAGCTGCGCGTCGCGATCACCGACTACTACCGGACGAATGAAGTCGCGGGCCTGCTGGCGCGGCTGCGGGAGTGCTACCCGCAACTGAGCCTGCACGTGAGCGCGATGAAGAGCGCGGACATCGAGGCGGCGCACGCGAGAGGGCAGGTCGATCTCGGCGTCGTGATGAACCTGTCGAGCGGGCCGTTCCGGCCGGCGTCGGCCGATACGCGCTGGGTGTTGCGGCGCGAGCCGCTGTCGTGGGTCGCGTCGCCCGCGCTCGCGGAGCAATTGCCCGAGCCGCTGCCGCTCGTGCTGCTGCCGGACGACTGCATGATGCATCAGATCGCGGTGCGCTCGCTCGACGAGCAGCACACGCCGTACGTGCTCGTGCACAGCGCGTCGGGTGTCGCGGGGCTGCAGTCGATGCTCGCGGCGGGGCTCGGTGTCAGCTGCCTGTGCGCGTCGGCGATCGGCGACGGCATGATGCGGCTCGGCGCGAAATACCGGCTGCCGCCGCTGCCCGACGCGGTGTTTTCGCTGACGCCGCCGATGCCGGGCGAACGCGAAACCGTCACGCAGGCGCGCGAGGTGCTGTCGCGGCAATTGCTGATGTAAACACGCGCCGCGCACATGCAGCGGCGCGTATTCGAGAGACGCGGGAGAGGGCCTACGCATGAGCATGAACGACGAACTGAAAAGCCAGATGGCCGACAGGCTGCAGGACGCGCTGGAGCGTGTGGTCGACGAGCGCTCGCTGATCCATTTCCTGCGCGTACTCGGCCATGACTGGAACACGGAGCGGCAACTCGAAGCCGACGTGCCGCCGTCGCCATACGCGCATGCCGCGCTTGGCTGGGAAAACCGCTCGATCGGCGAGTACCTGGAGGCGATGGTCGACTGGGCCTAAGCGTCGGAGGAAGGATTGCGCTTCTACGACGTGCCTGACAATCCATGGCGGCGCATAGCGGACATCCTGTTCGCCGGGAAAATCCACGAGTAGTACCGTCCGGGCAATTCGAGCCTTTTACTCGGCGGCTTCTCCGTCGGCATACGCGCGCAACCCGTCCGCCAGCGCCTCGAACACGGCCCGGCAGCGCGGGCTCGTCCGCAGGTCCTCGTGCATCACGACCCAGGTTTCCAGCTTCATCGCGGGCCCGTCCGGCAGCACGCGCACGAGCCGCACGTCGCGCTTCGCGAGCCCCGTCTGGCAGAAACCGACGCCGTAGCCGGCGCGGATCATCGCGAGCTGCGCGAGGTTGCTGTCGGTGCGCAGCGCGAACGCATCGCGCTTCCATAGCGGCATCCCGCGCCCTGCCGAGCGGATGAACGGCGTGATGGTATCGAAGCCGATCAGCGCGTGATGCGCGAGTTCGTCGATCGTCGCGGGCACGCCGTTGCGCGCCACGTAGTCGTCGCGCGCATACAGCCCGACCTCGATCGCGCCGACGCGCCGCGCGACGAGCGCGTCCTGCGCGGGAGGCGCCATCCGCACCGCGATGTCGGCCTCGCGGTTCAGCACGTCCTGGATGCGGTCGGTCGGCACCAGTTCGATGACGAGCCCCGGATGATCGCGCCGCAATTGCGCGAGCATGGGCGGCAGCACCTCGACGGCGATCACGTCGCTGGCCGAGATCCGTACGGTGCCGCGCACGCCGGCGCCGTGGCTCGCGGCCGCGCGCTCGAACGCGGCCGCCGCGCTGCGCAGCGCCTCCGCATGGCCGCGCAACAACGGCGTCTATGCGCTCGAAATGAGCAAGGGCTGGTTCGCCGCGAAGGGCATCAAGCCCGGCATGAAGCTCGAAGGCCTGCCGAAGGCCCAGTAACGGCGG
>NZ_JBFPFS010000047.1:0-52275 GCF_047978125.1 Burkholderia sp. LFS061 | reverse complement strand
GGCCGCGCCCACGCTGTCGCGCCGCGCGCGCCGGCGAGGCGCACGGTCGCGGCGGGGAGCGCGCATGCTGCGAGGAGCCCACGGCATCGCTTCGACTGCGTTCAAAATAGCGCCTCGGCGGGAGGCATCCAAGACACAGTTGCGCGCCGGACCGACTGCGAATTGCACCCTCACATGCGCGCACGCACGGGGGACAAGGAGTACAGACGGGCGCGCACGCGGCGACGCGGGCGCGCGCGGCATGTGCAGCGTGCGATGACTGGAGGCACGGGGGAGGGAAACGCGAACGGATCGCGGTGCGACATCGGCGCGCAGGGTGCCGGTCGGCGGCAAACGGACGGTGATGCGGGTGGGCCTGCCGCGCGCGCATCGCAGCCGATGCGTGCGTGGTGGCCGAACGAGAGGTCCAGTTGCACGGTACGGGCCGGACATGGCGCCAACCGTGGCGAACCGCGATCAGTCGGACAGTTTCATCGCGAGCCGCTGGCGGGCGATCTGCTTCACGTCCGTCGACAGTGCCGCATTCGGCAGACCATTGGCCCAGACGGAGAACGAATCCTCGATCAGGTTGCGCGTGTCGGGCGGCAACTCGGCCAGCATCAGCGACACGACGGTAAACAGCACGGCGGTGTCGCTGGCCTCGCTGCCCGCGTTCGCATCGACCGTTTTCTTCAGGCTGTCGACCGACGCTTGCAGTGCCTGCAATGCATCATTCGTATCGCTCATGACATTCTCCATGCAAGATGGGTTCGATCGGCGACGAACATGCGGCCGGTCGCGCGCGACGCCCGGGCGGGCATCGCGCGCAGGCAACCTGGATCAGGCCGCGGTGCTGGCCTGCGGCGCCACGGCCACCGATGCTTCGCTCGTCAGCATCAGGAACGTGAAGGTTTCGCGCAGGTACAGGCGGACGGCCTTGTCGCTATGGCTCGTGTAGCCGATCGATACGTCTTCCCCGAGGTGCAACTCGTAATCGCCGCCGCGCATCGACAGCACGCAGCCGCCGCTGAGCGCCGGCGCCCAGATGATCTCGCCGCTGACGATCCGCTTGATGTGGCCGAGAACCGGATACCCCTGGTCGCGCGCCTCGCTGAGCGCGGTATACGCGTCCGAGCCGAGCACCACCGAGTACGGGCCGTCGACGCCCGCGAGCCGCAGCGCTTCGAGCGCGTCGCTGATCGCGTCCGGGTACGCGCTGACGTCCGCCGGCAGCGTGAGCTTGCGGTTCGACGTGCCTTCGCGGATGCCGACGATGCTGGCGGCCGGGTAGCCGTCGAAAATCGCGTTGTCCTCGGCGAACGCGAGCCGCTGCGCGGCGTCCTTCGCCGGTTGCCAGTCGGCGTCGCGCGCGCCGCGCTCGACGCTGTCGATCGCATCGCGGCTCAGTTCGAACGGCACCGTCAGCTCGACGATCGTGCGGACTTCGCGCAGCCGCGCGTTCACCTGCTCGCGCGGCGCGGCGACCTCCACCAGGTGCCCGGTGCCGACGGCCGACAGCTCGGGGCCCGCGGGGCCGTCGACGTCGACGACGCGGCGGCCGGCCACCGAGCGTTTGAAGGTGCGCGCCACTTCCTCCTCGATTTGTTCCCAGGCGGACGACGAGATCGGGGCGAGTTCGCGGTGCAGGTTATTCATAGGCTTGGGTTCCTTTCAGCGAGCCGATTTTCAGCGAGCCGTCGCGCTGCGGCGCGGACGACGAGGATTCCGGTTGCGCGGCGTCGGCGGCCGGCGCCGCGCGATCGGCGAGCGCTTCGAGCAGGTCGGCCGACGGCACGAAGAACAGCGAGCCGGTGACCGCGCGGCTGTAGTCGAGCAGGCGGTCGTAGTTGCCGGGCGGGCGGCCGACGAACATATTCTCGAGCATCTGCTCGATCGGCGCCGGCGAGCGCGCATAGCCGATGAAATAGGTGCCGAATTCACCGGCGCCCGGACGCCCGAACGGCATGTTGTCGCGCAGGATCTTCACTTCCTGGCCGTTCTCGTCGAGCGTGGTCAGCGAGCTGTGCGACGACGACGGCTTCACGTCCGGCGCGAGCTCGATGTCGGACAGCTTGGTGCGGCCGATGATGCGCTCCTGCGTCTCGACCGCGAGCGCGTTCCAGCCGGCCATGTCGTGCAGGTACTTCTGCACGATCACGTAGCTGCCGCCCGCGAATTCGGCATCTTCATCGCCGATCACCGTGAAGTCGACCGCTTCGCGGCCTTCGGGGTTCTCGGTGCCGTCGACAAAGCCGATCATCGCGCGCTGGTCGAAATTGCGGAAGCCGTGCACCTCGTCGACGACCGTGACGGCGCTGCCGAGCGCGCCGAGCAGTTGCGTCGCGAGTTCGACGCACAGGTCCATCGCTTCGGCGCGGATGTGCAGCAGGATGTCGCCCGGCGTCGCGACCGCGACGCGCTGCCCGGCGCCGAATTCGCGGAACGGATGCAGCGACGCGGGGCGCGGGTCGCCGAACAGCGTATCCCACGCGTCGGCGCCGAAGCCGCACACGCAGGTCAGGTTGCCGCCGGGCACGCGCTTGCCGACCGAGCGCACGAGCGCGGCGATGTCGCCGCACCATGAACGGATCGTGTCGGCGCGATCGGCGCCGGGATTGATCGTTGCCACGAGGAAGATCGCGCTGCGCGTGATCGGGCTGTGAACGGCCTGGGAGAGCGGGGGAGGTGTCTGCATCGCGGCCTGCCGGTCAGTCATGTCGGGGCGGACGGGCCGCGGCTGCCGCGGCGCGCGAAGGCGAACGGTTGGACTGTGTCATGCGACTGTTCTCTTTGTGACATGCGGATGAAGGACGTTGCGCGGGCATCGCGCAACGGGCCGCAGCGGCGGCGGCCGGCCGCCCGGCGCGTGACTTGCCCGCACCGCGCAACGTCGTCGAGCATGCAATCTAGCAGCTTCGGCGGGTCTTTGGAACACGTATCGTCAATCTGTCATTCGAATGGGTCAAACGGGGCCGGAATTTGCGCGGCGGCCGCGCAGCTGTACTCCTGGCATGCGCGGCGCTGTGCTCTTGAGCGTGCGTGCAGCGTGCAGTAGATTAGGTTCCGCTGCGCCGCCGACGAGGAGCGTCACCATGAACCTGCTGGAAGCGATGCGTGTTTATGTCGCGGTGGTCGAGCATGGCGGCCTGTCCGGCACCGCTCACGCATCATCACACCGACCGTCAACTTGAATACGTCCACCGTTTCCTGTTCTCCGTCCGAGCGCATCCGTCGCCGCTTCGGCCATTTCCTTCACGCGGCCGAGCTGGCCGGGCTGATCGTGATCGGGCTCGCGACCGCGTTCGCGATGACGCAGGAAGCCTGGAAGGTCGTGCTCGCGGGCGAGGTGTCGCTGACCGACCTGCTGCTCATGTTCCTGTATCTGGAAGTGCTCGCGATGAACGTGCGCTACCTGCGGCTCGGCCGGTTGCCCGTGCGGTTTCCGCTGTTCATTGCGATGACGTCGCTCGCGCGCGACCTGATCCTGCGCGGCGCGACCGACAGCCCCGAGCGGATGCTGATGACGACGTTCGGGATCGTGCTGCTCGCGGTGGGCGTGCTGATCCTGAGCTTCGGCCAGCATCGTTTTCCGGCCGACGTCGACGATGTCGAGGAGGATGCGCATGTGGGGGGCCGGTGACGCGCGAACGATATGCACCATGTTTCTACAGCAGGGGCTGGATGAGCACGCATTCCGTCGCAACGAAGCAGGCGATCGATTTGCAGCACGCGTCGTCGGACGCGTATCGGCAGGCGCGCGACGCGCGTGACGCCGATCCGGCGCGCACACGTGCGCCGTCCGTCGTCGCGATGCAGCAGGCGGCCGCGCATGCGTATGTCGAGGCAGCCCGCGCACGTGTCGAAGCCACAGGCATCTGAATGAACACCGGGTTGCCGGCGCGCCGCGCGATGTGTGCCGGCAGCATATGCGCATCCACACGAGAGAGGTGTCGAATGACCAAGCAACTGATCGTCGCCGTGTTCGGCAGCGTCGACACGGCCCGTCAGGCCGCGAACGATTTCGAGGCGCTGTCCGAGAAGAATGAAGGATTCCACATCGAGAACGGCGTCGTCGTCGAAAAGGACGCGGCCGGCAAGCTCGCGGTGCTCGCCGCCGAATCGCGGCCGTTCAAGGGCGGCGTGATCGGCGCGATCGCGGGCGGCCTGCTCGGGATCCTCGCCGGGCCGCTCGGCGTGGTCACGGGCATGGCGGCCGGCGCGGGTGCCGGCATCCTCGCGGACGCGGCCGGCAACGCGCTGCTCGACGGCACGTTCGTCGAGACGGTGGCCGCGCGGCTCGTGCCCGGCAGCGTCGCGATCATTCTCGAGGCGAAGGAAGCCACGCCGTTCTCGGTCGACAACGTCGTGACGGGATTCGGCGGCAAGGTCTTCCGCCAGGCGCTCGGCTGAGCGCCGCCTTCCAACCGCTTCGGGAGAACAGCATGCGCATCGATCAATCGTACCGGCGCTTCGACATCGCGGCGACGCTGTCGCCGCTGCCCGGCAACCGCGCGATCGCGACTGTCGACGTGACGACCGAGGATCCGGCCCGCATCGCCGATCTCGGCACCGGCTACTTCCTGCAGATCCGCAAGTGGGTCGAGTCGAACGACGTCGAGCAGCTGACGGTGGTGTTCGACGAGTGCAAGGTCGCGATCGACCACTACGCGGACAACGTCGACGACGCGTGAGTCCACGCGGGCCCGCGCATCGCCGAGCCGTGCGCGCGTCGGTGATGGGAGAACCTCCGGTGACGGAATGAAGACGGAACGGCACGCGAATTGCGCGGGCCGCGCGGAACTACGATTACACGGCGGCTGCGTGTTGCGCCGCAACGTCGATGACGTTCCACGCCGGTCATGGATCGCGTACAAGCTACAGTCGGTGTTTGCGTGCGCCGCGGGGCGTTTGTACCTGTTCTTTTCATGAAGGACGCCGATAATGGGATCGTTACCTGACTCTGCGGGAGCGATGTCATGTCCGGAAGCGATTCCTCGTCTTCACACCCTGATCTCGCGCTGGGCATCGCGCTCGACGACATCGCCGACGGCGCGATGATCGAGGGCCATGTCGGCGACGCAGCGGTGCTGCTCGTGCGCCGCGCCGACGAACTGTTTGCCGTGGGCGCGCAATGCACGCACTACGGCGCGCCGCTGGCCGACGGCCTGCTGGTCGGCGACACGATCCGCTGCCCGTGGCACCACGCGGCGTTCTGCCTGCGTACCGGCGCGCGGCTGCGCGCGCCGGCGCTCGACGGGCTGCCGTGCTGGCGCGTCGAACGCCGCGACGGTCGCGCAATCGTGCTCGATGCGCGGCCGGCCGCCGCGCCGCCGGCGCTGAATGCGGCCGGGTTGCCCGCATCGGTGGTGATCGTCGGCGGCGGCGCCGCTGCGATCGCGGCCGCCGTGACGCTGCGGCAGGAAGGTTATCCGCATCCCGTCACGCTGCTGAGCGCCGACCGCGATCCGCCGTACGACCGGCCGAATTTGTCGAAGGACTATCTCGCGGGCACGGCCGACGCCGACTGGCTGCCGCTGCGCGCGCCGTCGTTCTATACCGACCATCGAATCGACGTGCGGTGCGGCACGCGGGTCGCGCGGATCGATCCCGCGCAGCATGCGGTCGAGCTGGCCGACGGCGGCCGCGTCGGATACGGCGCGCTGCTGCTTGCAACGGGCGCCGAACCGAACCGGCTGACCGTGCCCGGTGCGGATCTGCCGCACGTGTGTGTGCTTCGCTCGCGCGCCGACGGCGACGCGCTGATCGGCAAGCTGAAAACGGCGCGCCGTTGCGTCGTGGTCGGCGCGAGCTTCATCGGGCTCGAAGCGGCCGCTGCGTTGCGCACGCGCGGGCTCGACGTGCATGTCGTCGCGCCCGATGCGCAACCGATGGCGCACGTGCTCGGCGAAGCGCTCGGCGACGCGATCAAGGCGCTGCACGAATCGCATGGTGTCGTGTTCCATCTCGGCACGACGCTCGCTCAAATCGCACCGGACAGCGTGACGCTGTCGACCGGCGACGTGCTGCCGGCCGATGTCGTGGTGGTCGGCATCGGCGTTCATCCGAACGTTGCGCTCGCGCAGGACGCGGGGCTTGCGGTCGAGCGCGGCGTGACGGTCGACCGCTTCCTGCAGACGAGCGCGCCCGGCGTCTACGCGGCCGGCGACATCGCACGCTGGCCCGATCCGCTGACGGGCGAGCACATTCGCGTCGAGCACTGGGTCGTCGCCGAGCGGCAGGGCAGCGTCGCGGCGCGCAACATGCTCGGGCAGCAGCAGCCGTTCGACGCGGTGCCGTTCTTCTGGAGCCAGCATTACGACATGACGGTCAACTATGTCGGGCATGCGGAGCAATGGGATCGCGTCGAGATCGACGGCGACCTCGGCGCGCACGACTGCTCGATCGCATACTGGCGCGGCGACACGCGGCTCGCGATCGTGACGATCGGCCGCGATCTCGACAGCCTGAAGGCGGAAGCGGCATTGGAGCGGCAGATTGCAGCCGTGTGACAGCGGCCCGGCCAGCTCGGGTGCCGGCAGGTCGACGGGCGCGCCGTCGCGGAAGATCCGCACCTGCGCGACCCGCGCGCCGTTTGCGTTGCGCGTCGCTTCGACGCGAATCTCGTGATCCGCGAAGGTGTCGGTTGCGTGCATCGGTCGGGGCCCTCCGTCGGTCGTGAACGCGGATCCGGCGGTGCTGCGTCGTACGACACGCAGTCGTGCGTTCGCGCGTGACGGCCGTCACGCAGCGCCTGATGGGAATGATTCTCGCGGCGATCGCGATGCAGATGATCGTCGCGAGCCTGAAGGCCGCGTCCGCGCTGCCGCATTGAAGGCGACGCCCGACTCGACGCAAACCCGCCGCTGTTTGACCTGACGCTAGCGCCGTTGCGCGGGCGCGCGCCTTGCTCGATCAGTTCGACGGTCACGTTCGCCGTCCCGCTTTCGACAACGAGGGCCGCACATGAAAGCCGTCATGTTTCTCGGCATCGGCGACATTCGCATCGATACGGTGCCCGACCCGGATATCGCCGATATGGCCGATGCGGTCGCGCGCGAACCGGGCCGGATGAAGGTGCAGCTCGAACCCTGACGTATGTGAACCGGAACGAGGAGCGATGCGATGGACGATCGATACGACAACTGCATGGCCGCGTGCGACGCGTGTGCGCATGCGTGCGATGCGTGTTTGGCCGCGTGCCTCGCGGAACCCGACGGGCACGCGCTGGCGGCCTGCATCGCGCTCGATATCGAATGCGCGCAGCTGTGCCGCTTCGCGTCGGGCGCGATGGCGCGCCGCAGTGTGCTCGTGCCGAGCGTGTGCGCACTGTGTGCGCAGGCGTGCGACCTGTGCGCGACCGAATGCCTGCTGCATGCGCACGATCATTGCCGCAACTGCGCGCTCGCGTGCGAAACGTGCGCGGCGATGTGCCGCGCGATGGCATGAGCATGCGCCGCCGCGCTCACTGATTCGGTGCGCCCGGCGGCGGGGCTGCGCTCGCGCTGGTGGTGGCGATGGTGGCGGCGCCTGCGTCACCGGGGTTCGGCGCCGCAGCGCCGTTCACCGCGCTGCGCTCGTGCTCGGGCAGCAGCGCGAGACGGTTGTACAGCGTCTTGAGGCTGATGCCGAGCGCTTTCGCGGTGCGCGGCTTGTCGCCGTTGAAATGCCGCAGCGACGCGGCGATGAAGCGCTGCTGCGTGTGCGCGAGCGTCGTGCCGATATGCAGCGTCATCGCGTTGTGGCGCACTTCCTCGTGCGGCGGCTGGCGGCGCGGCAGTTGCAGGTCGATCTGCTCGTCCGCGAGGATGAACGCACGCTCGAGCGCATTGCGCAGTTCGCGCACGTTGCCGGGCCACGTATACGCGCGCAGCGCCTTCATCGCCTGCATCGACAGGCGCTTTCTCGTGCGGTGCCGCGCGTTCAGCCGCTCGACGATCTGCAGTGCAATATCGCCGACATCGTCCTCGCGCTGCCTGAGCGGGGGCACATGCAGCGCGATCATCGCGATTCGGTAGAACAGGTCTTCGCGCAGGCGCCCGCTGCGCACGGCCTCGACGGGATCGTGATGCGTGGCCGCGACGATCCGCACGTCGAGCGGAATCGATTCGTGGCCGCCGACGCGCACGATCGTGTTCGATTCGAGCGTGCGTAGCAGCTTGACCTGCAGCTCGCCCGGCATTTCCGCGATCTCGTCGAGGAACAGCGTGCCGCCGCACGCGGCCTCGAACATGCCCACATGCTGCGCGACCGCGCCGGTGAAGCTGCCTTTTTCGTGACCGAACAGATGCGATTCCGCGATGTCGGGCGCGATCGCCCCGCAGTTGACGGGGACGAACGGCCCGCGCCGCCGCGGGCTCAGGTCGTGCAGGAGACGCGCGACGATATCCTTGCCGGCGCCGCTTTCCCCGACGATCAGCACGCTGGCGTGCGTGGTCGCGACGCGCGACACCTTCAGTAAAAGGGCCTGGATCGTACGCGAGCGACCGAAGAGTCGCTCGCTGTCATCGCCGGTTTTCGCCATGGCGCGATATCGAATCAGGAAGATTTGACCGAATATTGTCGAGGTCTGATGAAAAAACGACGTGGCATGCGTCGTTTTCCTGTACGGAGCTTACCTTTTATACAAACGGCGCGACATTGAATCTGGCAATGCGAGCCGCCGCGGCAGATAGATTTATTCGATGAGCGACGAATGCGCGACCGGGGTCTTCTATACTTCGAAGCAGCGTTTTTCATTGCAGGACGGCCGGTCCGCTCATTGGTATGCAGTGCGGAAGGTGTTGCCGTGTGCCGGCCGCGCGTGCTGCGCCGCACATCCGTCGCGGTTCCGGCCAGTGCCCGCGCCGGGCCGCCTCACAAGGAGCCTCGATGCCCTATGTCCTGATCGTCGAAGACGATGCCGATACGCGCACGATGCTCGCGACACTCGCACGCACGCAGCAGCTCGCATGCGATACGGCCGCGACGCTCGAAGAAGCGCGCACGCTCGTCACGACGCATACCCCCGATCTCGTGCTGTGCGATCTCGTGCTGCCGGACGGCAACGGCATGGATCTGTTCGACGCATTGCCGAAACGCTCGCACTGCGAAATGGTGTTGACCACCGGCCACGCGAGCCTCGAAACCGCGATCGACGCATTGCGACGCGGCGCGACCGACTATCTCGTGAAGCCGCTGAACATGCAGCGGCTGAACAGCATCTTTGCGCGCGTGCCGCGCACGACCGCGCTGCACGAAGAGATTGCCGAGCTGCGCTCGGAGCTGAAGCGCCTCGGGCGTTTCGGCCGCATGCTCGGCAGCTCGCCCGCGATGCAGGCCGTCTACGATGCGATCGGCCGCGTCGCGCGCACCGAGGCTTCGGTGCTGCTGACGGGCGAATCGGGCACCGGCAAGGAACTGGCCGCGCAGACGGTGCACGACCTGAGCCTGCGCCGCCGCGGCCCGTTTCTCGCGGTGAACTGCGGCGCGATCGCCGCGAACCTGGTCGAGAGCGAGATGTTCGGCCACGACCGCGGCAGCTTCACCGGCGCCGAGCGCCAGCACAAGGGCTTCTTCGAACGCGCGGACGGCGGCACGCTGTTTCTTGACGAGATCACCGAGATGCCGGTCGAATCGCAGGTCAAGCTGCTGCGCGTGCTGGAGACGGGGCGGCTTACGCGGCTCGGCTCGACGCGCGAGATCGACGTCGACGTGCGCATCGTCGCCGCGACGAACCGCGATCCGGAGGCCGCGATGGCGGACGGCAAGCTGCGGCCCGACCTGTTTCACCGGATCAACGTGTTTCCGATTCCATTGCCGCCGCTGCGCGAGCGCGGCGACGACATCCCGATGCTCGCCGACGCGTTCCTGCAGCATTTCAACGAAGAGAGCGGCCGGCATCTGCGCTTCGCGCCGGCCGCGCGCGAAGCGCTGAAGACCCACGAATGGCCCGGCAACGTGCGCGAACTGCGCAACTTCGTGCAGCGCGCGAGCATTTTCAGCGATGCGGACGTGATCGAGACGCTGCCGCCGCCGATCATGGAAGAGCTGTCGAACATGGTCGATTCGCACGAGGATCGCGTGACCGTGCCGTTCGGCACGCCGCTCGAGGAAGTCGACCGGCGGCTGATCCTCGGCACGATCGCGCAATGCGGCGGCGTGAAGGCGCAAGCGGCCGAAGTGCTCGACGTCAGCCTGAAGACGATCTACAACCGGCTCGCGCAACTGGAAGACGAAGCGGACAAGCCGGATTCCTGATGCCGCCGCGATCGCGCTCGTGCACCCGTTCCCGCGTGGCGTCACGCATCGTCGTCGCGCGGCAGGAGCGTATCCGATGATCGACTTTTCGCGCATGCGCGCCGGGAATTACGCAACGGCCGTGATGCTGGTCGCGATCGCGACCGTGCTGCAGGCGCTCGCGATCCGCTTCGGCGGCGTGAACCTGCCGTTCGTCCTCTACTACCCGCTGCTCGCGGGCGCCGCGTGGGCCACCTCGTTCCTGTTCGGGATGGTGGCGACCGTGATTAGCGGCATGCTCGTGTGGACGCTGTTCCTGTCCGATCCGGCTGCCTATACGGAGCCGCTGCCCGAGCGGCTCGTCCGGCTCGGGACGCTCGTGCTGATCGGTGCGCTCGTCTGCGCGATTGCGTCGATGCTGCGGCACGCGCGACTCACGAACGAATACGCGCGCCGGCGCGAAGCGGCCAGGCATCGGCGGCTCGAAACCGTGTTGCAGGCGCTGCCGCATGGTGTGATCGCAACCGATACGAACGGACGGCTCACGTACATGAACGCGGCCGCGGCTGCACTCGTCGGCTGCGCACCAGCCGATGCGACGGGCCGCGCCGCGCGCGACGTGCTGCGGGTGTTCGATCGCGCCGGCCGCCGCGTGCCGGCGACGCCGCTCGATCGCGCGCTCGGCGGCGCGGGCGTCGTGTCCGACCAGCACTGGCTGCATGCGGACGGTCGCGAGCCGGTGCCGATCGTCGAGGTCGCGTCGCCGATCGCCGATGTCGACGGCAACATCGACGGCGCGGTGCTGCTGTTGCGCGATGCCGGCGCGGATCGTTCGCGCGTCGACGCGTCGCGGCTGCAGCGCGCGGTGGTCGACGCATCGCCGGACGCGATCGTCGGCGTCGATGCCGGCGGCCGCATCGTCAGCTGGAACCCGGCCGCGCAGCGCCTGTTCGGCTATGACGAAGGCGACGCGCTCGGGCGCGCGTTCGAATCGCTGGTCGCGATGCGCTGGCTGAAACGCAGGCCGTTCGCCGAATCGTTCGACGATATGCGCGAAGCGGTTGGGCCGATCGACCTGCTGTGCGTGCGACGCGATGGCCGGCGCTTTCGTGCGACGGCGGCGGCGGGCCCGGTGAGCGGCGACGCGCGTGCGTGCGTCGCGCTGTCGCTGACATTGCGCGAAACCGGCGCGCAGCGCCTGCGCGACCTGCGCACGCTGCGCTCGCTGCAGCGCGCGCGCCATGCGCGCGACCAGGCCGATACGTCGAACCGCCTGAAGGACGAGCTGCTTGCGACGGTATCGCACGAATTGCGCACGCCGCTGAACGTGATCTACGGCTGGGTCGAGGTGCTGCGCAACGCGGGCGACGACGCGCTGCAGCAGCAGGCGATCGACGCGATCGACCGCAGCGCTCGCTCGCTCACGCGGATGGTCGGCGACATCCTCGACGCATCGTCGCTCGCGACCGGCAAGCTGCAGCTCGACGCGATGCCGGTGGATGTCGTGCGGCTGTTCTCCGACTCGGTCGGCGCGTTCCAGACGGCCGCGTCGTCGGCCGGTATCGTGCTCGAGTTCGAATGCACGGCGGCCACCTGCATCGTGTCGGGCGATGCCGAGCGGCTGCGGCAGATGCTGTCGAATCTCGTGTCGAACGCGCTCAAGTTCACGCCGAGCGGCGGCGCCGTGACGGTCGCGCTGGCGCGCGTCGATACGCGCGTGGTGCTGACCGTGTCCGACACCGGGCAGGGTATCGCGGCGGAGTTCGCGCCGTTCGTGTTCGACATGTTCCGCCGTGCGGACGATTCGCCCGCGTCGTCGCGGCGCGGCCTCGGGCTCGGCCTGTCGATCGTGCGGCATATCGTCGAACTGCACGGCGGCAGCGTGGCCGTCGAGAGCGCGGGCCGCAATCGCGGCGCGACGTTTACGGTGACGCTGCCGGCCGGCTGGCAGCCGATGGGCGCGATGGCCTGGGGGATCGCGCAGGCGGATGGCCGTCACGAGCCGCTCGTGCTGGATGCGCAGCGCATCCTGATCGTCGACGACGATGCAACGACGCGCGCGAGCCTGACCGCCGCGCTGACCACGTTCGGCGCGACTGTCGCGATCGCATCGTCGGGCCGGGAAGCGCTCGCGGTGGCCGCCGACATGCGGCCGACCGTCGTGCTGTCCGATCTCGCGATGCCGGACGGCGACGGATTCTGGCTGCTCGATGCGTTGCGGCGCAGCGCGATGAACGGCGGCGGCGGGCTGTCCGACCTGCGCGTGCTGGCCGTGACCGCGCACGCGGGCCTCGCCGACGAACGCCGCGCGCTCGAAGCCGGGTTCGAAGGTTATCTGTGCAAGCCCGTCGACGTGCGCGAACTGGCGCGCAAGATTGCGCAGGTAACGAAGCGCACCGGCTGACGCCGCGCATGCGTAGCGCGCCGTCGTGCCGGGGTTCCGCGGGTATCTCCTTTCCCGCGCCGGTGCGCGTTCGCCGATCGATGCGATTCCCTCATGATGTCGCCCGATGCGGGCAGTCGCGTCGACGCGCGCCCGTTACCCACCCGTTAAGTGCCCGTTACCCGCCCGTTACCCATCGCCCGGCAATCGTCATGCCCGGCAGATGCGCGCCGAAAAAATTACAACGCATTGGATGAAAGCACCTCCACCAGGCGCCACGCGCGTGCATGCGGCGCCGGCGCCGCGGCACGCGCCTTGCGCGGGTGACACGTGCCCGCCGGCCATGCCGGCCCGACGAAAGGAGGTCACGATGAAGATATTCCCGCTGCAAGCCCGGTCACCGCGATCGGGTCGTCATCCCGCAAAGCGCATCGGCATGGCCGTCGCGATCGCCGCGGCCACGGCCTGCGCAATGGTCGCGCCGAACGTGCTCGCCGCCGGCGACGACAGCGCCGCGTCGTCGTCGTCGCATTCGACGACCGGCATGAAGATCCGCGACGCGACGATCACGACCAAGGTGAAGGCCGAACTCATCGGCACGAGCGGCCTGACGGCCGGCGACATCCATGTGAAGACGCGGCGCGGCATCGTGACGCTCACCGGCAGCGTGCCCGACGAGCAGCAGCGTACGCAGGCCGTCGGCGTCGTGAAGCAGCTCGACGGCGTGCGGAGCGTGCGCGATCAGCTGACCATCCGGCCCAAGTGACGTCGGCGCCGTAACAGGAGTCCAGTCATGAACTGCATGCTCAAACCGGTCGGCGAGCAGACGATCGTGATTACCGGCGCGACGAGCGGCATCGGCCTCGTCACCGCGCGCAAGGCGGCACGGCGCGGCGCGAAGCTCGTGCTGTTCGCACGCAACCAGGAGGCGCTGAACACGTTGTGCGATGAAATCCGCCAGCACGGCGGCCTCGCGGTGCCGGTCGCCGGCGACGTCGGCAACATCGAGGATCTGCAGCGCGCGGCCGCGGCCGCAGTCGATACATATGGTGGTTTCGATACGTGGATCAACAACGCGGGCGTGTCGATCTTCGGCACGGCGGCCGCCGTGCCGCTCGAGGATCAGCGGCGGCTGTTCGATACCAACTACTGGGGCGTCGTGCACGGGTCGCTCGTCGCGGCCGACCATTTCCGGCGCAAGAGCGATTTCCACGGCGGCGCGATCATCAACATGGGCAGCGAGGCGTCCGACGCGCCGGTGCCGCTGCAAAGCGCCTACGTCGCGTCGAAGCACGCGGTGAAGGGCTTCACCGATTCGCTGCGGCTCGAGATGGAAGCGGACCACCTGCCCGTATCCGTCACGCTGATCAAGCCGGCCGCGATCGATACGATGTTCGTGATCCACGCGAAGAACTACATGAACGTCGAAGCGAAGCTGCCGCCGCCGATCTACGACCCCACTCTCGTCGCCGACGCGATCCTGATCGCGGCCGCGCACGCGCGCCGCACGCTGTTCGTCGGCGGCGCCGCGAAATTCGCGTCGGCGAGCGCATACCACGCGCCGCACCTGTTCGATCGCGTCGCGGCCACGCTGTTCTCGCGCGGCCAGCGCACGGTGCGGCCCGCGCGGCCGCGCGACGACAACGCGCTGTACGAGTCGCGTCACGCGCTGCACGAGCGCGAAGGCATGGACGGGCCGGTGCTGCGCGGTTGCGCGTACAACACGGTGGTGCAGCGGCCGAAGGTCGCGGGTGCGGTCGCGCTGGGCGCGGCGCTCGTGGTCGCCGCGCTCGCGCGTTCGCGACGCGCTTCCACGTGAGCCAAGCCCGGCATTTTTCCGAAGGAGGCTTCGATGACATCCCGATTGCACACGGGCCACGAACTCAGCCGCTCGCGTTCGCACGAAGGCGAGCGCGCGGTGCAGGACCGCGACAAGGGCGGCCACCAGACCGGGCACGGCAAGGCGCCGGGCCCGGTCGACATCCGGAAGACGCTGAAGGGGCTCGACTATCCGGCGAGCAAGGCGGACGTCGTCCAGTGCGCGGAGCGCGCGCATGCGGACCGCGGCGTGATCGACCTGCTCACGCGCATTCCCGATCGCGAATACGGCACGCCGGCGTCCGTGTCGAAGGAACTCGGGCGGCTGATGTAAGCGCCGCCATGTCGCGCCGCCCACGCGGCGCACCGTCACGAGGAGCACGAACATGGCGATGATCGTCGCAGGCCGCTTCACGACGTTCGACGAAGCGGAAGGCGGGGCGCGCTACCTGTACGAACGCGCGTTCGGTCCCGACGACGTGTCGATCTTCTTCCTGAACCCGGGCGGCCAGCATGCGCGCTTTCCGATCGGCGGCGACGTATATGCCGACTCGGCGGCTAAGCCGGGCGGCCGCGGCGCGATGATCGGCGCGATGCGCGGGTTGCTGATCGGTGTCGTCGCGGGGCTGGCCGCTTACGCACTCGGCGTGCGCGAGTGGTTCGTGCCGGCCGCCGGCGCGCTGGCCGGCGCGTATCTCGGCGCGCTCGGCGGCGCGCTCGGCCGGATGCGCGGCGAGCGCGTCGAAGGCAAGGGCGCGCTCGCGCACAGCGACACCGGCGTGATCCTGGCCGCGCGCGTGACGCCCGATACCGCGAACACGGCGGAGGACGTGCTGCGCGCGACCGGCGCGATGTCGATCGAGCGCGTCGAAGGCGACTGGCAGGACGGCGAATGGCACGACTTCGATCCGGTGCGCCGGCCGGACGCCGCCGCGTCGGGGAGCAGGACGAACTGATCGGCTGCAACGCGCCGCTCGCGTCCGGTCGTGCGAGGGCACGCGAGGGCGGGACGGGCCGGACATCGCGCCCGAACGGCGGTTCGATCGGCGGCGGCTGGCGGTTGTCCGTCCCGGCCGCCCCAAGCAAGGAGAAGACGGATGAAGCACTTCAACTGGACGATCGCAGCACTCGCCGCGCTCGCGCTCGCTGTCCCGGGCCTCGTGCATGCGCAGATGCCGGGCGGGCCGCCCGCGTCGAATTCGCGCGCGCCGGGCGGCGTGATCGACCCGTCGTCGGGCGCGGGCGATGCGCGGATCGCGAAGGCGCCGCAGGGCGGCGACGCGGAATTCATCGACAAGGCCGCGATCGCCGGCAAGGCCGAGGTGCAGGCGAGCCAGCTTGCGCTGAAGCAGGCGCAGTCGCCGGACGTGCGCGCGTTCGCGCAGCGCATGGTGGCCGATCACGGCAAGGCGAACGCGCGGCTGAACGAGATTGCCGCGCGCAAGGGCATGAAACCGCAGGCCGATCAGATCGCGGACCCGGACGTCGAGGCGCTGCGCGGCAAGAGCGGCCACGATTTCGACGTCGCGTACGTCGCGGCGGCCGGCCCCGATGCGCACCGCAAGGCCGTCGCGCTGTTCGAAGGCGAGGCGCGAGACGGCGGGGACGCCGAACTGCGCGCGTTTGCGAGCGCCGCGCTGCCGACGCTCAGGCATCACCTGAGCCTGGCGCAGGCGCTCGAGCGCAAGGTGGGCGCGCAATGACGCGTGCCCGTTCAACCCCGGGCCGCATGTGCGGCCCGTATCCTGGAGACGTTCATGGCACACCGGCAACAGAAGCACGAAGGCATCCGCGAACTGCTTTGTCAGGCGTATGAAACCGAGCTTGGCGGCGCGAAGATCTACGAGGCTGCGCTGCAGTGCGCGACCGACGAGGATTTGCACAAGGAATGGGAGAAGTACCACCGCGAGACGCTCCATCATCAGGAGGTGCTGCGCAAGGTGTTCGATACGCTCGGCATGGATCCCGACGCGCAGTCGCCCGGGCGCAGCGCGGTGGCGGCCACCGGGAAGTCGCTCGTCCACGTGATCGAGCAGGCGCGCAAGCAGGCCGATCCGGCCGTCGCGCAGATCGTCGCGGCCGAATGCGTGGTGCTCGCCGAGACCAAGGACCACCTGAACTGGGAGCTGATCGGCTATGCGGCCGACCAGTTGTCGGGCGATGCCGCGAAGGTGCTGAAGGGCGCGCACGACGAGGTCGAGGCCGACGAGGATCACCACCTGTACCACACGCGCGGCTGGGCACGCGAGATGTGGATCGAGTCGATGGGCTTCAAGGCCGTGCTGCCGCCGCCGGAGGAGGTGAAGAAGGTCGAATCGGCGGCCGATGCGGCGCGTGCCGAACGCTCGCGCGGCAAGATGATGTAACGGGAGCGGCAGCCGGGCAGCGGCGGATTGCCGGCGGACCGGCTGCCATCACGTGCCATCACGTTGTGGGCGCAACGATTAGCCGGAGCCGGATCACGTCGGCATGCCGACGACCATCCACGGCATGTTGAAGCCGAACTGGCTGCCCGCCGGTGCGTAGACGGCGACGTTGCTCGGGTCGGCGTCGGATGCGCCCGCGAGCAGGCCCGGGCCGAGCCGCCGGTACCACGGCTTCGCGGCCGCAGGCCGCGGCGCGGGCCGCTCATCCGGCGTCTCCCGATGCGCCCGGCCGGCCGCCGTTGCTGCCGTCGTTGCCATTTTGGTCGCCGTGGCCTTGGCCGTCGCCGTGGCCGCGCGCGAGGCGCGACGCGGTACGCAACGCATCGACGAGCGTCAGGTATGCGTGTTCGCGAGAGTCGGCGCCGCGCGTACGCAGCACATACGACGGATGGCAGGTTGCGACGACAAGCCGACCTTCGGCGGTCCGCACCGGCGCGCGCGTGGGCTCGAGCGTCGCGTCGTTGTCCTGCAGCACCGCGCGCAGCGCGGTACCGCCGAGCGCGACGATCACGCGCGGGCGCACCGCGTCGAGCTCGCGTTCGAGCCAGTAGCGGCACGCGGCGACCTCGCGTTGCGCGGGCGTCTTGTGCAGGCGCCGCTTGCCGCGCGGCTCCCATTTGAAGTGCTTGACCGCATTCGTCAGGTAGACGTGCGCGCGCTCGATTCCGGCCTCGTCGAGCGCGCGGTCGAGCATGCGGCCGGCCGCGCCGACGAACGGCAAACCCTTGCGGTCCTCCTGATCGCCCGGCTGCTCGCCGACCAGCATGATCGTAGCGTCGACGGGCCCGGCGCCCGGAACCGGTTGCGTCGCGTGTTCCCACAGCGCGCAGCGTCGGCACGCGTCGAGCGTCGCCGGCGCGTCGTCTCCGCGGGCGGCGAGGGCCGGACGAGCGGCTGCCTGGCGCGTCATGCGGCGCCTCTTGCGCGGGCTCGCGCGCCGCATGCGGCTGCCTGCGCGAACCGGCGCGCCGGCCTGCACGCGGCAAGCGACGCGCTCGCGTGGCCTGGCTGGAAAATCGACATCCCGCGCATCGATGGCTCCCGTATCGACGATACGGAACATGGAGCAACCGGCATGCCGCATGCAGTCGACATGGGCGCGCAGCTTACGGCCTGCCTGCATCCGCTGACGGGGAGAGACGCGATGCAACCCATCCCCGGCGACGATCCGGCCGCCGTCGACGTGCCGCACCATACGAGCGCGACGGCGATCGCCGCCGGGCATTGCGCGCGTTCTCCGTCGTGATCGATGCGCTGCGGCACAGCGCGTAGCGGGCGCAGGAGCCGGGCATCTCCGGGCTGGGTGAGCTTGCCTGAATCATGCACAATACCCGGCATCTGAAATGCGGAGGCGTGGCCCGTGGGAATCAACTTCGATTTGACCGACTTGCAGGCGTTTCGCGCGGTGGTGGAGCTGGGAAGCTTCCGAAAGGCCGCCGACGCGATCAGCATTTCGCAGCCCGCGCTGAGTCGCCGGATCGACAAACTCGAGGAAGCGCTCGGCGTGCGGTTGTTCGAGCGCACCACCCGCAGCGTCACGCTGACCACCGTCGGGCGCGTGTTCGCGCCGAGCGCCGAGCAACTGCTGGACGATCTCGACGTCGCGCTGCTCGGCATCCGTGACGTTTCGTCGAGCCGCCTCGGTCATGTGACGATTGCATGCGTGCCGTCGGTGGCCTACTACTTCCTGCCGAACGTGATCGCGAGCTATCATCGCCGCTTTCCGCGCATCAGGGTCAAGCTGCTGGATGCGAGCGCGAACGAGGTGCTGGGCGCGGTCATCAGCGGCGAGGCCGATTTCGGCGTGAGTTTCATGGGCAGCCAGGAGCCGGAGATCGAGTTCAAGCTGCTGCTGCAGGAACGGTTTGTTGCCGCGTGCCGGCGCGACCATCCGCTCGCGCGCAAGAAGCGCGTGACCTGGAACGAGCTTTACGAGTACGAGTATGTGTCGGTGGACAAGACTTCCGGCAACCGCCTGCTGCTCGACCAGGCATTGACGACCGTCGCGCCGCGGGCGCC
Source organism: Burkholderia sp. LFS061 (assembly GCF_047978125.1). Lineage (NCBI taxonomy): Bacteria > Pseudomonadati > Pseudomonadota > Betaproteobacteria > Burkholderiales > Burkholderiaceae > Burkholderia > Burkholderia sp. LFS061. The sequence goes on along the minus strand of NZ_JBFPFS010000047.1, from coordinate 33,435 downwards.
GAGCGTGTGCGAGACGCGCCACGTGACGACCCTGCTCGGGTTGATCGAAGCCGGGCTCGGCGTCGCCGCGGTACCGTCGATGGCGATGCCCGGACACGACCATCCCGTGCTCACGAGCGTGCCCCTCGTCGAACCGGTGGTCAAGCGCCGGGTGGGCATCGTGAAACGGCGCGGCCGCGCGCTGACGCCGGCCGCGGAGGAGTTTCACCGGGCGATCGTCGATGCGAAACGCGCCGGCGCCGCAAGCAGCGATGCATCGAAGTGACGAAGATCAAGAACACAAACAGGACATCGGGGAACACCGCATCGTGAGGCTGGCAAGACCGCTCCGTTCGCTCTACGTGCAGGTTCTGCTGGCGATGGTGCTCGGCGTGAGCGTCGGCCACTTCTGGCCGTCGGCGGGCTCGCTGCTCAAGCCGCTCAGCGATGCATTCGTCGGCCTCGTGCGGATGATGATCGCGCCGATCGTGTTTTGCACGATCGTCTCCGGCATCACGTCGCTGGCGAACGGCAAGGCCATCGGGCGCACGATCGTGCGCGCGCTGGTGCTGTTCTATCTGCTGACCGCCGCCGCACTCGCATTCGGGCTCGTCACCGCGTTCGTGCTGCGGCCCGGCGCCGGCATGCATGTCGACGTGCGCCATCTCGATTCGAGCATCCTCGCGCAATATGTACGGCATGCGCAACCGCACGGGCTCGTCGAGTTCGCGTTGAGCGTGATCCCCGATACGATGCTCGGCGCGTTCCAGAAGGGCGAGGTGCTGCCGGTGCTGCTGCTGTCGCTGCTGTTCGGCTTTTCGCTGAATGCGTATCCGCAGGCCGGTCGGCCCGTGCTGGCGCTGATCGACGGCGTCGCGCAGATCGTCTTTCGCGTGCTCGCGATGATCATGCGGCTCGCTCCGCTCGGCGCATTCGGCGCGATGGCGTTCACGGTGGGCCGCTTCGGCATCGGCTCGGTCGGCTCGCTCGCGAGGCTGATGGCGTCGTTCTACGTGGCCTGCGTGCTGTTCGTCGCGCTGGTGCTTGCGCCGCTCGCACGACTGCACGGTTTCGCGTTGTGGCGGCTGTTGCGCTACCTGCGCGAGGAATTGCTCATCGTCCTCGCGACCTCGTCCACGGAGCCGGTGTTGCCGCGGCTGATCGTCAAGCTGGAGTCGCTGGGGTGCGACAAGGGCGTCGTGGGCCTCGTGCTGCCGGCCGGCTACTCGTTCAACCTGGACGGCACGGCGATCTACCTGACGCTCGCGGCATTGTTCATCGCGCAGGCGTGCGACGTGCCGCTTTCCGCGCCGCAAATCGCGGCGATGCTCGCCGTCATGCTGCTTACGTCGAAGGGGGCGGCCGGCGTGTCCGGCAGCGGGCTCGTCGCGCTCGTCGCGACGCTCGCCGTGATGCCCGACCTGCCGGTTGCCGGGGTCGCGCTGCTGGTCGGCATCGATCGCTTCATGTCCGAGGCGCGCGCGCTGACGAGCGTGATCAGCAATGCGTGCGCGGTGATCTTCGTTTCGTCGTGGGAAGGGGAGTGCGATCGTGAGCGGCTCGCGCGGATGCTGAGCGCGGCCGAGCCGGCGAACCTGAACTGCGCCGATGATGCCGCGGACAACGCCGGGCGCGACGGGAAGGCTGTCTGACGCACGCCTTCCCGTGGTTCGTGCTTACTGTGCGGAGACGGAATCCAGTCCGGTCGACTTCACTTCCGGCTGCACGTCGGGCGACGCGAGATAGTCGAGGAGTGCCTTCGCTTCCGTTGGATGTTGCGCGCCGACGGGGATGCCGGCGGCGAAGCGTGTGACCGACTGCAGCGATTCGGGAATCTTGCCGACGAAGGTCGCGCCATGGACGGGCAGCAGTTCGCTCACCTGCTGGAAGCCGATTTCGTAGTCGCCGTTCGCGACCACGGACGCGACCGGGATCCGCGGGACCATCTTCGCCTTCGCTTTCACCTGATCCTCGATGCCGAGCTTCCTGAACAACTCCCGCTCGATATAGACGCCGCTCGCGCTATCCGAGTAGGCGATCGACTTTGCGTGCAGCAGCGCCTGCTTCAGGCCTTCGGTCGAGCTGATGTCGGGTTTCGCCGCGCCTTCGCGCACGACCATGCCGATGCGGGAATCGGCCAGCTCGACGCGCGATCCGGGGATCACCTTGCCTTGCTTGATCAGATCGTCGAGCGCGTAGCCGACCATGATCACCGCGTCGGCAGGCTCGCCGCGCGCGAGCCGGTTCGGAATCGCCTCGGGCGATTTGCCCATCGACGGGCCGAGCGCGGTGTCGAGCGTGTTGCCCGTGCGGGACGCGAACTGCGGGCCAAGGAGCTTGTAGGCCGCGGTGAAGCCGCCCGAACTCATCACGTGCAGCTCGGCGGCTTGTACGTTCGCGGCGACTGCGGAGGTGGCGACGAGCGCGGTCGCGCACAGTTTCAGGAGCAGGTTTTTCATGGTTGTGGTCGTGCGGAGTCGGGGCAGGTTGCTCGGCATGGGGCGTCAGTGCGCGGGTGTCAGCGTCGGCGTCCGGCGGCGATAGAGCGCGAACGTCGCAAGCAGCGCGCACACCGCGGCGAGGCTCATCCAGTAGCCCGGCGCAGCCTTGTCGCCGGTCATGTGAATCAGCGCCGTCGAGATGGCGGGCGTGAAGCCGCCGAATACGGCCGTCGCGAGGCTGTAGGCGAGCGAGAAGCCTGCCACGCGCACCTCCACCGGCATCACTTCCGTCAGCGCGACGATCATCGCGCCGTTATAGATCCCGTACATGAACGACAGCCACAGGAGCACGAGCAGCATGTTGACGAACGACGGCGCATGAGCGAGCAGCGACAGCGCAGGATAGGCGGTCGCGATCGCGAGCACCGTCATGCCGACGAGCAGCGGCCGGCGGCCTATCCTGTCCGACAGCGCACCGCCGATCGGAAGCCAGACGAAATTCGACACGCCGACGCACAGCGTCACGAGCAGGCTGTCCGCGGTGCTCAGGTGCAGAACCGTCTTGCCGAAGGTCGGCGCGTAGACCGTGATCAAGTAGAAGCTCGTGGTCGTCATCGCAACCAGCATCATGCCTGCGAGTACCACGCCCCAGTTCTGGACCAGCGTACCGAACACTTCCTTCATGCCGGGACGATGCCGGCGCGCCTTGAATTCCTGCGTTTCCTCCAGATTGCGACGCAGCATGAAAATGAACGGCACGATCGTACAGCCGACGAAGAACGGGACGCGCCATCCCCATGCGGCGATGGCCGATGCGCTGAGCCATTGATTGAGCGCGAAGCCGAGGCCCGCCGCGACGACGATCGCGACCTGCTGGCTGGCGGACTGCCAGCTCGTATAGAAGCCCTTGCGGCCGGGCGTGGCCATCTCGGCAAGATAGACCGACACGCCGCCCAGCTCGGCACCCGCCGAAAAGCCCTGCAGCAGTCGCCCGATCAGCACGAGCGCGGGTGCGAGCAGGCCGATCGTCGCGTAACCCGGTACGAACGCGATCAGGATGGTGCCGCTTGCCATGATGGCCAGCGTGACGATGAGACCCTTGCGGCGGCCGACGTCGTCGATGTACGCGCCCAGCACGATCGCGCCCAGCGGCCGCATCAGGAAGCCGGCGCCGAACACGGCGAACGTCATCATCAGCGAAGCGAACTCGCTCGCGGCGGGAAAGAACACGGCGGCGATCTGCGTCGCATAGAAGCCGAACAGGAAGAAGTCGAACTGCTCGAGGAAGTTGCCGGCCGTGACGCGGAATACCGCGGCGGCCTTCGAACGTCCGGTCGGAAGGCTGGGCGAGGGGTGCATCGGGGTGTCTCCAGAAAAATCCTGACAATGCGCGGAAGGCGATCGATTGTCGTTTTGGCAATGTTCGCCCGGAGACGGAGAAACGATAAGTGCGATTTTTGGATGAATTGATGTCGTATGGTTATCAATAAGGGCGGCCGGCAGACGAAAAAAAAGCCCCGCATGCGCGGGGCGTGTCGGCCGGTCGCGAACGCTCAATGAGGGTCGCGTGTGCGCGGATTGTTCAGTTCCTCGGTCGGATCGGTCAGCCCGAGTTCGTCGCCGGGGCTCCAGTACGGCGTACTGCCGTAGTACTCGTGCAGCGGCTCGGCCCATTGCGGATCGGCCATTGCCGGCCAGTGGTCCTTGTCGAAGCCGGGAGCGTTCTTGATCCGCTCCGACGACACCGACAGCAGGAAGCACTTGCGCTCGGTGTCGAGCGTCAGCGCGCTCCACGGGATCGCGAGCAGCTTGTCGCCGATGCCGAGCAGGCCGCCGCTCGACAGCACCGCGTACGCGATGCGGCCCGAGCGCACGTCGAGCATGATGTCCTTGATCTTGCCGACGTCGTCGCCGTCGGTCGTATAGACCTTGTCGCCTTCCAGCGTGTTGGCCGCCATGACGTCGGGGCCGGGGCCGGCCGCCGTTGCGGCGCCCTTGCCGATGATGCGGGTCTGACCTTGATTGGAAGTCTGCATGGTGTTTCCTCCAGGCTGCGTGGTGCGCGATCGTGCCCGGGCGGGCCGCGGGTCGCGCGGGTGGTCGGGACGGGGCGAAGCAAAGGCTCGACCCGTCACGTTTGCCTCGGCTGCGACACGCCTTCGAGCGTGTTCGCGACGTCGTCATGCGTCGGGCCGGCCGAGCGCGTCGCGATGTCCGCGAGCGACAGCATGCCGACCAGCCGCTTGTCGTGATCGACGACGGGCAGGCGGCGCAACTGCGCGTCTGCCATGTAGTGCTGGATCTCTTCCAGCGAATCGTCGTCGAAGCACCATTCGATCGGGCCCGACGCGACTTCGTGAATCCGCGTCTCCGGCGGCTTGCCGGCCGAGATCGCGCGCACCGCGAGATCGCGGTCCGTCACCATCCCGATCAGCCGGTTGTTGTCGCACACGGGCAGCGCGCCGATGTCGTAGCGCTCCATCAGTTGCGCGGCATGGCGGATCGAGTCGGTCGGCGCGATGCACACGACGTCCTGCGACATGATTTCGTTGACGCGATGCATGAAAGTCCTCCTTGCGGGTTGGGTGTGGGCAATGCTTCGGCTCATTCAGCAAACCGCATGCCGTGCGGCGCACGCGGCCTGTCGTTCGTCGCCGTCATCTGTCGCGGCGTTCGCGCTTGTCCTGCCACGGCCCTTCGTCGTGCGTGCCGGGCGGCGTGTCGGGCTCGATGCGCGTGATGCCGCCGGTCGCGGGCGGGTCGCTCGCCGGAAACGTGTCCTCGAGCTGCTTGTCGATATGGCGTTCCGAATGGCGCGTGTGCGTGCGGTCCTCAGGCTTCAGCGGCTGCGATGGGGAGGGGCGCTGCTTGCGCTCCGGCGCGTCGTGGCCGGACCGGGTCGAATCCTTCATGGCGAAGCTCCGTATCGGTGACGATGACGCCGATTTCCCGCAACGGCCGTTCCCGGATCGCACGCGGCACGCGATTTGCCACGTCGGCGGCGAAGACGACCATGGCAGCAACGCGCGGCGCACCCGGTGCCTGCGGTGCGCGCATCAAGCGGAGACACGACGATGATTCCGAAACGACGACCAGGCGTACGCTACGAGATCAACGTATGCGGCGGCGGATTCGATTCGGTGAAGAGCCATTTCGATACGTGGAAACACGAACCGCTGATCTACCGGCCCGAGCGCCGGATGTTCGAGGGCAAGGCCGACGTGCGGCCGCTCGGCGACGAGACGTTCGGCTCGACCGAGCCGGCGCGCTTCGCGCTGCAGCGCGCATGCGAGCCGGCCGACCCGTATGCGCTGGCGGCGCGTGTGCGGGACGACGGCCGCGAGCTGTGGCTCGTGATGGCCGCGTACGACGCGTAGCGGCGCGCTTGCAAGAATTGCAGCGAACGGTGTAGCGAATGCACGGCGCGCGCCGCGAGCGCGCGCGTATGCGCAGCAGCGCCGGCGTGCGGGTGCCGCGAACGGACGGCACGCGGATTGCGGACCTTGGCCACATCCGTCAGACAACGCAACGAAGCGCCCCTATGGAGTGCAGATGAGTCACGACCGCGATCAGTGGCTGCACCGGCCTGACCCGCCGATGCCCGACGTGGAGCCGGACCCGGAGCCGCCCGATCCCGACGACGTGCCGCCCGACATGCCGGAACCGTACCGCGAACCAGAAGGCGATCCGCCCGGGCATGCGCCGCCGGAACGCGAACCGCCTTTGCGCGATCCGCCCGTGCGTGCACCGCCGGCGGGCGCGGCGCCGCGAACGCGAATGGAGGGCATGCAATGAGCGTCCGTATCAGACCCGGCATGCTGCGCGACATCGCCGAGACGCTCGGCCGCCATTTCGAGGCGCGCGCGATGCCGTTCCATGTCGAGGAGCAGCCGGCCGGCGCATTGCATATCGGTTTTCGCGTCGACGGCCATCCGGCGTCGCTGACCGTGACCTTCGATGCCGACGCGTTCGCCGCGCTCGCACAGGCGGATATCGAGCGGCAACGCGGCACGCTCACGCGCGTCGCGGCCGAATTCGACGTGATGATGGCGCGCCGCGCACCCACCGCGTATGCGGGGGATTTTCATTTCAACCGGCTCTGAGCCGTCGATCCGACGGAGGATTTCGATGAACACGATCCAGACGATACGCGCGGGTGCATGCGCGTTCGCCACCGCGTGCGCGTTGGGCGCATGCACGCAACCGACGACCTACGGCACGCGCGCGGCGCCGCCCGCACCGCCCGACGGCCATGCGACGCCGCCGAGCGCGACGATGCCGGATGCCAATACGCGCTACGAGACGCGTCCGTCGCCGGGCAACACGATGCCGCAGGGCGCGACCGGCGGCGATCCGGCCGACGTCCCGCCGCCGGGCCCGAACGGCGTGCAGGGTGACCAGCGGCTGCCGGGCACGCCGCCGCCGATGCAGTACTGACGCGTCGCGTGTGCCGCACGGCATGCGCGACGAGCATCGCGCCGCGCGAAATGCCGCATTCGTGATGCGGTGAAGGAACGTGACGGCGAAGATGAAACCCGCAGCGTGCTGCGAGCGGATCGTGCAGCAGCAGCGCGACATGGCCGCGTGGCTGCTGCGCCACCTGCCGGCTCTGACGGCGGTATTTCCCGATCGCACGGCCGTCGATCCCATCGATGCGAAGCGCGACGATGCGGGCGACCGAGCGCACTTCCTGCCGCGCGAAATGCGTGCCCCAAACTTGCCGCCGGCTTGTAAAAAAGCGGCCCCGTCAGGTTGTGTGATGGGGCACGAACCCGCGAAAGCCCCGGCACGGCGCGCGTGGACGGATTGGCACGAAAGCTGCGTAAACCCTGTCGACGAAATACCGCGAACCGAACCGTCAGGAGGCTTTCGATGTCCGTCTCGCTTGCGCTGCAGATGCGGCAGCATCTCGCACTTACACCGAGGCTTCAGCAGTCGCTGCGGCTGCTGCAGTTGTCCTCGCTCGAGTTTCAACAGGAATTGCGGCAGGCGCTCGACATGAATCCGTTTCTCGAAGACGGCCAGGGCGACGGCGAAGAGGAAGTCCCCGCCGGAACGCCCGAGCAGGCGGCCGAAGGCGCCGCGCCCGAAGCGTCGCCCGAACCCGACGACGTGCGCCCGCCGGACGGCGAGGTGTCGTATACGGCCGCGCCCGCGCCGCGCGGTACGGGCCGCCAGGGCGACGACGCCGACGGCCTGTCGCCCGGCGAATGGATGGCCGCCGAGCCGTCGCTGCATCAGCAACTGCACGATATGCTGCGGCTCTACCCGCTGAACAAACGCGACCGCGAAGCCGCGCGCATCGTGATCGATGCGCTCGACGACGACGGCTACCTGCGCCAGGAGCTGTCCGACTTGCTGGTCGCGGCCGATCCGGCGCTGCTGCTGTCGCAACAGGATCTCGCGGTCGCGCTGCGGCTCGTGCAGATGCTCGACCGCCCGGGCATCGCCGCGCGCTCGCTGTCCGAATGCCTGGTGCTGCAGCTCGACGCGATCCCGGCAGGCACGCCGGCGCTCGCGGAAGCGAAGGCGATCGCGCGCGAGCATCTCGAACGGCTCGCGCGTCGCGAAACGGCCGAGATCCAGCGGCGCATCGGCTGCAACCCGCAGACGCTGCAGGCGGCGTGCGCGCTCGTGCGCGGGCTCGATCCGCGCCCCGGCAATCACTATGGCAGCACGCGCGGCGACTACGTGGTGCCCGACGTGATCGTGCGCCAGGTGCGCGACGAATGGATCGTGACGATCAACCCGGCCGTGCTGCCGCGCGCGCGCCTGCACGAGCGTTATGCGACGCTGTTCGCGCAGTCGAGCGGCGAGCGCGATTCGCCGCTCGGCCAGCAGTTGCAGGAAGCGCGCTGGCTGATCCGCAACGTGCAGAAGCGTTTCGAGACGATCCAGCGCGTCGGCGAATGCATCGTCGCGCGGCAGCGCGATTTCTTCCGCTATGGCGAGATCGCGATGAAGCCGCTCGTGCTGCGCGATATCGCGGATGAGCTCGAGCTGCACGAATCGACCGTGTCGCGCGCGACGGGCAACAAGTACATGGCCACGCCGCACGGCACGTTCGAATTCAAGCACTTCTTCCCGCGCAAGCTCGAGGCGGCGGGCAAGGGCGTGTGCTCGGCATCGGCCGCCAAGGTGCTGATCCGCGACATGATCGCGGCCGAGCGTCAAACCGATCCGCTGTCCGACGTCACGCTCGCGCAGAACCTCGCGGGGCGCGGCATCCTTCTTGCGCGCCGCACGGTGACGAAGTATCGCCAGGCAATGAAGATCCCGCCGGCCGACCTGCGGCGCCGCGACGCCGCATGACGACCCGGGCGACCCAACCGCGCGCGTGCCGTCCGTTGCACCGACATTGCGTCGTATCGCGCGCGCCAACGAGAGGAGCGCAACCATGCCAGCAAAATCCCAGGCCCAGCAGCGTGCTGCCGGGGCCGCGCTGTCGGCCAAGCGCGGCGACACGAAGATGAAGGACCTCAAGCCGCCGGCGAAGTCGATGGCCAAGTCGATGAGCGAGAAGGAACTCGAGAAAATGGCTGCCACGCCGGTTCGCGGCAAACCCAGGCACAAGCACGATGCGTGATCGACGACGTGTGTTCGCGACCGCTGTCATCCAGGAGGGCTCCATGCTTCGATACGCCATCATTTTCTTCATCATCGCGATCGTCGCGGCCGTGTTCGGCTTCGGCGGCATCGCGGCCGGCGCGGCCGAGATCGCGAAGATCCTGTTCTACATCTTCGTCGTGATCTTCCTGGTCACGCTGCTGCTTGGCGTCGTGCGACGATGATCGGCGCGCCCGACCGCTCGCAGCGCGTCGCGGAACTCGAGCACGCGCTCGCGAACGGCTTCCCGTCGGAGTCGACCGTCGTCGTGCATGCGGACGACGCATCCGGGCGGTTGACGATCCAGGTGTCGTGGGTGCGCGTGCCGGCCGACGAAAGCGCGCGCGAATGGCGTTGCACGGTCGACCTGCGGTTCGATCCGCACGTGGTCGAGCGTTATGCGTGGCTCGACGAGGACGACCGGCTGCGCGTGCGCACGTATCTGTGCGACGGCGCGCGACGCGCGGTGGACGAACGCAAGCCGCGCGTCGAGGACGACGCGATCGAATGCAACGTGGCGCTCGATATTACGGATACCGAACTCGACGCGGCATTGCGCGCGCCATGACACCGAGGCCGGCCGCCGCAGGCGCGCTCGCGCGCGCCGCAGCGGCTGCGCGCGTGGCGGCCGCCCATCGAATTCGACGAGGACGCCCCGATGACGAATCCCCCACCAGCCGGCAAGGCGCAGCAGGCCGCGCAGCGATACGTGTGCAGGGCGTTCAGGCACCTGAAGCCGATCTCGGCCGTCGGTGCCGAACGCCTATTGCCGGGCGCCGCATATCAGCCGGACCCGGCGCAACGCGTGGGCATCGGGCAGGCGATCGATCCCGACGCGATAATGCATACGTTCCCGGACATCGGCCGCCCTCGGATCCGGACGCGCCGGCAGCAGGCGGCCGATCTGCCCGCATAGCGCCGCCATCATGGACGTCGTCGTCGCGCTGTTCGGACAGGGCCGGATGCTCGGTCCCGGCCAGATGGCGTTGCGTGCGATCGTCGTGTTCGTGGTCGCGCTGGTGCTGATTCGCATCGCCGGGCGGCGCGCGTTCGGGCAGCGTTCGCCGTTCGACTACGTGGTCGGCATTCTGCTCGGCGCGATCCTGAGCCGCGCGGTGGTCGGCGCGTCTCCGTTCGTCGCGACCGTCGCGGCGTCGCTCGCGATCGCGCTGCTGCATCGTGCGATCGGCTGGGCATGCGTGCGCTCGCGCCGGCTCGAGCGGTTGCTGGTAGGCGCCGAGCGCGAGGTGTATCGCAACGGCCGCTTCGACGACGCACAGATGCGTGCCGCGCTGCTTACGCCGACCGACGTGCGCGAAAGCGTCCGGCAGGCGACCGGCGCGACCGACCTGTCCGACGTCGACGCGGCGATCCTGGAGCGCAACGGACACCTGAGCATCGTGCGGCGCAGCCGCGGCCGCCGGCCGTAGCATCGGCCGCGGACGAAGGCGTCCGACGCAACGACGCCGCAAGGAGGACACCCAATGGCACGCATGATCTGGAAAGGCGCGATCAGCTTCGGGCTCGTTCACGTGCCCGTGCAGCTGTTCCCGGCGACGCGCACCGTGAAGCCGTCGTTCCGGCTGCTCGACAAGCGTTCGATGGACCCGGTCGGCTATCGGCAGATCAACAAGCGCACCGGCAAGGAGGTCGCGCGCGAGGACATCGTGCGCGGCTACGAGTACGAGAAGGAGCGTTATGTCGTGCTGACCGACGACGAGATTCGCGCGGCGAACCCCGAATCGACGCAGACCGTCGACATCGTCACGTTCGTCGACGCGGACGCCGTGTCGTTCCTGTATCTCGACACGCCGTACTACCTGGTGCCGGACCGCAAGGGCGAGAAGGTCTATGCGCTGCTGCGCGACGCGCTGAAGGACAGCGGCAAGATCGGCATCGCGCATGTCGTGATGCACGATCGCCAGCATCTCGGCGCGCTGATCCCGGTCGGGCCGCTGCTTGCGCTCGATACGCTGCGCTGGCAGGAGGAACTGCGCCCGCTCGACGAGCTGCCGGTGCCGGCCGGCGACGCGAAGCGCGCGGGCGTCAGCGCGCGAGAGCTCTCGATGGCGAAGAAGCTGATCGACGACATGGCGGGCACGTGGACGCCCGACGAGTATCGCGACACGTTCCGCGACGACATCCTCGAACTGGTCGAGCGCAAGGTGCGCGCCGGCAGCGTCGAGGAGATCGAGGACCGGCCGGCGCAAACGGCGCGCACGGCGGCCAACGTCGTCGACCTGACCGAGCTGTTGAAGCGCAGCCTGAAAGGCGGTGGCAGCGCGCGTGCTGCGCGCGAGGACGACGACACCGGCGCGTCCGCGCCGCGCACCGCGAGCGGGCGACGCAAGCCGGCCGCGAACGCTGCCGCGCGGGGCGCCGCGAAAGCACCCGCGAAACGGCCGGCCGCGAAGCAGGGCGCGACGGGCGCGCATGCGGCAAAGAAAACCGCCGCGCGCCGGAAGCACGCCGCATGACACCGCGCGACACGAGGTGACGCGATGGCCGGCAAGCTCGATCCCTATCGTCGAAAACGCCGCTTCGACGCGACGCCGGAGCCGGAAGGCGCGCGCGGGAAGCGTCGCGCAAAGCCGGGCGCCGAATCGAAGCAGACCAAGCAGTCGAAGCAGGCGCGCACGGCTGTCCGGGCGCGCCATCCGTTGCGTTTCGTGATCCAGGAACATCACGCGACGCGGCTCCATTACGACTTCCGTCTCGAACTCGACGGCACGCTCAAATCATGGGCCGTGCCGAAGGGGCCGAGCGTCGATCCGTCGGTGAAGCGTCTGGCCGTGCAGGTCGAGGACCATCCGCTCGAATATGCGTCGTTCGAGGGCGAGATTCCGGCCGGACATTACGGCGCGGGCACGGTCGTCGTGTGGGACGAAGGGACGTGGACGCCCGACGGCGGCGTCGCGCAGGCGCGCGACGGCTATCGCGCGGGCAAGCTGACGTTCCGGCTCGATGGCGAAAAGCTGCACGGCGGCTGGGCGCTCGTGCGCAGCGGGCGGCAGCAGGGCCGTCAGCCGCAATGGCTGCTGATCAAGGAGCGCGACGACGACGCACGCGATGCGGACGAATTCGATGTCGTTGCGCAGCAGCCGGGCAGCGTGCATGACCGCGGTGCGCGAGCCGCACGCGCGGCGCCCGCCGATGCATCACCGCCTGCACGCACGTCGCGACGCAGCCGCGACGATGCGCCCCGTACACGCGGCACGCCGCGCGACCGCAAGGATCGCAAGCCGCCAGCCGACGCCGACCTGTCGCACGTCGAAGGTGCTGTCCGCGCGCCGCTGCCCGAGCGCGTCGCGCCGCAGCTCGCGACGCTGGTCGATGCTCCGCCCGCGCAAGGCGACTGGCGCTACGAAGTGAAGTTCGACGGCTACCGGATTCTCGCGCGCGTGTCGGGCCGCGGTGCGCGGCGGCATGTTGCGCTGATGACGCGCGAGGGCCGCGACTGGACCGCGAAGCTGCGTGCGCAGCGCGATGCGCTTGCGGCGCTCGAGATCGAAAACGCGTGGTTCGACGGCGAGGCCGTCGTGCTCGGCGACAGCGGCCTGCCCGATTTCCAGGCGCTGCAGAACGCGCTCGGCGCGGGCCGTTCCGACGCGATCACGCTGTTCGTATTCGATCTGCCCTATCTGAATGGCAAGGATTTGCGCGATGCGCCGCTCGCTGCGCGCCGCGCGTTGCTCGAACCGCTGCTGGCGGGCAGCGACGCCGCGCGGCTGCGCTATTCGCCGGATCTCGGCGGCGACGTCGCGTCGCTGATCGCGAGCGCGTGCGACACCGGCCTCGAAGGGTTGATCGGCAAGCGCGCCGATTCACGCTATCGCGCCGGCCGCTCGGCCGCGTGGATCAAGCTCAAATGCCGGCGGCGGCAGGAGTTCGTGATCGGCGGCTACACGGAGCCGTCGGGCAGCCGGCACGGCTTCGGCGCGTTGCTGCTCGGCGTGTACGAGCCCGAATCGGGCGGCAAGCGGCGGCGCGGCACGCCGCCGTTGCGCTATGTCGGCCGGGTCGGCACCGGATTCGATGCGCGCATGCTCGACCGGCTCGCCGCGATGCTGCGCAGGCACGAACGCGATACGACGCCGTTCGACCCGCCGCCGCGCGAACGGTCGCGCACGCGCGTGCACTGGATCGCCCCGACGCTCGTCGCCGAATGCGAATTCGCGGAATGGACAGGCGACGGCATCGTGCGGCAGGCGGCGTTCGTCGCGCTGCGGGAAGACAAGCCGGCGGCGCGGATCGTCCGCGAGATGCCGCGCCACACCGAAACGGAGACGACGATGGACGAACGCGATGCAGCGCACGACAAGCACGACAAGCACGAACGCGCACGGCACACGGATACCGGGAGCGGCCACAAGCGTCGCGCGAAATCGCACGCGCCGTCCGGCGACGCGCGCGGCGAATCCGGCGCCGACCACGTCGGCCGCGTGCGCATCACGCATCCCGATCGCGTGCTGGATCCGCAGCACGGCACGCGCAAGATCGACCTCGCGCATTACTGGCAATGGGTCGCGCCGTGGCTGCTGCCCGACCTGAAGGGCCGGCCCGTGTCGCTCGTGCGCGCGCCGGGCGACATCACGGGCGAGCTGTTCTTCCAGAAACATGCGGAGCGCCTCGAGATTCCGTTCGTCACGCAGCACGAAGGGCTCGATCCCGGCCACGGGCCGCTGCTGTCGATCGACAGCGTCGACGCGCTGCTCGGTGCCGCGCAGATGGGCACGGTCGAGCTGCATACGTGGAATGCGCACGCATCCAATATCGAGCGGCCGGACCGCATCGTGTTCGACCTCGATCCCGATCCGGCGCTGCCGTGGCGCGCGATGATCGACGCCGCGCAACTCGTGCGCGGGCTGCTCGACGAGCTGGGGCTCGCGTCGTTCTGCAAGACGAGCGGCGGCAAGGGGCTGCATGTCGTCGTGCCGATCGCGCGGTACGCGGGATGGGACGACGTGAAAGACTTCGCGCGCGCGGTTGCGCAGCACGTGGCGGGCGCGCTGCCCGAGCGCTTCACCGCGACGATGGGGCCGCGCCATCGGCGCGGCAAGATTTTCGTCGACTATCTGCGCAACGGCCGCGGCGCGAGCACGATCGCCGCGTATTCGGCGCGCGCGCGGCCGGGCATGGGCGTGTCGGTGCCGCTCGGCTGGGACGAGGTGCCCGATACGACGGGCGGCGCGCAGTGGACGATCGACACGCTGCATGCGCGTCTCGACGGGCTGAAGCGCGATCCGTGGGAAGGCTATGCGGATGCGCGCCAGCGGATCACCGCGAAGATGCGAGCGCGGCTCGGCGCATCGTGAGCGCCGCGAGCAGCGGCACGTGACGATCATCGCGGTGCTGCACGGCAGGTGGCGCAGCACGGACGCCGCGATGCCCATGGCCATCGGCGCCGCGCCGACGATCAGGTGTCACAGCGTTTCGTGCATGCGCGCGATCGGGGCGATGCGGCGGTGGCCGGCCGCCGTCACGGCTTGCGGCCGAAGGCTTCGCGCAGTTTCCGCTTCGCGCGTTCGAGCGTCGCGCGGCGCGTTTTCGGCAGGTTGCGGCCCGCGCGGTTCACGTAGAAGTTCAGCATCGACATCGCCGACTGGAACGGCGAAGACTTGCGGCGGCGGCTCTGTTCGGCCGAGCGCTTCAGCGACGCGGCGATCGCGCCCGGATCGTCGGACTTGAAGATGTCGGGCTCGATGTCGAGCACATCGCTTTTTTGCGTGACTTCGGCGGACCAGCGGTGTTGCGGATCGGCGCTGCGGGCCCGGCCAGGGCGGCGCGTCGGGCGCTTGCCGTGCGCGCGGGAAGCGGAAGCGGAAGCGGAAGGCATCGCGGGCTCCGTATGGCATCGCAGGGACGTACGGGCAACGGCGCCGCAATTCGCGTGCCGCGGGGCGACCTGCCGCCGGAGGCATGGCCCTTGCTGCAAGGTCCGGGCAGGCGTGCCATTCCGCCCTCTTCGTTCAGCACGAACACCTCGTGACATCCGCATTACATCCGCATTCGAACCGAATGGCCGGCGCCGTTTGAAGCAAGCGCGCGCGGCCACCACGCAGGAGGACACCATGCGATCGAACTCCCGGATCAGTCTGGAAGACGATGCGACGGACGCCGACACGGTCGACGCCGGCGATTTCGATACGACGGTCCGTCTCGACGTCGAGGCAGGCACGGTCACGTTTCATGCGGCGTGGTCGATGGAGGCTGATGCGCCACCCGACACGGGGCGGCATTCGGTCGTGCTGGTGCTCGACTGCGACACGATGGAACGCTACGCGGGCCTCGACGACGGCGCCCGGATGCGCGTGCACGCAATGCTGCACGAGGCCGTGCGGGACATGCTCGACCGGCTCCCCGACAACGACGACGACGATCTGACACTGACGGTCGAACTGACCGACGCGATGCTCGATGCGGCGATCCGCCTGCAGTAATCGTGCCGGATCGGGTTACACGCCGTTGAAATCTTTTCAGCCCGTGCGCGGCGGCGCGGCATGGGCCGGTTTCGGCCAGTCTCTTCTGTCGCCGTCGTCCGGCCGCATGCGGCACGGCAATTGCTCCATGACCGGGACGGCATAAAGGGTGCAGCGGCATCCACGGAGGTTTCCATGAGCGGCAGACTGGACCATTGCAAGGTAGCGATCCTGGCGGTCGATGGCTTCGAGGAGGCCGAGCTTGTCGAACCGCAACGTGCGCTGGCGGCCGAAGGCGCGCAGGTCGACGTGATTTCGCAGAAACGCGGCGAAATCCAGGGGTTCAGGCACGTCGACAAGGGCGCGCGCGTGAAGGTCGACCGCACGTTCGACGACGCGCGCGAGGGCGACTACGACGCGGTCGTGCTGCCCGGCGGTGTCGTCAACGGCGACGCGATCCGGATGATCCCGGCCGCGCGCGAGTTCGTGACGGCGGCCGTCGGCGCCGGCAAGCCGATCGCCGCGATCTGCCACGGCGGCTGGCTGCTCGTGTCGTCCGGGCTCGTGGAAGGGCGCACGATGACGAGCTGGCCGAGCCTGCAGGACGACATCCGCCATGCGGGCGGCAAGTGGGTCGACGAGGAAGTCGTGCGCGACGGCAACCTGATCACGAGCCGCAAGCCCGCCGACCTGCCGGCATTCAGCGGCGCGCTGGTCGAAAGTCTCGCGTCGCGGAGCGCGTAATCCGATGCCGGCCGATTCCCCCCGCCGCGTGACGCTGGCCGATGCGCCGCCCGAATTCGACGGCGCGGCGCTGCAACTGTGCTTCACCGTCGACGTCGACGGTCAGCCGGAGCACTGCGCGATCACGGTCGAGGCACTCGAGGATCATTTCGGCGCGCCCTCGGCGCTGGAAGCCGACCTGCGCGACGCGTTCGAGCGCGGCCGCGCGCGTATCGAGGCTGCCTGCGCGGATGTGCTGGCGGACGGCAAGGGCGGCGTGGTACTGCACAGCGGCTATTTCCGCGCGCACGGCCGTGCGGCGGCGGGCAGCGTGAGGGCCGGCATGTCCCGTTCGCGGCGTTCCTGATCGAGGCGCCGTAGCCGACGCGTTTGACCCGCGTTTGCGTCCGGCCCACTCGCATCCGGCATTACACATCGTTGAAAACTTTGCACGGGCGGCCGGACGCCGCGCGGTGCCATATCGCGCCGCGCGCCTACGGCTCGGACGAGCACCGCTTCGCGCGCATTGGCATGGTCCGTGCACGCATCGACGATCGCCGGCGCGCGTGTCGCGCCGCATGCCGATGCGACGCCGTCGTCGCATCGCGTGAAGCCGTCAACGGGGAACGAGCATGCTGACCGCCCATGAATTTGCCGCGCTGTTCCTGGTGTATCGCGCACCGGAACAGATCCAGATCGATCGCGAGGACGTCGCCGCGCTGGTCGAACAGAACCTGATCGTGATGCAGGGCGACGACGCGTCGGGCGGGCGCCGGCCCGCGTTGACGGCCGACGGCCTGTCGGTGCTGCGGTGCGTGCAGCGGCACGACGGGTACGAGCCCGACGGCACCGATGCGTGACGTGTGACGATGACGCGCGGGCGCGCTGCTCACCGCGCGATCGCGACGGACGCGTTCACCTGCACGACGGGCGTGTCACCGTCGAACGGCGGCGCGTACAGGAAGCGCTCGATCACGCCGGCCTCGAACAGCAGGCAGTACGTCGATCCGCCGAACTGGAAGCGGCCGATCTCGTCGCCCTTGCCGACGCGCTGGCCCGGCACGACCTCGATCACGCACGACGACACGTCGCCCATCCCGACGAATACCGCGGCCACGGTGCCGATGCCCGGGTCGTCGCTCTCGATCGCGACGATCGCGCGCGCGGCGACCGCCGTCATGTAGCCCTGCGAGTCGTTGAGCCCGGCCGGGTCCGGGCCTTCGGCTTCGGCGACCGAGTAGTAGGTGCCGTCGATCCGGTATGCATGCGTGACGGTGCCGCGCACCGGCGCATGCCAGCGATGGTAGTTGTACGCGCTGAGATAGGCCTGGTAGAGATCGCCGCCGACGAAGCGCTCGGCGAGCGGCCGCCCCGCGCGCGTGAAGATGTCGTGCAGCGAATACGGCTGCGCCTTGATCCAGAAGGTGTCGCGCATCTTCACGTTCGTTTCGATGTGGTACGGCGCGGCCTCGCATGCGCTGACGATCACGTGCGGATCGTCCGGCGCGTCGACGGGCCGCGCGCCTTCCCGAAAGCGTCGCGTGAAGAAGTCGTTCCACGAATCGAAGCCGAGGTGCGGTTGATCGTCGCGATAGCGGAATTGCGACAGCCCGATGCGCTTGCTCGCTTCGTCGCAGAACCAGCCGTCGGGCGCCGACGTATCGAGATGCTCGCGCGAATGCGGGCCGCCGAGGAAGTCGCACCAGACGTTCAGTACCCGTTTCAGGTGCGCGTTGACGGTTGCGTCCCGAAACACGGCGTGGCCCGACGGCATGCACATCGGCCAGTCGAGGAACGCGTTCAGCGGGCACACGATCAGGCTCGATTCGCTGAACGGCGGCGTGTAGGTCATCAGGTGGTCGATCACGGTCATCAGTTCGCCGATCGACGTGTAGCCGAGCCGGCGGCCGGATTCGACCGCCTCGTCGATCGCGCGGACGAGGCCCATGCGCAGCACGGCGCAGTCGTCGAACAGCCGCGCGAGCGCCTGCACGGCCGGCGTGCGCAATCGTTCGCCGGCATGCGCGCGCGCGTCGGCCGCGATTTTTTCGCGGAACGCGGCCATGTGCGCTTCCTCGCAGGTCAGCCATTCGCCGAGCCGGCGGCGCGCGGCGGGCGGCGTGTGGGGTTCGGTCGGCATCGTCGGCTCCTGCGGCTGGATTCGGTATGAACACGTAGCAAGACGCTTGCCCGGAGGCGGCATCGAAATTGCGGCGGTCTTTTCACCGGTTGTTCAGTTTTTCAGTGACGCAGGAGAGAAACGATGAATGCAGGTTCGAATGTGCGGCAGACGAAAGGCACGGCATCGGCCGACGAGCGCCGGGGCGGCGGGCAGCGCACCGTGACGCCGACGCGCACGCGGGTTCGTGCGGCGAAGCACGGCGAGACGCGACGGTCGAGGGAGCGCGATGCGAAAGGGACCGTGACCGCGGGCCATGGCGACAACGCGGGCGCGCCGCTGTGGGAGGACGACGGCGGGACGCTGCCGCCGGACGAGTGGTCGTGAGGTCGGGCGTTTACTGTCCCGCCTGTCGCTCTGGCCGGTAACGATCGACTAGTGCGCCATCGCTCGATTCCCCGTCGCGAAAGGCCAGGGATACTGTGACATCACGGTTCGCGATCAGCCATGCGGCACCGATTGGATCGTCGGGTATCCGCGGACCGGTTTGCATCAATTCGATCATGACCGGGCGATTGAGGGATTCCGATCCGTTGGGTGAGCCGCGACGAGTACGGCAACAGGCAGCGCAGCCAGACAGCGATCGAGCCTGATCAAGCCATCCGGCGCGTCGATTCCGTCCCGCGCATTCAGCCAGTCCGCCCAGGGCCCTTTGGCGCCCTGCGGCAACACGACCGCCGTATCGCCCCATAACGCGGGCTCCACGCTCGGCAACCCGGGCCTGTCGCCGAGCAGCCGGCACGCAAGCCGCGTTGCAACGATCACCACGGTCGCCGCATCGCCGCACCGCGCGAACGCAACCGCGTGACGCCCGAGCCTGCCGCGCACGCGCAGCGGCACATACGCACCGTCGGCGAACGTCGCCGGCCACCGCGCGCGCAGCGCGAGCATCCGTTCGATCAGCGCCCGTTTCACGCGCGCGTCCGGCCAGGTCGGCAGGTACGACGCGACCTGCCCGTCGACGCGCTCGGCCGCCAGCGCCGCGAACGGCACGTCGCGCCGGTTGTCCGGATCGACGAGCGAGTGATCCCATCGCTCGGTACCTTGATAGAGATCGGGCACGCCGGGGGACGCGATCCGCAGTGCCGTCTGCGTCAGGCTGTTGACGATGCCGGCCGGCGCGATCCGCGCCACGAACGCATGCAGCCGGTGCGCGAAATCGCCAGCGCCGCGCGGCGCCAGGATCGCGCGGACGAACGCTTCGCAAGCGCTTTCGTAGTCCGTTTCGGGCGCGAGCCAGTCCGTATGCCGCTTCGCTTCGCGCAGCGCCTTCGTCTGCCAGCGCACCACGCGTTCGGCAAGCGCCGCGAGCCCCGCGTCGTCGTCGGGCATCAGCGACGGCGGCCAGCAGCCGACCAGCGTCTGGTACAGCATCGCCTCGGCGGCCGGTCCCGGCGCCCACGCCAGGTCGCGATGGGCGCCGCCGCGCCGGGGCAGGTTGAGCGCCGACCAGTCGAGCGATACCGCGCGCCAGGCGTCGGGCATCTCGCTGAGCACCGCGAGCCGCGCGCGCGCGTCCTCGCCGCGCTTGTGGTCGTGCGTGGCTGTCGCGATGAGCGTATGCGGCACGATTCGGGCGCGGCGCCGGTTGCGCGCATGGAACGCGCCGCGCGACAGGCTGAAGTCGCTTGCGTCGGCGCCGACCTCGTTGCGCGACAGCAGCCGGCCGTAGCGATAGCAGGCCGTATCCTCGACACCCTTCGCGGCCAGCGGCGCGGTGAGCTGCGCGAACGCGACGCGGGCCGCATGCAGCGCGGCGGCGCCTGCGCGCGGCACGCGCACGACCGGTAACCCGAGCCACGCGGCGACCCGGTCGAGCGCGTAGCGGTCGGCCGGATCGACGGCCGCGCATGCCCGTTCATGCGCCTGCGCGAGCACCCGGCGGTCGGTGTCGGCGGGCGCGTCTTCCTGTGCCGGATACATCCGGTACACGGGCAGCCGCACCGCGAGTTCGCCCAGCACGCGCTGGATCGCGACCAGACTGACGTCGCGCGTCGCGGGCGACGCGCGCGCAATGCCGTGCAGCGCCCGCGCGACGCGCGCATGCTCGGCGGCGAGCTGGCGCATCAGCACGCGCCGCTTGCCGTCGAGCGCCTCCTGCGCGAACGTGCGCGATGAACCGGACACGGCCGCCCAGTGGGCGGCCAGCGGCGCGGCGCCGGCCGGGTCGTGCAGCAGCGCGCCGACGTCGTTCATGAAGTCGTAGCCGGTCGTGCCGTCGACGCCCCAGTCGTCGCGCAGCGCTTCGCCGGGCGCCAGGATTTTTTCGACGACGACGTACGGTCGCTCGTCGCGCAGCGCCGCGAGCCGCGCATGCAGCCGCCGGCAGTACGCGCGCGGATCGGCGAGCCCGTCGACGTGATCGACGCGCACGCCGTCGATATATCCGGCCGCGTAGAGGCGCAACGGCAGCGCATGAACGGCGTCGAACACCGCATCGTCGTCGATGCGGATGCCCGCGAGCGTCGCGATGTCGAAGAAGCGCCGCCAGTTCAGTTCGTCCGCGGCCGTGCGCCACCACGCGAGCCGGTAGTGCTGGCGTTCGAGCAGCCGGTGCAGCCACGCGCGCGAGCGTGCGCTGCGCGGATCGGCGCCGCGCAGCACGGCGTCGAACGCATGCGGGCCGTGCGCGGCCGCGTAATCGCGCAACGCCGCATGCGCGGCGGCCAGCCGGGCGCTGCCGTGCGCCGGCGCGGCGCCGAAGCGTTCGGCGAGCGTGTTCAGGTCCGAGCGGTTCGCGATGCGCAGGATGTCCGCATAAGTGGCGGCGGCCACGGGCAGCTGCCGCCCCGGGCACGCAACGAAGAAGCGGCCGGTCGACGGATCGGCGCCGAGCGCGATGTCGCCGGCCGTGAGCGCGTCGCCGTACGGCGTGCCGAGGCAGGGCAGCAGCACCTTGCCGTCGAGCGCCGCGTCGGGCGGATGCCAGTCGATGTCGAAGCAGCATGCGTACGGGCTCGCCGGCCCCCATTCGAGCACGTCGTTCCACCAGCCGTTCGACGAGCCGCCGACGCCCATGTGGTTCGGCACGATGTCGACGATCACGCCGATGCCGCGCGCGCGCAGCGCGCGGACGAGCCGGACCAGGCCGGCTTCGCCGCCGAGTTCGGCGCTGACCGAGCCGTAGTCGACGGTGTCGTAGCCATGCAGCGAGCCGGGCTCGGCCGTCGTGACCGGCGACAGGTACAGGTGGCTCACGCCGACGCGCGCGAAGTAGTCGGCGTGCGTGGCCGCATCGTCGAACGTGAAACCCGCATGCAGCTGCAGCCGCAGCGTCGCGCGCGGCGTCATGCGTCGCGCTCCCGCGAACGGCGCGCGTGCACGACGGCCGCGATGCGCTTGCGCACGTCGGCGTCGAACAGCGTGTCGACGGTGCGCGGCAGGCGCCGCAGCCAGTTCGGATGGCCGCATGGCGGCCCCGGCAGGTTCGGCTGCTCATCCAGCCCGAGCAGATCCTCGAGCGGCAGGATCGCGAGCGGCGACGGGCTGAGCGCGACATACGCGAGTATTGCGCTCACGGGCGGCGCGCCGGCCGGCGGGACAGCGCTGTTGGCGGGCGCGCAACCCGCGTGCTGCAATGCGTGCCACAGCGCCGCGCGTTCGGTTGCGCGTTCCGCCTGGGCGGCGATCAGGTCGGGATCGGACGCGGGCGGGGGTGTGGCGGGCGCGGCGCGGTCTGTTTCCGTGCGGGGCACGGTGTCATGCCCGACGTCGGCGCCTTGCACGATTTCGTTCGGGTCTTGCGCACTCGCATCGCTCTGCGTGCTGTCGGCCGCGCCGTCTTGCTGCTTCCCGCTGTCGGCCGCCACCCGCCGCCACCCCAGATCGACCCCGCGCCACCAGCCGGCCACGGTCGGCAAGTCGTGCGTCGACGTCGTCGCGATCGCATCGCGATCCCACGCGGACGGCGGCCGGAACGCGCGGTTCGCATCGCGCTCGAACCACAGCACGCGCATCCCCGCGATCCCCTGTGCACCGAGCCGTTCGCGCAAACCGCCCGGCACCGTGCCGAGATCCTCGCCGATCGCGATCGCGCGATGGCGTGCCGCCTCGAGCGCGACGAGCCGCACGAGATCGTCGATCGGATAGCGCAGGTAGGCGCCGTCGCGCGGCGTGCCGCCGTCCGGCACGATCCACATCCGCGCGAAGCCGAGCACGTGGTCGATGCGGATGCCGCCGGCATGCGCGAACGCCGCGCGCAACAACTCGATGAACGGGACGAAACGGTCGGCGCGCAGCGCGGCGGGCGTCCACGTCGTGACGCCCCACGCCTGGCCGGTCGCATTGAACAGGTCGGGCGGCGCGCCGAGCGACACGCCGCGCAGCAGCGTCGTGCCGTGCGCCCACGCGTCGCTGCCCGCGCGGTCGGAGCCGACCGCGAGATCGGCGATCAGCCCGGTCGCCATGCCCGCGCCGCGCGCCGCATATTGCGCGTCGCCGAGCGCGCGCGATGCGCACCATTGCAGGAACGTGTGGAACGCGATCGTGTCGGCATGCGCGTGCGCGAATGCATCGACTTCGGCCGATGACGGCATGCGCCACGGCGCCGGCCATTGCCGCCAGTCCGCGCCGATCTCGTGTTCGATGCAGAACGCCTGCAGCGCGTCGAAGCGCGCATGCGCGTCGAGCGCCGCGCCGCCGGCCGCGCGAAAGCGCTGGTACGCGTCGCGCGATGGCGCGCCGTTGGCACGCCATGCATCGAAGCATGCGCGCAGGCGGCGCAGCTTCGGCGGCAGCACGCGTGGCCAGTCGATCAGCGGCGCATCGATTGCATCGTCGCGCGCGTGAAGCGCAGCCTCGGCGCCCGGCACCGCGTCGCAGTCGAGATACGCGACGTTGTGCCAGCGCCGCGACGACGGCGAATACGGGCTGTCGTGCGCGGGCAGTGCGGGATAGCCGGCGTGCGTCGGGCTGATCGCCACCGCCTGCGTGCCGTGCCGCGCCGCGTGCGCGGCGAGCCGCGCGAGCGCGGTGTAGTCGCCCGCGCCGTCGTCGCCGGTACGCCGCAGGCTGTAGAGCTGGGCTGCGACGCCCCAGCGGCGGCCTGCGTCGGGAGCGCGCGCGAACGCGTCGAACGGGCGCGCGCGCAGCGGCGCGATCGCGAGCCCGATGCGCTGCTCGCCGATGTCGAGCGCGTGATAGCCGGGCATCGCGAGCGGCGGCAGCGTGCCGTGCTCGCCCGCACCGGCCACGCGCCCGTCGACGTAGCCGCCCGTTTCGAGCGCGATCCGGAAGTGTGCGCCCGGCAGTGCGATCGTATGCGGGAGCGTCAGCGGCAGGCCGGCATCGCCGGTGACGATGCGCGGCGGCGCCGCGTTCGCATCGGCGAGCGCCGCTGCGCTGTCGACGCGCTGGAGCGCCGTGCCGCACGGCCAGCCGAGCGCGTCGACGAGCGCGGCGAGCGCATCGTCGCCTACCCGCCGCGCGACGCCGCCCGCATCGGTCCAGTCGGTTTCCAGTCCGGCCGAACGGGCGAGTGCCGCGATCGATACGTCGGTCGTCATGATCGGCCTCGCCCGTTCGTGCGGCGACTCAGCGCATCGTGGTTGACCGCGCCGTCGCGCCACGCGATGCACGAACGTGGCGGCAGGCGCAGGTCCCGCAGCCGGTCGCGCGCGCGCGGCGGCGTCTCGAACACGATCTTGCCGAGCGGCAGCGCGGGCAGCACCGCGTCGTGCGAGCCGAGGTTCAGTGCGATCGTCAGCGTGCTGCCGTTGCCGAGACGCCAGCGTGCGGCGAGCGCCTGCAGTTCGCCGTCGCCCGCGAGCAGGTCGACGCCGAGCGCGCGCGCGCCGGCCAAGTGCGGCGTCACGAGCGCCGCGCGCACGGTCAGCGCGCTGCGGTAGAAGTGCCGCCATGCATCGGCATCGGGCCATGCGTCGTCGGCCGGGTGTTTCGACAACGAGCGCACGAACGTCGCGATGTCGTTCGGATCGGGAATCGCGTCGCGATGCGCGGGATCGGCGAACGCGGGAAACGCCGCGAATTCGCGGCGCCGGCCTTCGCGCACGGCGTCGGCGAGTGCGCCGCGATAGTCGGTGAAGAACTGGAATGGCTGCGTGCTGCCTTCCTCTTCGCCCATGAACAGCAGCGGAATCTGCGGCATGAGCAGCATCAACGCGGTGGCCGCGCGCAGCGCGTCGTCGTTCGCGAGCGTGCGCAACCGTTCGCCGAACGCGCGGTTGCCGATCTGGTCGTGGTTCTGCAGGAATGCGACGAACGCGGTCGGCGGCAGGTGCGCGCTCGGCTCGCCGCGCGCGGCGCCGCCATGCAGCGGCGACGGCTCGCCCTGGTACGCGAACCCTTCGCCGAGCGTGCGCGCGAAATGGCGCAGCGGCGCATCGGCGTACGCGCGGTAATAGCCGTCGCGCTCGCCGGTCAGCAGCACGTGCGCGCTGTTGTGGAAATCGTCGTTCCACTGCGCGTCGAAGCCGCCGGGCCCGAGCAGGCTCGCCGCGTTGCGTTCGTTTTCGAGCACCAGATGCACCTGGCGTGCGTCGCCCGCATGCGCGCGCACGCGGCGCGCGAGCTCGCGCAGCCACGCATCGTCGTCGATCGCATGCGCGGCGTCGATGCGCAGCCCGTCGAAGCGGTATTCGTCGAGCCAGTAGAGCGCGTTGTCGATGAAGAACGCGCTCGTCTGCGCACGCGCGAAGTCGATCGCGGGCCCCCACGCCGTTTGCCGGTCCGCGCGGAAGAACGCGGGTGCGTAGCGCGGTAGCAGGTTGCCGTCGGGGCCGAAGTGGTTGTAGACGACGTCCAGGAACATCTGCAGCCCGAGCCCGTGCGCGGCGTCGACGAGCGACTTCAGTTCCTCGGGCCGCCCGTACGACGCATCGGGCGCGAACGGCAGCACGCCGTCGTAACCCCAGTTGCGCGTGCCCGGGAACGCATTGACGGGCATCAGCTCGATCGCCGTCACGCCGAGCGCGGCGATGGCCGGCAGGCGCCGCTCGACGCTCGCGTAGCCGCCGCATGCACCGACGTGCAGTTCGTACAGCACCGTCTCGTGCCACGGGCGGCCGCGCCATGCGTCGTGACGCCAGCGATACGCGGCCGGATCGACGACCTGGCTCGGGCCGTGCACGTCGTACGGCTGGAAACGCGATGCGGGATCGGGCACGGCGAGATCGCCGTCGAGCACGTAGCGATACAGCGCGCCGGGGCCGCACGGCGCGACTGCGTCGAACCAGCCGTCGCCGGCGGCCGTCATCGCGACGGATGGCCCGCCGTGCAGATCGACGGCCGCGGTGCGGCTCGCGGGCGCCCACAGCCGGAAGCGCGTACGGCCCGCGTCGATGCAGGTCGCGCCGAACGACGACGCGAACGCATGCGTGCCGGGCGGATGAGCGGAACGTGACGTCATGGCGGTCCTCACGAAGGCGGGTCGGGCGGCACGGCCGCGACGGCGACCGCGACCGCATGCGCGGCGACGTCGAGGCCGTCGGCCGGCCACGCGCGCGGGCCGGCATCCGGCGTGGCCGTGTCGACCAGCACGCGGTAGGCGAGCACAGGGGCGGGCGGCGCAAACGTGATCGTTTCGGACGACGCGTTCAGCATCACGAGCAGCGACTCGGTGCGCCCGGTGCGGCCCGCGCCGACGCGCCGCATCGTCAGCGCGCGGCGCTCGCGGTCGTGCCACGCGGGCACGGTCAGCACGTCGCCGCGTTCGTCGAACCAGTCGATCTCGGCCATGCCCGGCGCGCCGTCGTGATCGCCCGACGGATAGCGCGGCGCCGACATCAGCGGGTACATGCGCCGCAGCGCGGCGAGCCGCGACACGAAGCGCATCAGCTTCACGGCTTCGTCGCTGCGCGCCAGATCCCAGTCGAGCCACGACAGTTCGTTATCCTGGCAGTAAGCGTTGTTGTTGCCGTGCTGGGTGCGGCCGAACTCGTCGCCGGCGACGAGCATCGGCGTGCCGAGCGCGGTGAACAGCGTCGCGAGCATCGAGCGCGCGACGCGCGCGCGCACGTCGCGGATCGCCGCGTCGTCGCTCGGCCCTTCTGCGCCCCAGTTCGCGCTGCAGTTGTCGTCGCGGCCGTCGCGGTTGTCCTCGCCGTTCGCGTCGTTGTGCTTGTCCGCATACGACACGAGATCGGCGAGCGTGAAACCGTCGTGCGCGGTGACGAAATTGACCGATGCCCACGTATGGCGCCGCTGGTGGTTGAACAGGTCGGCCGATCCCGCGAGCCGC
Source organism: Burkholderia sp. LFS061 (assembly GCF_047978125.1). Lineage (NCBI taxonomy): Bacteria > Pseudomonadati > Pseudomonadota > Betaproteobacteria > Burkholderiales > Burkholderiaceae > Burkholderia > Burkholderia sp. LFS061. Next base: position 6,891 of record NZ_JBFPFS010000047.1, on the reverse strand, counting down.
GCGGCGAGTTCCGGCCGCTGGCCCGCGTCGCCGCGCCAGAAGCGCCGCACGGTGTCGCGAAAACGGTCGTTCCATTCGGCGAAGCCCGGCGGGTGACGGCCGAGCTGGTAGCCGCCGGGGCCGAGATCCCACGGCTCGGTGATCAGCTTGCGTTGCGCGAGCACCGGGTCCTGCCGCAGCGCGTCGAAAAATCCCGCGCCGGGATCGAAGCCGTGATCCTCGCGGCCGAGCGTCACGCCGAGATCGAAGCGGAAGCCGTCGACGTTGAACGCGGTGGCCCAGTAGCGCAGCGAATCCATCACCATCTGCACGACGCGCGGGTGCGACAGGTTCAGCGTGTTGCCGCAGCCCGTCTCGTCGACATGAAAGCGATGGTCGCCCGGCACGAGCCGGTAGTAGCTCGCGTTGTCGAGGCCGCGCCACGACAGCGTCGGGCCGAGCTCGTTGCCTTCGCAAGTATGGTTGTAGACGACGTCGAGCACGACCTCGATGCCGGCCGCATGCAGCTGGCGGATCGCGATGCGCATCTCGTCGAGCCGCCGCGTCGCGAGATACGCGGGTTCCGGCGCGAAGAACGCGGCCGTGTCGTAGCCCCAGTAGTTGCGCAGCCCGCGTTTCACGAGTTCGCGCTGCTGCAGGAACGCGTGGACGGGCAGCAGCTCGACCGTCGTCACGCCGATCGACAGCAGGTGATCGATGAACGCCGGATGCGCCAACGCCGAGAACGTGCCGCGCTCGGGCGCGCGCAGCCCGGCGCGGCGCATCGACACGCCGCGCACGTGCGTCTCGTAGATCACCGTGCTGCGCCACGGCACGCGCGGGCGCCGGTCGTTGCTCCAGTCGAACGCCTCGTCGACCACCACGCATTTCGGCATCGCGGGCGCCGAGTCGCGCCGGTCCATCGACAAGTCCGCGCGGCTCGAATGCACGCGATAGCCGAACAGCGCGTCCGACCAGCGGAAGTGGCCGACCAGCTTGCGCGCGTACGGATCGAGCAGCAGCTTGGTCGGATTGAAGCGATGGCCGTGCTGCGGCTGGTACGGGCCGTCCGCGCGCAATCCGTACACGGTGCCCGGATGCGCGTTGGGCAGGTAGCCGTGCCACACCTCGTCGGTGCATTCGGGCAGGTCGAGGCGCGCGAGTTCCCTGCGGCCGGTCGGATCGAACACGCATAGCTGGATGCGCTGCGCGTGCGCGGAAAACACCGCGAAGTTGGTCCCGAGGCCGTCCCAGGTCGCGCCGAGCGGATAGCGGCGGCCGGATTCGAGGCGAGCGGGCAGGGCACTCGGCATGGGGCGGAACTCTCCGTGTCGAAGGGGTGGGGAATCAGGCGGGGCTCAGCCACAGCGTCGCGAGCGGCGGCAGGCGCAGCGTCGCCGACCACGCCTCGCCGTGCGCGGGCACGGCCTCGGCCCATACGGCGCCGTCGTTGCCGGAATTGGTGCCGCCGTACGATGCGGCATCGGTGTTCATCCGTTCGCGCCATTGGCCGGGCGCCGGCAGCCCGACGCGGTAGCCGGTGCGCGGCACCGGCGTGAAGTTGCAGACCGCGACCACCAGGTGCCCCGCATCGTCGCGGCGTACGAACGCGCACACGCTGTTGTCGCGGTCGTCGCCGATCAGCCAGGCGAAGCCGGCTGCGTAGCAGTCGAGCGCATGCAGCGCGGGTTCGGCCGCATACGCGCGGTTCAGGTCGCGCACGAGCCGCTGCACGCCGCGATGCGCGGGCGCGTCGAGCAGATCCCAGTGCGGCGTCGAGTCGTGCGCGAATTCGGCCCATTGCGCGAACTCGCTGCCCATGAACAGCAGCTTCTTGCCGGGATGCGCCCACATGAAGCCGAAGTACGCGCGCAGCGTCGCGAGCCGCTGCCACGCGTCGCCGGGCATCTTCGCGACGAGCGAGCCCTTGCCGTGCACGACCTCGTCGTGCGACAGCGGCAGCACGAAGCGCTCGGAGAACGCGTAGATGAGCCCGAACGTCATCCGGTCGTGGTGATAGCGGCGGTGGATCGGGTCCTCGCGCAGATACGCGAGCGTGTCGTGCATCCACCCCATGTTCCACTTGAAGTCGAAGCCGAGCCCGCCATTGACGGTCGGTGCCGTGACGCCGGGCCACGCGGTCGATTCCTCCGCGACGGTGACGACGCCGGGCGGCGCGGCCGCACCGTGCAGCGTGTCGTTCAGCATGCGCAGGAATGCGACCGATTCGAGGTTCTCGCGCCCGCCGTACATGTTCGGCACCCATTCGCCTTCGTTGCGCGAATAGTCGCGGTACAGCATCGACGCGACCGCATCGACGCGGATGCCGTCGACGTGATACCGGCGTGCCCACGCGAGCGCCGACGCGACGAGGAACGCGCCGACCTCGGTGCGCCCGACGTTGAACACGCACGTGTGCCAGTCGGGATGCAGCCCTTCGCGCGGGTCGGCATGCTCGTACAGCGCGGTGCCGTCGAACTGCGCGAGGCCGTGCGGATCGTCGGGGAAATGCGCGGGCACCCAGTCGACGATCACGCCGATGCCGGCCGCATGCGCGCGGTCGACGAACCGCGCGAAGCCGTCGACCGGCCCGAAGCGCGCGGACGGCGCGAACTGCGCGAGCGGCTGATAGCCCCACGAGCCGCCGAACGGGTATTCGGCGATCGGCATGAACTCGACGTGCGTGAAGCCCATCCCGTGCACGTACGGAATCAGCCGCTCGGCAAGCTCGTCCCACGTCGCGCTGCGGTCCATCTCCTCGGGCACGCGCTGCCACGATTCCGGATGCACCTCGTAGATCGACCACGGCGCGCGGTAGCGGTCGGCGCGCGGCCGCGCGTGCATCCAGCCGTCGTCGTGCCACGCGAACGCGTCGAGCGCCGCGACATCGGCGACGACGGACGCCGTGCGCGGCGGCGCTTCCGTCGCGCGGGCGCACGGATCGGCCTTGTGCGGCAGCACGCGGCCGTCGGCCGCGCGCAGCTCGTACTTGTAGCGCTCGCCCGCGCCGATGCCCGGCACGAACAGCTCCCATACGCCCGACGGCCGCCGCAGCCGCATCGGATGGCGGCGGCCGTCCCATCCGTTGAAATCGCCGACCACCGACACGCGCTGCGCGTTCGGCGCCCATACCGCGAAGCGCACGCCATCGGTGTCGTCGATGCGCGCGGGCGTCGCGCCCAGGCAGTCGAGCACGGCGGCCGGATCGCCGGCCGCGAAGCGCGCGAGCGCGTCGTCGTCGAGCAGCGTGCCGAACGCATACGCGTCGTCGGTCACCTGCCGCGCGTTCGACCAGTCGATCGCGAGCAGGTAATGGGGAACCCCGCCGTCGTGCGCGATCGTGCCGGCGAAGCAGCCGGCGCGGTCGACGCACGCGAGCGCGCCGAGTTCGTCGCCGTCCGGCGACAGCGCGCGCACGCGCTCGGCGCCGGGCAGCAGCGCGCGCACGACGATCCGGTCGGCCTGCCCGTGCGGGCCGAGACACGCGAACGGATCGGGATGGCGGCCGGCGAGCAGCGCGTCGATGTCGGCCTGTTCGAACAGCGTGTCGGTCATCGCGTTCCTCCGGGTTCGGGCGCGCTGCCGTCGTCGAGCAGGCGCTCGACGAGCGCCGCGAGCCCGCCGACCGGCGCGCTCAGCCAGTCGGGCCGGTTCGCGGCCTCGTAGCACAGCTCGTACGACGCCTTGTCGATCAGGAACAGCGCGAGCAGGCGATCGGCATAACGCGGGTCGACGAAGCGTACGGGCGCGAGCGCGGCGGCCGCGCGATAGCATTCGACGAAACGGTCGGCGGCGGCCTGCCCGAACCGGTCGAACAGCGCGCGCTTGCGGCCGGCCGCCTGCGGCGGCGCTTTTTCGATCGCGAATTGCGCGGTCGCGCTCACATACGACAGCGAGCGCAGGAAGCCGGCCACGTCGCGCAGCGGATGCGATTTCGCGCGGCGCCGTTCGAGCGGGCGCGCCGGTTCGCCTTCGAAGTCGATCAGCAGCGCATCGCCCTGCACGTCGAGCACCTGTCCGAGGTGGAAATCGCCGTGAATCCGCGTGCATTGCGCGTCGAGCGTGCGCGGCACGAGTTCCCCGAGCGCGCGCACGGCGGCGTCGCGCGACGCGAGCAGCGCATCGGCCGATGCGCGCATCGCGGGATCGAGCGCATCGAGCGCATCGAGCCGCGTGCGCAGCACGTCGAGCGCGCGTTCGAACGACGCGATCGCGTCCACGCACCAGCCGTCGACGTGATCGGGTGTCGCGCGTTCCGGCGCGAACGCGGGATCGTCGGACGGCTGCGCGAGCGCGACGTGCAACTGGCCGAGCCGCGTGCCGACGATGCCCGCGAACGCCGCATAGCCGACCAGCGCCTCGGGTTCCTCGTCCTGTTCGGCCGCTTCGTCTTCGTCGGCGGCCGGCAGCGCGAGCTCGTCGACCGCGCGCCGCAGGAAGTCGAACGAACGCGTCCATGCGTCGCCCTGGTTGTCGACGTAGCGCTGCAGGATCGCGACCGTGTGCGGCGTGCCGTCCGGATCGACGTGCACGACCTCGCCCGCGAGCGTCGCGGTGTTCGCATAGCCGATGCGCGTCAGGTGCCGGCTCATTTCCGCTTCCGGATGCACGCCGTGCGCGACCTTGCGCACCAGCTTCAACACGATCGCGTCGCCGATCACGAGCGAGCTGTTGCTCTGCTCGGCCGCGAGCCAGCGCACTTCGGCGTCGTCGCCGGGATCGAGCGCGGCGAGCGCGCTCTCCGGCAGGAACGCGAGCCGGCCGCCGTCGGAGGTCGGCACCGTCGCGCCGTCGCGCAGCATGCGCAGCATCCCGCGCGCGAACGACGGCAGTGCGAACGCATCGGTCAGGTAGCCGACCGTATGGCCGCGCCGCACGCGCGCGAGCGCGAGCTGCGCGAACAGCGGCTGGGACGTCTCGCCGCCCCAGGCCGTCGCGAGCGGCACGATATAGCGCTCGACGCCGCCGTCGCTGGCGCTGACCCACGCCTCCGCATACTGGAACGCTTCGCCCGGCACCGGCGTGACGACGTTCAGCCATGCATCGCCGATCGCGCGATCCTTCGACGCGAACCAGCGCCGCCGCGCGAGCCACGACGCGAGCGCATCGTGCGCGAGCGCGTGCAGCTGCCCGACGTCCGGCCGCGCGTCGCCGCGCCGCATCACGAGCGTCACGTATTCGGGCAGCGGCTCCGCATGCGGCTGCCGCCACGACGGCTCGCGGCCGTGCCCGGACAGCTCGAACCACAGGAACCCGTACGGCGGAAAGGTGAGGAGATACGGGAGCTGGCCGATCGGCGGAAACGGCGAATCCGACGTCATCTCGATCGGCACGCGGCCCGCGAATTCCGACAGGTCGAGCTCGACCGCCTGCGACGCGCGCGACAGGTTCGCGACGCACAGCACCGGATCGCTGCCGTCCAGCTCGCGCAGGTACGCGAGCACCTTGCGGTTCTCCGGGCGCAGGAAACGGATCGTGCCGCGCCCGAACGCCTGCGTCGCACGGCGCGTCGACAGGATGCGGCGCGTCCAGTTCAGCAGCGAATGCGGGTCGCGCGTCTGCGCCTCGACGTTGATCGCGTCATAGCCGTACAGCGAGCCCATCACCGGCGGCAGCACCAGCAGTTCGGGGTCGGCGCGCGAGAAGCCGCCGTTGCGGTCCGACGACCACTGCATCGGCGTGCGCACGCCGTCGCGGTCGCCGAGGTGGATGTTGTCGCCCATGCCGAGCTCGTCGCCGTAGTAGATCACGGGCGTGCCGGGCATCGACAGCAGCAGCGAGTTGATCAACTCGATGCGGCGCCGGTCGCGCTCCATCAGCGGCGCGAGCCGGCGCCGGATGCCGAGGTTCAACCGCGCACGCCGGTCGCTCGCATAGGTCTGCCACAGCAGGTCGCGCTCCGAATCGGTCACCATCTCGAGCGTCAGCTCGTCGTGGTTGCGCAGGAACACGGCCCACTGGTTGCTCGGCGCGAGCGCGGGCGTCTGCCGCATGATGTCGACGATCGGGAAGCGGTCCTCGCTCGCGATCGACATGTAGATGCGCGGCATCAACGGGAAGTGGAACGCCATGTGGCATTCGTTCTCGTCGCCGAAATATTCCTGCACGTCTTCCGGCCACTGGTTCGCTTCCGCGAGCAGCATCCGGTTCGGGTACTCGGCGTCGATCGTCGCGCGGATCCGTTTCAGGATCGCGTGCGTTTCCGGCAGGTTCTCGTTGTTCGTGCCTTCGCGCTCGACGAGATAGGGCACCGCGTCGAGCCGCAGCCCGTCGATGCCGAGATCGAGCCAGAAGCGCATCACCTGGATCACCTCGCGCACGACGGCCGGGTTGTCGAAGTTCAGGTCCGGCTGGTGCGAATAGAAGCGGTGCCAGTAGTACTGGCCGGCGATCGGGTCGTGAGTCCAGTTCGATGTTTCGGTATCGAGGAAGATGATCCGGGTGCCCGCGTATTTCGTGTCGGTGTCGGACCACACGTAATAGTCGCGGTACATCGAGCCCGGCTTCGCGCGCCGCGCGCGCTGGAACCACGGATGCTGGTCCGACGTGTGGTTGATCACCAGCTCGGTGATCACGCGGATGCCGCGCGCATGCGCTTCGCGGATGAAGCGCCGCACGTCGGCGAGCGTGCCGTAGTCGGGATGCACGTCGCGGTAGTCGGCGATGTCGTAGCCGTCGTCGCGGCGCGGCGACGGGTAGAACGGCAGCAGCCAGATCGTGTCGACGCCGAGTTCGGCGATATAGTCGAGCTTCGCGATCAGGCCGGGGAAATCGCCGATGCCGTCGTTGTTCGAGTCGTAGAACGACTTCACGTGCACCTGGTAGATGATCGCGTCCTTGTACCACAGCGGATCGTCCGCACAGAGCGCGGGCGCGCGGCGGCGCGCGCGGCGCCGGCGCGGCGTGCCGGCC
>NZ_JBFPFS010000046.1:0-54737 GCF_047978125.1 Burkholderia sp. LFS061 | reverse complement strand
CTCGTCCATTCCACGCATCGGCTCATCTGCTCAAGATCATGAACACGATATCTCTAACGCACCGCCCTTCGAGCCCGTTTACACCGTTCCCAATTTCAACAGCCTGCTAGGTCCCTCTTTCCCCTTCACCGTGCCGCGTCGAACTTCGGCATTCTGACGTTGGTCGACGCGCGGTAATTCCACGTCAGCCCGTCGCGCGGCGGCCAGCCGCCCGCGCGCAACCACGCCGCAAACGCCCCCGCCGTCACCGCCCGCGCGATCCGCTCGCCCGGGCACCCATGCGGCCCCGTGCCGAAGCCGAAATTCGGCCCGGCGGCACGGCCTGGCATCAGCCGGTGCGGATCGCGATGCACGGCCGGGTCGCGGTTCGCCGCAGCGAGCACGACGAGGATCGCGTCGCCGGCTTCGACGGTCACGCCCGCGATCGTCGTGCGCGACGCGACGAAGCGGCGCGTGTTCTGCACCGGCGCATCGAAGCGCCCGACTTCGGCGACGAACGCGTCGAGCGCGGCGTCGCCCGGTGCGTCGCGCACGGTTTCCGCTTCCCCGTTCCATGCCGCCAGCGTGTTGCCGAGCCACGCGGCCGTCGCCTCGCAGGTCTGCGACAACAACCCGACGAGATTCGCGACCAGCGCGCCGCTCGCCTGCCAGCCCGACGCGCGGGCCGCTTGCTGCACCGCAGCGACGAGCGTGCCGTCGTGCGCGTGCGTCTGCGCGACGCGCTCGGCCATCCGCTCGAGCAGTTGCCGCGCGCCGTCGCTCGCACGGGCCAGCGCGGCCGCGTCCGACAGCGGCGACAGCGCGGCGACGAAGTCGACGACCCGCGCCGCGATGTCGTCGAGCTGCGTCTCGTCGAAGCCGAGCAGATCGGCGACCGCGCAGACGGGCACCGTCATGCACCACGCATTCAGCGCGTCGGCATCGCCCGGCGCCGGCAGCCGCCGCGCGGCAAGCTGCGCGGCACGGTCACGCAGCGCACCGGTGTCGATCGGCGCGAATGCCGTGCGCAGCGCCTGCTTCGGCACGTCGTGCCGCAACGCGCCGTCGTTCATGCGCACCAGTTCGCCGAACAGCGCGCCGGCCGTCGTGCCGCGCAACGCGGGCGGCACGGGCGCGTCCAGCGGACGCACGCGGCAGGCCGGATGGCCAAGCACGGCCGTCACGGTCGCCGCGCGGCTCGCGACCCACAGGCCGAGCGCGGCGTCGAATGCGAGCGGCGGCCCGTCGACGAGCGCCGCATAGTAGGGATAGGGATCGCGGTGCGTCACCGCGGCAATGGGATCGGTCGGGTTCAGGTTCATGCGAGCAGTATCGGCGCAGTGCGCTGCCGCATGTTTCGGGCTCGCGTGAAATGTCGTCGCCCGGGCGCTGCGTATCGCATGCATTGCAGCATCGCAACGGCAGGCCGGCTTCAGGCAGCCGACCGGTAGCGTTGCGACTGCATGCGCATCCGGACACGCCCAGCCGAAATCGCGCGCGGCTCGAGCACCACCGTGTCGTGATGGAACATTTCCTGCCGGAACTCGCCGTTTTCGTCGAACCACTGGCAGATGAGCCAGTCGGCGTCGTCGAACACGACCGGCCCGGCATAGGTGACGGTCATGCGCGGCCCGCCCGTCTTCAGCGTCACGACATCGCCGACGCGAAACCTGACGCGCTGATTTTCTCGGATCGTCATCGCTCTCTCGATTTTTTATATATTGAATATATTGATATTCCCGGCGGCCCGCACAACCGGTCGTTTGAATTTGCCGCAGATTAACAATCAAAAAAACAAACGGCAACTCCCGCGTACGAAAATTCGCTGATTGTAAAAATGCAACAATGCGCGGTATCGGCGCACGCCGCGGAAGGCTGACCGCCAGATTCGGCGCGGCTTGCGCGCTAAATCCGGTCGAACGGGCGGAATGCGGAGAATAAATGATGATTTTCGCGTCGTCATCGGCCTTTAAACCCGACGCGAAATCGGTTGATTATTGTCAATCAATGCTTCGACTGGAAGCGATCCCACGTTTTACTTGTGATCATTCCCCGAATGAAACCGGCGAATTATCGGGCGCCGCAAACCAGCAATTGATATCGCGCCCCGGCACGGCCGCCTGGGTGAACGTGAACGTGCCGTCGCGCGCCATCTCCGTCGCGGCGCGCAGGAACGCGCCGAGCGCGGCCCGCGCCAGCGCGCCGCCGACGCTGACGCGCTTCACGCCGAGCGCCGCCAGCTCGGCGAGGCTCAGCAACCCGCCCTGCAGCCCCATCACGACGTTGACGGGCGCGCCGACCGCCTGCGTCACCGCCGCGATCTCGGCGGCGTCGGTGATGCCCGGCGCATACAGCACGTCGGCGCCCGCGTCGCGATAGGCGACGAGCCGCGCGATCGTGTCGGCGAGGTCGCGACGGCCGTGCAGGTAGTTTTCGCAACGCGCGGTCAGCGTGAACGGAAACGGCAGCGCGCGCGCCGCGTCGACGGCCGCCGCGATGCGCTCGACTGCCGCGTCGCGCGCGTAGATCGGCGCATCGGCGCGGCCCGTCGCATCCTCGATCGAACCGCCGACCGCGCCGGCCTCGGCCGCCAGCCGAATCGTTTCGGCCACCGTGTCGGGCGCGTCGCCGAAACCGTTCTCGAGATCGGCGCTCACCGGCAGGCCGCCCGCGGCGACGAGATCGGCGATGTGATCGAGCATCGCGTCGCGGTCGATCGCGTTGTCGGGCCGCCCTTTCGAAAATGCGTAGCCGGCACTCGTGGTGGCGAGCGCCTCGAAACCGGCCATCGCGAGCAAGCGGGCGGTGCCGGCGTCCCACGGGTTCGGGATGATGAAGGCGCCGGGACGCGTGTGCAGCGTGCGGAAAATTTCTGCTTGGCGGGCCTGAAGGTCGGAACGGGTCATCGCGGACTCCCGGAAGGTGTTGACGGGTGAGCTTACGCCGGCCGCGCGCTCGACGTTTCAGCGATGGCTGAAATGTCGCCGTGCGACAGGAAAAAGTCGGCGGCGCGCCGGTATCAGGCAGCCGGCAGCAAGCGGGCACGTACCGCCGCTCAGCCCGCGAGCTTCTTCGTCAGGAAAATGCGCGTGTGCCCGACCGGATAATCCGGCAGTTCGCCAAAGCGGACATAGCCGCGCTTCTCGTAGAAAGGCCGCGCCTGGAAGTCGAACGTATCGAGCCACGCACTGTGACATCCGCGCGCGACGGCCTCCGCTTCGGCCAGATCCATGATGCGCGTGCCTGCGCCCCGACCGCGAGCTTCCTCGGGCACCACGAGCAGGTCGACGTGCAGCCAGCCGAACGCCGTGCCGCCCCACAGGCCGCCGACCACCGCGCCTTGCGCATCGGTCGCGAGCACGGCCAGCGGACGGAAGTCGGCCGGGCCGGCCTGGCTTTCGTTGAAGCGTACGAGCGGCGCGACGATCTGCTTGCGCGCGTTCGCATCGCCCGCGTCGGTCACCTCGTATGTGAACGTCATCGGTTGCGTCGGATTGAAGTCGGGTTGAACCGTGAATGACGGACGGCCGAAGCCGCACGTGCCGCGTCAGACGACGTAAGCGCCCTTCGCGTGCAATTCGGCTTCGGTGCGCTCGAGCGCGGCGATCGCATCGCTGCCTTCGAGCGCGAGCAACTGCGCGACCAGCGCCTCGGCCATCGCATGCGCGGCCACCAGCGACGGAAAGAACGACGGGCTGTCGTGCGTGAAGATCAGTTGCGCGTCCGCGTGCAGCGCGATCGGCGACACCGCGCTGTCGGTGATCGCGACGATCCGGCTGCCCTGCGCCTTCGCGGCCTGCGCGACGCGCGTCGCTTCCGCCGAATACGGCGCGAAGCTGACGACCACGGTCACGCTCTGCTTCGCGATCGTCCGCAGCTCCATTTCGAGCGAACCGGCGACGCCGTTGAGCAGCGACACGGTCGGACGAAACAGCCGGTAGCCGTACACGAAACCGAACGCGACCGGATAACACGAGCGGAACCCCGCGACATGCACATGCGACGCCTTGCGAATCAGCCTGGCTGCATCCGCGAGCGCGTGCTCGTTCTGCGCGGCGGTGGCCGACAGGTTGTGCTGCTGCGCGGCGAGCAGGTCGTGCGCGAGCGACGCCTTCGCGTCGGGCCGCACGAGCGAGCGCGCACGCTGCGTGAGCGGCTCGGGGCGCGTGCGCACACGCGCGACGCACAGGTCGCGCAGCTCGTTCCAGCCGGGGAAACCGAATTGCTGCGCGAGCCGCACGAGCGACGCAGGCTGCACCTGCGCACGCTGCGCGACCTTGCGCATCGACGCGGTGGCGACCTCGTCGGGATGATCGAGCAGGAATGCGGCGCCCGCCTGGAATTGCGGGCTCAGCTCGGAAAATTGCGCCCGGATCCGGGACGCGAGTTCGTCGAAATTGGCGGCCATCTTGGTGGGAACGGGAACCGGTCGTTCATGGTATCACCGGCCCCGCACGCACCGGTCAGTGCAGCACTTCGACGTGGTCGGCGTCGACCTTCACCTTGCCCGACCACTTGCGCTCGAATTCGCCGGTCAGCTTCACTTCGCTCTTGTCGCTGACGGGCTGGCCGGCCGCCCACAGCTTGTTGTCGATCTCGACGCGGATCGTGCCGGTCGCGTCGGCGAACTCGTAGTCCTCGCCGCCGGCATGCTTGACGATGCGGCCCTGCAATTGCACGTGCTGATCGTCCTTGCCGTTCGCGAGCAGCTCCTTCACGGTTGTCGTCGTCAGCGCGGACGGCCCGGTGTATTGCGCGTAGACGGCGGCGGGCAGCGTGGCGAGCGCGACCGTCAGGATTCTGGCCAGGTGTTTCATGATGTCGTTCCTCTTCTTCGATGTGACGCCGCGCTCCGTTGAACGCGACGGCACCAGATTACGGACCGTAAGATTAAGCAAACCTGAAGGTCGCGCCGAGGCGACACGGTGCCGCATCGGGCGGGGTCGAAAGCCCGCCACGCGGCGCCCGCAATTAAGCTCGGCCTAAGATGCGTGCGCTTATCATGGGAACCCCGGGCGCCGCTGCGCCCTGCTGAAGAGACAGGAATCCATGCGCGTACTGCTCGTCGAAGACGATCCGCTGATCGGCAGCGGGCTCGAACAGGGCCTCAAACAGGAAGGTTTCGCGGTCGACTGGGTGAAGGACGGCGACGCCGCGTCGCTCGCGCTGCGCTCGACCGGCTACGGCCTGCTGCTGCTCGATCTCGGGCTGCCGAACCGCGACGGCCTGTCGGTGCTCGCCGCGCTGCGCCGCCGCGACGAAACCCTGCCTGCAATCATCATCACCGCGCGCGACGGCGTGCCGGACCGCATCGCGGGCCTCGACAGCGGCGCGGACGACTATCTCGTCAAGCCGTTCGCGCTCGACGAACTGCTCGCCCGCATCCGCGCGGTCAACCGCCGCCATGCGGGCCGTGCGCAGACGACCCTCGCGATCGGCCCGCTGCGGCTCGATCCCGTCAAGCACCTCGTCTGGCTCGACGACGACGAAGTGCCGCTGTCGCCGAAGGAGTTCGTGCTGCTGCACGAGTTGATGCGCGAGCCGGGCGCGGTGATTTCGCGCGAGCAGTTCGAGGAGCGGCTGTACAGCTGGGGCGAGGAAATCGAAAGCAACGCGGTGCAGGTACACATCCACAACCTGCGCAAGAAGCTCGGCCACGACATGATCCGCACGGTGCGCGGCGTAGGCTACCGGATCGGTGACGGCGCATGATGCGCGTGCAACGCGCGATCGAGCGCTGGCGCAGCGCGTCGCTGCGGCGGCGCCTGCTGATGTGGCTGCTGCCGGCCGCATGCGTGATCGGCCTGGTCGCGAGCGCGGGCACCTACTGGGGCGCGCTGCGCGAACTCGACGACCTGCTCGACGACCAGATGCGCAGCATGTCGAAGCAGATCGTCGTCGGCCCGAACGGCGAGCTGTCGTTCAGCAATCGCGCCAACGGCAAGCACGGCTTCGAGGCCAGCGATCCCGATGCCGTGCTGCTGCAGGTCTGGCGCAACGGCACGCTCGTGTATTCGACCGACCGCGATTCGAAGCTGCCGCCGCCCGCGCAGACGGGCATCGCGAGCATCGATGTCGGCGGCCAGCCGTGGCGCACCTACGTGACCGAGCGCGGCGGCACGACGATCCGGCTCGCGCAGGCGCGTCACGCGCGATGGGAAGCGATTGCGGGCATCGCCGTACACCTGCTGTGGCCGGTGTTCTCGATGCTTCCGGTGCTCGCGATCGGCCTGTGGTTCGGCATCGGCGCGGGGCTGCGGCCGCTGCGCACGATCGCATCCGGCCTGAAACGCAGGAATGCGAACAATCTCGAACCGGTCGATGTCGCATCGATGCCGAACGAGGTCCGTCCGCTCGCCGAAGCGATCAACGACCTGCTCGCGCGGCTCGACCGTTCGTTCACGCTGCAGCGGCACTTCATCGCCGATGCCGCGCACGAGTTGCGCACGCCGATCATGGGGCTGTCGATCCAGTCGCAATTGCTGCGGCGCGCGGCGACCGCCGACGAGCGCGAGCGTATCCTCGCGCAGATCCACGCGGGCACGACACGCCTCGGCCACCTCGCCGAACAGCTGCTGACGCTCGCGCGCCTCGAACCCGATGCGCAAGCGGCCACGTCCGCGTCAGCGCCCGTCGATCTCGCCGCGCTGTGCCGGTCGGTGGTCGCGGACCGCGCGCGCGTCGCCGACGCGCACCGGATCGATCTCGGCGCGATCGTCGCAGCACCCGTGATCGCCACGGGCAATACCGACACGCTGCGCGTGCTGCTGAACAACCTCGTAGACAACGCGATCCGCTATGCGGGCGACGGCGCGCGCGTCGACGTGTCTGCACGCGTCGACGGCACGACGCCCGTGCTCGAAGTCGCCGACGACGGCCCCGGGATCCCGGAAGCCGAGCGCACCGATGTGTGGGAACGCTTCTATCGCGGCGAGGGTGCGCAGGCGGCCACGTCGTCGGGCAGCGGGCTCGGGCTGTCGATCGTCAAGCGGATCGCCGAACAGCATCGCGCGACGGTCGCGCTCGGCACCACGCGCGGCGGGCGCGGGCTGACCGTCACGGTGCGCTTCCCTGCACCAGTCTGATGCGCGCGTGACGGGCGGCTTTTCCACAGATTATGTTGGCAAGCTTGTGGACAACCTTCCATTAACGGCACCAAGCCATTGATCGGAAAGGGTTTGTCACGCGTGCGCGGCAAATGCGCCATGCGGTCGCGAATATACGCACATTCGACAACCAGTTGTCGTTTACGTAAAGTAGTTGTCAATTCATCACGCGGATCGAATATGACGAAATCCGAAAAGTTGACCGCCGTCGCGCTGTCCGTATTCCGCTTGAACGGCCTGCTGATCGAATGGGGCAACGCCTTTGCCGGGCCGCACGGCTTGACCAGTGCGCGCTGGCAAGTGCTGGGCGCGATCTCGATGGCGCCGGAAGCCCCGAACATCCCGCAGATCGCCGACGCGATGGGCATCACCCGGCAGGCCGTGCTGAAGCAGATCAACGTGCTGGTCGACGAAGGGCTGGTCGGGTCGCTGCCGAACCCGGCGCACAAGCGCTCGCCGCTGTATGCGCTGACCCCTCGCGGCGATGCGGCCTATCAGGCCGTGGTCGGGCAATGGCAACAGCACGTTCGCGACATCGCCGGCGACTTCAGTTCGGCCGACCTGGATGCGGCGATTCGCGTGCTGTCGGCGATGTCCGTCGCGCATGGCCAGGACGGCCACGCGTGATCGCGCAATTGACCCACAACCCACAGGAGTTCCCATGCCTCAGTTCAAGCCGATGGATCCGAACTTTCCGATCCAGCAGCAGCTCGGCATCGCCACGGAGCCCGTCGTCCTCGTCAACGTGTTCACGCTGGATCCCCAGAAAGTCTGGCGTGGCCGGTATTTGCACCGCGTGAGCTCCCGCGCGAATCGAGGCAACCCGTGGCATCGGTTGGTATCGTGCCCGCCGATCGCGAACGCGCAGTTCTCCACAGAAAATGTTGGCAAGCTTGTGGATATCCTGCGCACCGCAACGCTAAACCCTTGATCCGATGGACTTTGGCACGCGTGATGCAGACGAGGCGCGTGCGATGGCCTTCGCGCGCACCGCTTCGCCGCACTTCGCATCACGACGCCACGGCGATGCACAACGCAATCTTCGCGTGCGTGCCGCGCCACTTACCCACAGATTTTGTTGGCAAGCTTGTGGATATCCTGCGCAAGCATGCGCTAACCCGTTGATCGGCCAACGGTTCATGCGCTGCGTCGTCATTTCGGCAACATGCGGCGCGAGCATGAACGAATACGGAATGATCCGGCGCAACAGCAACGCACCGCCCGCGCCTTGACGCCCGCGCATGCCAAGCGTCAAGATCACGCGAGCCGCACGCAGCCGCGCATCGCCGGCTTCGCGCGTCGGCGCAACGTGCCGGCCGTTCCGCCGGCGCCGCACCACGACACATCACTCCGAGGAAGGCCATGGAACACTTCACCGCGTGGCAGTTGCTCGTCTCGCTCGTGCTCGTCGCCGTCGTCGTCTATCCGTATGTCCGCATCGTCCGGCGCACCGGGCATTCGGGCTGGTGGATCCTGGCGATGTTCGTCCCGGTCCTGAACTTCATCATGTTGTGGGTGTTCGCGTTCGCGCGCTGGCCCGCCGTCGACGATCGGCAAGGCTGAACGCCGCGACGGCGGACGCTCGGGCTTGTCCACAGATTTTGTTGGCAAGCGTGTGGATAGCCTGCGCATACCGCGACCAAGCGCTTGATCCGTAAGACTTTGTCCGCGCCGCTTCGAATACGGCACGCGGCCGGCAAATCGCCGCTCGTGCATCGCCTCGACGCGTGACGGGCAGCCTGCCGCGCCGGCGTACCCGCTTTGTCCACAGATTTTGTTGGCAAGCATGTGGATAGCCTGCGCATACCGCGACCAAGCGCTTGATCCGTAAGACTTTGTCCGCACCGCTTCAAACGCGGCACGACGGCGCGCGTCACGACGAACGCGGCCGCCCGCGGGCTTGTCCACAATTTTTGTTGGCAAGTATGTGGATATCCTGAGCATGTGCGACCTAAGTCGTTGATCGCACAACGTTTGATCGCGCGGGTCACGACTGCGGCACGGCGTGCATGCGCATCCCGTCGCGCACGCCGCACCGCCCTGCTCAACCGAATGCCGCAACCACGACGCGCGCGACGTCGGCGATCACATCGTCCTTCGCCCGCGCATCGGCACGCGCCTGCGTGTAATACACGGCCAGCACGATCGGCGCACGCGACGGCGCCCATACGACGCCCGCGTCGTTCGTCGTGCCGTAGTCGCCGGTGCCCGTCTTGTCGCCGACCGTCCACCCGGCCGGCACGCCCGCACGAATCCGCTTGTCGCCGACCTTGTTGCCGCGCAGCCACGTGACGAGCTGCGCACGCTGCGCGGCCGGCAGCGCATCGCCGAGCGCCAGCACGCTCATGCTCGCGGCCATCGCGGCCGGCGTCGTCGTGTCGCGCAGGTCGCCCGGCAGTGCGGTATTCAGTTCGGTCTCCCATCGATCGAGCCGGAACGTGTCGTCGCCGATCGAGCGCGCATATGCGGTCACCGCCGACGGGCCGCCGATCAGCTTCATCAGCAGGTTCGCGGCCGAGTTGTCGCTGTACTGGATGGTGGCCTCGCACAGTTCGGCGACCGTCATGCCCGCGCCGACATGCTTCTCCGTCACCGGCGAATAGTTGACGAGATCGGGCTTTCCGTACGTCACGCGCTGTTGCAGCAATCCCGGACGCGCGACGCTCTGCGCGAGCACCGCCGCACTCAGCATCGCCTTGAACGTGCTGCAGAACGGGAAGCGTTCGGCGGCGCGATGCTCCACGCGCCGGCCGCTCGCGGTGTCGATCGCGCACACGCCGAGACGGCCGCCCGCGTCGCGTTCGAGATGGGCAAGCGTCGCCGCGGCTGCGACGCCCGGCATCGCAGCCTCGTCCGGCGCTGCGGCCTGCGACGACGCGCACGCCGCGACGGTCAGGGCGAGCGGCGCCGTCGCGGCGGCCAGCAACAGGGTTCGACGTTTCGATGAGTAGGTCATGTCGGTTGTCTCGTGATGGAATGGACGCGAAATGGTGTTGAAAACGGCCGGCCGCCGAGACAGCACTATCGGGACTTTACGGTTGCCTGACAAGCAACGATAATTGAGCGCTGACAAAAGAAAATCTTATGACTAAGCTCCGCCCTCATCTTCCGCTCAATGCGCTGCGCGCGTTCGAATCGTCCGCGCGCCACCTGAACTTCACGCGCGCCGGCCTCGAGCTGAGCGTGACCCAGGCCGCGGTCAGCCAGCAGGTGCGCTCGCTCGAGGAACGGCTCGGCTGCACGCTGTTCACGCGGCTGCCGCGCGGGCTCGGGCTCACCGACGAGGGGCGCGCGCTGCTGCCCGTGCTGAGCGATGCGTTCAGCCGCATCGAGACGGTGCTCAAGCAGTTCGACGGCGGGCGTTTCCACGAGGTGCTGACGCTCGGTGTCGTCGGCACCTTTGCCATAGGCTGGCTAATGCCACGGCTGAAACAGTTCGGCGATACGCACCCGTTCGTCGAGCTGCGGCTGCGGACCAACAACAACGTCGTCGACCTCGCCGCCGAGGGC
Source organism: Burkholderia sp. LFS061 (assembly GCF_047978125.1). NCBI lineage: Bacteria > Pseudomonadati > Pseudomonadota > Betaproteobacteria > Burkholderiales > Burkholderiaceae > Burkholderia > Burkholderia sp. LFS061. The sequence goes on along the minus strand of NZ_JBFPFS010000046.1, from coordinate 44,142 downwards.
CTCGACTTCGCAATCCGTTTCGGTGAAGGCAACTGGCCGGCGACGCGCAACGAGCGCCTGCTCGATGCGCCGCTCACCGCGCTGTGCGCGCCGGAAATCGCGCGGCGCCTCGCGCAGCCGGCCGATCTCGCGAATGAAACGCTGCTGCGCTCGTACCGCACCGACGAATGGCTCGGCTGGTTCGACGCCGCGCAGCTCGAACCGTGGACGGTCAACGGGCCGGTGTTCGATTCTTCGCGGCTGATGGTCGAGGCCGCGATGCAGGGCGCGGGTGTCGCGCTCGCGCCGGCCTGCATGTTCGCGCGCGAACTGCAGCTCGGCCTGCTCGCGCGGCCGCTCGACGTCGACGTGCATGCCGGCGGCTACTGGCTCACGTCGCTGAAGTCGAAGCCGCTCACGCCCGCGATGACGCTCTTTCGCGACTGGATCGCGGCCGAAGCGGCCGACACGGCGCAGGCCGCGTAACGCGGCTGCGCTTGTCCACAGAAAGTGTTGGCAAGGATGTGGATATCCTGGGTACCCGGGACCTAAGCCCTTGATCGCGCACGAATTACCGCCGCGACGCAGACATCGGGCAGCCCGTACGCACGGGCCTCGCACGCCGATCGCGTTCAGGCCGGATCCTCAACCATTGCGACGCAATCGATTGCGAGTTGTCCACAGATTTTGTTGGCAAGCCTGTGGATATCCGCCAGACCAGACGCGTAACATATTGATACACAAGGGGATTCGATTTACGGACCTTGACGGGTCAATGATGCGGCAGCGCAAGGTCATTCGAACCGCACGCCGGGCGCGTGCCGTGCACCCGGCCGGTTCTCCACAGATTGTGTTGGCAAGCTTGTGGATATCCTGCGCATCGGCCACCTAACTCATTGAGCGCAAGGAAGTTTGTGCTTCGTCTGCAGAATCGGGCAGCGCCGGCGCCGCCCGTGCGGCGGGCGCCGGCGCAATCCGCGCGTCAATGCCGGTCGAGCCCGCCGCGCAATTCGCTCGCCTTGTCGCGCAGCGCCTCGTAACCCGAACGCGCATGCTCGGGCAGGTCGGGATCCCCGATCAGTGCGCCGAGCGTTTCGATCAGGCTGAACAGGATGCCCTTCGCCGCGCCGACCGCGATGCTCTGCGATTCGATCGACTTGTGCAGGTGGTCGACCGCCGCCTCCAGATTCTCGAGCTTCTGTTCGCCGTCGTCGGGCCGGTTGTCGGTCGTCATCGTCTACCTCCGCCATCGTTCAAGGGTCATGTCACGATTCTATGCCGCTGCGTGCAAACGTGGCGCGACATCGCGCAACGTTTGCACGTCGCCGCACTACAGCACCGCGACCACCTTCACGCGGCCCGGCTGCTCGGCCGACGCGACGACATGGCCGTCGACGCGGCGGAACGTCAGCGACACGGTTTCGTCGCCGACGCGCAGCGCATCGATCCGCAGCCAGTCGACACCTTCCGGCAGCGTCGGACGCTCAACGCGCACCTCGTGGCGCGATGCATCGATGCTCACGCCGAGGCACGCCTGCAGCATCATGAACGGCGCCCCGGCCGCCCACGCCTGCGGCAGGCACGCGACCGGATACGCGGTCGGCGGTTCGCCGCGCCGGCGCGGGAACCCGCAGAACAGCTCGGGCAGCCGCATCTCGAAGCTCACCGCCGCCTCGAACAGCGCGCGCAGCAGGTTCACCGCGGCCGTCTTGTCGCCGTAGCGCGCGAGGCCGCGTGCGATCAGCGCATTGTCGTGCGGCCACACCGAGCCGTTGTGATACGCCATCGGGTTGAAACGCGGCTGGCCGGCCGCAAGCGTGCGGATGCCCCAGCCCGTCTGGAACAGCGCCGAGCCGAGCACGCCGGCAACCGCCGCGCCGCGCTCGGCATCGGGCAGCCCGAACGCGAGCAGGTGGCCCGCGTTCGATGCGAACACGCGGCACAGGTCGCCATGACCGTCGAGTGCGATCCCGTAGAAATCGCCTTCCGGCATCCAGAACAGCGCGTCGACCTGCTCGCGCAGTGCCTTCGCGCGCAGCGCGTAGCGCGTGGCGTCGGCCGCGTGGCCGCGCCGGTGCGAGCATGCCGACATCGCATCGAGCGCCGCGCACGCATAGGCCTGCACTTCGACGAGCGCGATCGGCCCGTCCGGGAAGCGGCCGTCCTCATGAAACACCGAATCGTGACTGTCCTTCCAGCCCTGGTTCGCGAGGCCGCGCTCCGACGTGCGCTGATAATCGAGCAGTCCGTAAGGATTGCGGTCGCACTTGTCGATCACCCATTGCGCGGCGCGCTCGAGCGCGGGCCACAGCTCGTCGATCAGCGCATCGTCGCCGGTGCGTTCGACATACGCGCCGGCCAGCACGATGAACAGCGGAGTCGTGTCGACGCCGCCGTAGTACAGCGCGAACGGCACCTCGCCCGTCGCGGCCATCTCGCTGCGGCGGAACTCGTGCATGATCTTGCCGGGCTCCGCGTCGCGGAACGCGGACGTCTCGCGCGCCTGATGCTCGGCCAGGAAACGCAGCACGCCGCGCGCGAGCGACGGCTGCAGCCACAGCATCTGCAGCGACGTGATCACCGCGTCGCGGCCGAACGGCGTCGAGAACCACGGAATGCCCGCATACGGGTACGGCCCCGTGTCGAGCTGCGTCGTGAGCAGCCCGAGATCCGCGAGCGAACGATCGAGCCATGCGTCGAACAGCGGATTGCCGGTGTTCACGCGCGCCATCGACTCGCGCCGCGCGCGCATCTCGCGGTGCACGCCGACAAGCGCGGTGCGCAGCGCGACGCGGCCGCACCCGGGCCCTTCGATGTGCGCCGGGCCAAGCGTCGCGTCAACGGTCAGGTAGATCGACACGCACGCCTGCGCGGCGATCGTCAGCGTGTAGTCGGCGCGATCGACCGACAGTGCGTCGGGCGCCGGCGAGAAATGCACGGTCACGTTGCGCTCGACGCCGTCGAGGCCGTCGTAGCGCAGCCGCACCGCGCCCGCGTCGACGCGCGGGGCAGCCACCGTGCCGCGCTTCGGGCGCTGCGTGCCGCGCACCTCGAACATGTCCTTGAAATCGGCCGCAAACGACAGCGACAGCGGCACCTCGGCTTCGCTCGCGCCGTAGTTCGTCAGCGTCAGCGCTTCGTACAGTATGTCGCCCGCGAGCACGCGCATCCGTTCGATATGGATCACGCCCTCGGGTGTCTCGCGGCCGCCGAGCGGCGGCAGCGGGCGGTTGGTCAGGTGTGCGGTAAACGATGCGTTGTCGGCGCTCGTCGCGCCCGACAGCAGCGACGGCGCGCGGCCGCCAAACGTCAGGCGCCATTTCGACAGCACGCGCATGTCGTCGACGAACAGGCCGTCGTCGTGGCCGCCGATGTCGCCGAGCGCATCGCCGACCACGAATGCGTCGCCGGATTTCAGCACGTACTGGTTGCCGCGCGCGAGCGCCTGCGGATCGGCTTCGGGTGCGATGAATGCAGGGCCCGACACTGGGGTCGGGGCAACAGGCGCGACTTGCGGCGCCTGCGTCGTCGTGGCTTCGGCGTGATTCGGCATCGATGCTCCTGTGTCGAGGCGCAACGCGCGGCGCGCGTCGCGTGTTTCGCACAGGATAGGCCAGAACGGGGAACGCGCGCAGCGACGAAACGGCCGCGACGCCGTGCGACGTTTCCGTCGCCGCATGGCGTCGCGAGCGGGCGCCGAGGCCGGCGCCGACGTGGGCGTGTTACGCGCCGGTCAGAACTTCCACAGGATGTTGCCGAGCACCGCGTTGTCGCGCACGCCGCTGCCGTACTGGCCGCTGTACGTGAGGCCGAGCGTCAGGCGCTTCGTGATGTTCGCGTCGATGCCGGCCTCGAGCACTGCGCTGTCGCGAGCAATCGGCACGCCCGACACCTGGAACGACGTGCCGCCGTTCGCGAACGTGAACGCCGACGACGGCCGCACGTTGCCGAACGCATGGCGCCAGCCGACCGTCCCGCGCGCGGTGAACGTGCCGCCCGCGATCGAGCCGAGCTGCGACGCCGCGCGCAGGCCGAGCGTCGAGAAGCCGACGTGGGTCGTCTCGCCGCCGGCTCGCAGCGCTGCCGCGCCGCCGCTTTCCGTATAGCCGTCGGTATGCAGGTTCACGTACGCGATGCCCGCGAACGGTTCGAGCGCGACGGGCCCGACCGGCAGCGCGTAGCCGACTTCGCCGAACACCTGCGCCGAATTCGCGTTGTAGCCGGCCGAGTCGTGATCGGAGAAGCCCGCGAAGCCCGGGTAACGGTCGCTGTTGATCCGGTACCACGTGTACGACGCGCCGCCGCGCACGCCGAGCGCACCGTATTGCGCACCGCCATACAGCGACAGGTAGTAGCTGTTCACCGACGCCGACGAACTCTGGTCGTTGTCGAGCGAGCCGTGCGTGACGCCCGCGGCCAGGCCCGCACGCCACTTGTCGTTGAGCGCCATGTCGGCACCGGCGATGAAGCCCGTCATGCTGCGCTTGATCGTCGATGCGTTGCCGTCGCCGGCAAGCCGGCTGCGGCCGCCGAACGCCTGCCCCCAGACGACCGGCTGGTAAGGCGTGCCGCCGTAGCAGCCGTCGCGCGAACCGATCCGGCGTTCCGGCGGCAGCGTCGGGTCGACCGCGCCGGCCGTGTTGTCGCCGCACAGCGCGGCACCGCCCGACGACAGCGCGGCGAGCGGGCCCGATCCGGGCGCGAGACCCTGGCGGACGCGATCGGTCACCGCGTCGCGCACATAACGGCTGTCGAGCAGCAGCATGCTCTTCAGGCTCGCCTGCAGTTCGCCGTCGAGCAGCCCGTATGCGCGGCGCGCGGTGCCCGCGTCGGTCGTCAGCACCGCTTCGTACAGCGGGTTGCCGGCGCCGAGCCCGCCGAGCGCGGTCGCGACCGCGCGCTGGTTCGGCGTCGTCGCGACGTCGGGCAGCGCGGTGCCGTTCCCGACCAGTTGCAGGTACACGTGATCCGGATCGTAGCTGAGCGTCGGCATCAGGAACGCGTAGTTCGCAGTCACCTGGTTGAATGCGCCCTGCACGCCCGACGAGGCGGTGAGGATCGTGTAGGTGGTGCCCGGCTGATAGGCGCTCTGGTTCGCGAGCACTTGCACGGTGCCGCCGTTCAGCGTCGCCGTGCCCGTCGCGGCAACGCTGCCGCTTTGCTGCGGCGTGGCCGCGACCTGGAACGTCGAACCCGGCTGGAACGTGACGTTGCCGGCCACGTTCAGCGCCGCGCCCGGCTGCGATGCAGCCGCCGTCGCGCCGCCCTGCACCACGAGGCCGCCGATCGTGCCGGTGCCCGTCAGCGTCGCGCCGTTCTGCACGGTCACGGCCGACTGGGCGAGCGAACCGTTGACGGCGAGCGTCCCGGCGCTGACGGTGGTCGGGCCGCTCAGCGTGTTCGTGCCCGTCAGCGTCAGTTGCCCGCTGCCGGCCTGCGTCAGCGAACCGGTGCCGGACAGCACGCTTGCAACCGTCACGCTGCCGGACTGATTGAACACCAGCGCGCCGTTGTCGACGACGTTGCCGGCGATGCTGCCCGACGTGCCGCCGTTGCCGAGTTGCAGCGTGCCGCCGGCCGCGATCGTGGTGCCGCCCGTGTACGTGTTGCTGCCGGTCAGCACCTGCGTGCCGCTCGCCACCGTGACGCCGCCCGTGCCGGCGATCGCGCCGCCGAATGCGGTGCCGGCGCCGTTCAGCGTCAGCGCATTCGCGCCGAGATTCACGTTCGTGCCGGCCGCGCCCGACAGCGTGCCGATCGTCTGCGCGCCTGTCGCACCGCTCACGTCGAACGTCGCGCCCGCGCCGGCCAGGTTCACCGCGCCCGTCGACGCGAGGCTGCCGCCCTCGCCCAGCGCCAGCGTGCCCGCGTTGATCGTCGTGCCGCCGGTGTAGGTGTTCGCAGTGGTCAGCGTCGTGGTCGCCGCGCCGTTCTTCACGAGTGCGCCCGCGCCGGAAATCGCACCGCTCAGCGCGAGCGCGTTGCTGCCGCCCAGCGTGAGCGCCGCACCCGTGCCGAGATTGACCCCGTTGCTCACCGTCAGGCTCACGTTCGTATCGAGCGTCGCCGCGCCGCCGACGTTCAGCGCACCGGTGCCGAGTGCCGCGGCGTTGCCGAGCACGACGCTGCCGCTGTTCAGGTTCGTGCCGCCGGTATAGGTATTCGCACTGTTCAGCGTCTGCGTGCCGGTGCCGGCCAGCGTCAGGCTGCCCGCGCCGCCGATCGTCCCGCTGAACGTGCCGCTGGCGGTCCCGCCGAGCGTCAGTGCGTTGCCGCCAAGGCTGATGTTCGTTCCCACGACGCCCGACAGCGCGCCGAGCGACTGCGCACCAGTTGCGCCGCTCAGGTCGAGCGCCGCGCCCGCGCCGGCCAGGTTCACCGCGCCGGTCGACGCGAAGCTGCCGCCCGCGCCGAGCGCGAGCGTGCCGCTGTTGATCGTCGTGCCGCCGGTGTACGTATTCGCGCCCGTCAGTGTCGTCGTCGTCGCGCCGTTCTTCACGAGGCTGCCGGCGCCGGATATCCCGCCGCTCAGCGCGAGGGCGTTGCCGCCGCCGAGTGTCAGTGTCGAGCCGGTGCCGGCGAGATTGACCGCATTGGTCAGCGTCACGCTCGTGCTCGTATCGAGCGTCGCCGCGCCGCCGACGGTCAGCGCGCCGGTGCCGAGCGCATTGTTGTTGCCGAGCACGAGGCCGCCGCTGTTCAGGTTCGTGCCGCCCGTATAGGTGCTCGCGCCGTTCAGCGTCTGCGTGCCGATGCCTGCCAGCGTCAGACCGCCGGTGCCGGAAATCGCGCCGCTGAAGGTGCCGCTGGCCGTACCGCCGAGCGTCAGCACGTTGCCGCCGAGGCTCACGTTCGTGCCCGCCACGCCCGACAGCGCACCGATCGCCTGCGCACCGCCCGCGCCGATGTCGAGCGTCGCACCGGCGTTGGCGAGATTCACCGTGCCCGTTGCCGCGAGACTGCCGCCCGCGCCGAGCGCCAGCGTGCCCGCGTTGATCGTCGTGCCGCCTGTATACGTGTTCGCGCCCGTCAGCGTGGTGGTCGCCGCGCCGTCCTTCACGAGGCTGCCCGCACCGGAAATCGCGCCGCTCAACCCGAGGGCGTTGCTGCCGCCCAGCGTCAGCGTGGTGGCCGTTCCGAGATCGATTGCGTTGCCGACCGTCAGGCTCGTGGTCGTATCGAGCGTCGCCGCGCCGCCGACGGTCAGCGCGCCGGTGCCGAGCGCCGAGCCGTTGCCGAGCACCAGGCCGCCGGCGTTCAGCGTCGTACCGCCCGTATAGGTGTTCGCGCCGGACAGCGTCACCGCCGCCGCGCCGTTCTTCACGAGCCCGCCCCCGCCGGCGATTACGCCGCTCAGGCCGAGACCGGTGTTGCCGACGAGCGTCAGCGTCGTGCCCGTCGCGATATTGACGCCGTTCGTGAGCGACACGTTGGTGGTCGCATCGAGCGTCGACGAACCGTTCACGTTCACCGCGCCAAAGCCGAGCGATGTATTGCTGCCGACGGCGAGGTTGCCGCCATTCAGGTTCGTGCCGCCCGTATACGTGTTCGTGCCCGTCAGCGTTTGCGTGCCGGCGCCTGACAGCGTCACGCTGCCCGCCCCGCCGATCGTGCCGGCATAGGTCGCATTGGCGCTGCCGTTGAGCGTCAGCGAATTGCCGCCGAGGTTCACGTTCGTACCGGCCGCGCCGGCCAGCGAGCCGATGGTCTGCGCGCCCGATGCGTTGCTCACGTCGAACGTCGCGCCCGCGCCGGTCAGGTTGACCGTGCCCGTCGCCGCCAGGCTGCCGCCCGCGCCCAGCGCGAGCGTCCCGCTGTTGATCGTCGTGCCGCCGGTATACGTATTCGCGCCGGTCAGCGTGGTGATCGCCGCGCCGTTCTTCACGAGGCCGCCGGCTCCGCCAATCGAGCCGGCCAGCCCGAGATCGTTGCTGCCGCCGATCGTCAGCGTCGTGCCGGTGGCAAGATTGACCATGTTGTCGAGCGTCACGTTTGCGCTCGTGTCGAGCGACGCGTTCGCGTTGACGTTCAGCGCGCCCGTGCCGAGCGACGTATTGTTGCCGACGACCAGGCCGCCGCCGTTCAGGTTCGTGCCGCCCGCATACGTGCTCGCACCCGACAGCGTCAGCGTGCCGCTGTCGTTCTTCGTCAGCGCGCCTGCGCCCGTCACCGTGCCCGACAGCGTGAGCCCGGTCGTACCCTGCACCGTCAAGCCGCCGCCGTTGAGCGTCACGTTGTTGGAGACGTTGAGCCCTGCCGTGCCCGCCTGCAGCGCGCCGCCATTGGCCGTGACGTTGCCGGTGCCGAGCGACGCATTGTCGTTGATGATCGCGACGCCGCCGCTCAGCGTCGCGTCCTGCGCGGTAGACGCACCGTTGATCGTCCAGTTGCCGCTGTTGACGTCGAGGTGGTTGAAGTTGATGTAGTTGTTGACCGCGATCGTACCGTTCGCGGTGGCGCCCTGCTGCAGATTGAGCGTGTTGTTGCCACCCGCGCCGCCATCGACGACGCCCGTCGCCGCGACGCCGAGCGTGACCGGGCCGACCGTGATGTTGAACGCGCCGCCTGTACCACCCGCCGTGTTGACCGACGAGCCCGTCACGGCATTGAACGTGTTGGTGCTGTTCGCGCCCATCGACACGCCGCCGTTGATCGTGCCCGAGTTGGTAAACGTATTGCCCTGCCCGGGCGTGCCGTTCGTGCCGAACGAGACGCGGCCATTGATCGTTCCGCTGTTCGACATATTGACCTGGCCGCCACCGTATGCGGCGACCACGGGCGCGTCCGCGCCGACGAGGGTCGCACCGACCAGCGGGTTGGACCCGATCGTGCCGGTGTTCGTGATGTTCGACGTGCCGCCCGTGCCGTTCTGGACCGACAGCGCCATGCCCGTCACGCCGCTGATCGCCACGCCGGTCGAGCCGTTCATCGTGCCGTTGTTGGTCACGGTCGTCGTGCTCGCCGCCGCGTTGCCGACCACGGTCCCGCTCGACAGCACGCCGAGCCCCGAGCCGAGCGCGGAAGGATCGATCGTGCCGTTGTTGGTCAGTGTGTTGTTGTTGCCGGTCAGCGACATCGCCGTGCCGCCGACGCCGAGCAGCACGCCGACGGTCGCGCCGGGGTTGACCGTCGCGTTCAGGTTGTTCGCGCTGTTCGCGTAACTGGGAGCCAGCGGGTTCGCAACGCCGGAACAGGTCACCGTGGTGCCTGCCGTGCTGCAGGTCGCATGGGCGGGAACGACGCCGGCGCCGGACAGCGCCAGGAAAACACCCGTCGGCAACAGCAGTCTCGGAAACGGCTCGCCGGCTTTTTTCGAACGCGCAAGATTCATGCTTTCCCTCATTTTTTCTTTGATATTGGTATTGCGCCTACGCCGAACGGCATGCAGCAGAAAATCCGCGGTCAAAAGCGTGCCCGCCGGCGGTCGCGATGCGACGTCGGTTTATTCGTGATGAATTTTTGATAAGCCCCGGACTGCGGATGCGCAACTAGTCGAATGGCATGATGGCGGCCCCTGGTTTTATGCAGCGACTTTCTGGTTGATTTGACTACTGCCCTGCTTTTTGTCAGACAAGGCTATATCAAACTCACGCCATTTTCCAGTTGCTGCGGTTTACCCATCGGGTCAAGGGCCGAATGAGCATGTGTTTTTTACCCGCCAACGCGTACCCGGGAGCAGAATCCCGTGTTTTCGCCGGCTTATTTTGATCTTTCTCAAAAACACCGGAATCGCCGCATCCGTGGAAACGCTGATATACGACCTCGATTCAGGGAACACGATTTTTGCAGCGCAATATTTTCATTCTGGCGGATCGCTTACGCGGATAATAACTATCCGTTTAATAAACAATACAAGCCGGATTTTCACAAACCCGCCCAAATCGCCTCGATTTCCGTCTCGCATCAAACCTTAAACGCGAATCGTTATCGCTTGTCCGGCGCCTATGACATTCGTACAGCCGGCGAGAATAAAAGAACGCCGCATTCGGCGTGAAACGGCAGGAAGCCCGAAGGAAGGAGAAAATCATGCGCCGGGGGCGTTCGCCCCCGGGCGTCGCGTTACGAAAACAGGCTCATCAGGTAAAGCATCGGCCGGAACGAGACCGGCCGCGCGTCGGGATTCGCCCACAGACGCATCGCATACACCGCGTAGGCCGGCACCTCGCGCCAGCTCGAATAGACATCGCGCAACTGGAAGCGGCGCGGATACGCGGCGGAGATGTTCGCCCGCGCGATACCGACGCGCTCGAACGCAAGGCGCGCCCGCGCAAGATGGTAGTACTGGCTGACGATCAGCACGCGCGACAGGCGGTGCGCCTGCAGGTATGCAAGCGTGTGCCGGGCGGTCGCGAGCGTGTTGTCGCCCTGGTCGTCGACTGCGATCCGGTCGGCCGGCACGCCGCGCGCCACGAGATAGTCGCGCATGGCCGTCGCCTCGTTCAGCCCGGGGCCGTCGATCGCGCCGCTGACCAGAAACGCCGGGCACTGCCCCGTGCGGTAGCAGCGCACACCGACGTCGAGCCGGGCCGCGAGCACGGGCTTCGGCGCACCCGTATCGTCGAGCGCGTTGCCGAAAATCACGGCGACGTCGGCCGGTTCGCTCGGCATCCGCATTCCGTACGCGACGAGCGCGACGGCCGCGGCAACCCAGATGCCCGCGACGACGGCCAGCAGGCGGCCCGCCCGGGCCGCAAAGCCCCGTTTGGTTTGGTAATTCAAGGTTTTCGGTCTCTCAGGTCGTCGGGCGTATCGGCTGGCCCGGCCCGGCCCGGCATGGGCGCGTAACGCTAGCACGGCGCGCTCGCGCGTGTCCACGCGGACGGCCGATGCCGGGCCGTTACCGACCTGTTGGAAAGAAGACCGACTTGCTTTGCGCTGGAGGGCAGGCTGGCGCTATGGAGATCGAAAGAATGTGAATGGCTGCATTGCGCCGTGATGCCCGGCCCGAACCGAATCGAACCGCGTCAATCGGCCGGACACATCGCCAGCCGCCCCATCGCCTCGCCGGCGCCGCGCACCGCGCAGGTGGCCGGCTCGTCGGCGATCCGTGCGATCACCCCCGTCTCGTCGTACAGCAGGCGTTCGAGATCCGCGAGCAGCGCGCCGCCGCCCGTCAGCACCACGCCGCGATTCGCGATGTCGGTCACGAGCTCGGCCGGCGCGTTTTCCAGCACCGACTTCACCGCGCCGATCACCTGCTTGAGCGGCGCGGCCAGCGCGTCCGCAACGTCGTGGTTGGACAGCTCGACCGAGCGCGGCAGGCCGTCGCCGATGCTGCGCCCGACCGCGCGCGTCGTCGTGCGCGGCACCGCACTGGTGGCCGAGCCGATCGTCTTCTTCACGTGCTCGGCCGTCTGCTCGCCGAGCAGCACGCCGTACAGGTTGCGGACATGGTTCACGATCGCCGCGTCGAACTGGCTGCCGCCGACGCGGATCGCTTCGCGGTAGACGATGCCGCCGAGCGCGATCACCGCGACTTCGGTCGTCCCGCCGCCGATGTCGATGACCATCGAGCCGACCGGCTCGGTCACCGGCAGGCCCGCGCCGAGCCCGGCAGCCAGCGATTCCTCGATCAGTTCGACCTCCGACACACCGGCCGCGAATGCGGCCTCGCGAATCGCGCGGCGCTCGACGGCCGTCGCATCGGACGGCACGCACAGCGTGACCTCGACGCGGCGGCCGAAGCGCGAACGCGTGCGCGACATGTCGATGAAGCTGCGGATCATCTGCTCGGCCGCGTGCGCGTCGGCGATCACGCCGTGCCGCATCGGCCGCACGGCTTCGAGATGCCCCGGTTCGCGGCCGAGCAGCGCCTTCGCACGCTCGCCGACGGCCTCGAGCGTCGGCCGCGCGTCGTTCGCGCCGGCCTTGCGGAAGCAAATGACCGACGGCTGGTTCAGCACCACGCCGCGCTCGTGCGTATAGATCTGCGTACTCGCCGTCCCAGGATCGATCGCAACGGGTTGCGCAAACAACTTTCCGAACAGCGGTGTCGACATATCAAGCCTTTTTGAACGATCGGGCCGGGACGGCCCCGCCGCATCCCCGCGGCGCGCCTGCCGCCCCATCATGAAGTTAGCGGCAAATCGTGCCGACACTTTAGCCAATTCCGATGATTATTTCGCGACGAAATTGCCGAAAACAGCGCTTCGAGGGTGTCGGACTCCGAAACGGTCTCTCGCGCTGCGCCTGTAAAACACGGTAATCTCTCGGTCTTGCCTGCTCCCGGCAGGCTTCAGACGCCCGATCACGCCAGGTATTTCCTCAATGACAGCGACCGTTTCCTCCCGCTGGGCGCGGGTGCGCCCGCTCTGCACGACGCTCGTCGCCTTCTGGTGCTGCACGGTCGCCGCGCAGCCGCTGCCGGCCACCGCCACCGCGCCCGCCCCCGCTGCGGCCGGCACGCCGGTGGCCGCTGCCCCCGCCGCAACGCCCACGGCCACGCACGACTGCACGGCCGACGGCGGCCCGGCCGGCCGCCCGTCGATCGGCCTCGTGCTGTCCGGCGGCGGCGCGCGCGGCTATGCGCACCTCGGTGTGCTGAAGGTGCTCGAGGAAAACCGCATTCCGATCGACTGCATCGCGGGCACCAGCATGGGCGCGGTGGTCGGCGGACTGTATGCGAGCGGCATGGCTGCCGAGGACATGCAGAAGCGCCTGTCGGAAGTCAACCTCGCCGACGTCGCGTTCGACGTGACCGACCGCGCCGACCTCCCGCAAAGCCGCCGCGAGGATGAGCGCTACTACATCAACGGCCTGACGCTCGGCTTCGGCGCGAAAGGCGTGAAGGCACCGGCCGGCCTCGTGCAGGGCAACCGGCTGCAGGCGCTGCTCGCGGACTGGACGGCCGCCGTGCCGACCAACCAGTCGTTCGACCGGCTGCCGATCCCGTACCGCGCGGTCGCGACCGACCTGCAGACGGGGCAGATGGTCGTGCTCGACCACGGCTCGCTGCCGCTCGCGATTCGCGCAAGCATGGCGATGCCCGGCCTGTTCGCGCCGGCCGAGATCAACGGCCGCGCACTCGTCGACGGCGGACTCGTCAGCAACCTGCCGGTCGACACCGCACGGCAGATGGGCGCGCGCGTCGTGATCGCGGTCGACATCGGCTCGCAACTGCGCCCGCTCGACGCGCTCGCGTCGCCCGCCGACGTGATGCAGCAGATGGTCGGCATCCTGATCCGCCAGAACGTGACCGCGCAGCGCCAGCAGCTCGCCGCACAGGACGTGCTGCTCACGCCGAACCTCGGCTCGCTCGCGTTCACCGATTTCCAGAACGCGGGCCAGGCGATCGCCGCCGGAGCGGCTGCCGCGACCGCGGCGCTGCCGAAGCTCAAGCGCTTCGCGCTCACGCCCGAGCAATACGCGGCGTACCGGTCGGCCCACGCACAACCGCTGCCACCGCCGGTCCGGATCACGAGCATCGAAGTGCGAACCAACGGCGGCGTGCCGAAACGCGTCGTCCACGATGCGCTGCACGTGAAGCCGGGCGACATCTACGATCCGAACTCGGTCAGCAAGGACCTGCTTGCGCTGACGACGAGCGGCAACTTCGAGAGCGTCACGCAGCAGGTCGTCAGCGAGGGCAACGAGAACCGGCTCGTGATCGACGCGCGCGAGAAATACTGGGGGCCGAACTTCCTGCTGTTCGGGCTCGGGATGTCGAGCAGTTCGAGCGACGAAGGCGGCTTCCGCCTGCATCTCGGCTATCGCCGGCCGTGGCTCACCGAGTCGGGCCTCGAGTTCCGCGGCGATACGACGCTCGGCAGCGACCGGCAGTCGGTCCATCTCGAACTGCGCCAGCCGCTGTCGTCGAGCACGGGGCTCTATGTCGCGCCGTACGCGGAATACGAGCGGCGCTTCGCGAACGTCTACGACGACGACATCAAGCTCACGCAGTACCGGTTGCAGACCGAACGCGTCGGCTTCGATTTCGGCATCCCGATCCAGCGCCTCGGCGATTTCCGGGTCGGCCTCGCGTATGCGCACGGCTATGCATCGCCGGATTACAACGTCCCGCTCGACGTCGGGCCGAACGGCGAGCCGACCGAGTTCCTGTTCGACGGCACGAACGGGCGGCAGCTCAGTGCGCGCGCCCGGCTGCTGATCGACCAGCTCGACGATCCGCAATTCCCGCGCAAGGGCTACTTCAGCGAAGTCCGCGTCGAGCGCTCGTTGGTGTCGAGCAACGAGCACCAGTACACCGAAGTGTTCGGCAAGGCGATCGTCGCGCAACAGTTCGGGCGGCACAGCGTGAACGCCAGCATTGAGGCCGGCAAGAGCTTTGGCGGCGTGAGCCCGGTCAATCAATTGGACTTCACGCTCGGCGGCTTCCAGCACCTGTCTGCCTATGCGGCCGACCAGCTCAACGGCAACGCGCTGGTCTACGGGCAGGTGACCTACATGAACCAGTTGATGTCCTTCAACGCATCGCCGATCAAGGCGTTGTTCGTCGGCGCAAGCGCGGAACTGGGCAACGTGTGGTCGCTCGATACGTCCGTCAGCTCGGGGCCGCTGAAGCAGAGCTACTCGTTCTTCACCAGCCTGACGACGTCGTTCGGGCCGATCTATGTCGGTATCGCGCTCGCGCCGGGCGGCCGGCACAACCTGTATTTCCAGCTCGGCCGCACGTACTGACCCTGAGCGGAAGCCGCGTCGGCGGCATCGCCGCGCAAGCGTCAGGGAAACGCGGCACGGACAGGTATCCGTGCGGGAAACGCAACGCAGGGAATGCCGACGATGCGCCCGAAACCGATGCGCGTGGCCGTCATGGCCGTTGACGGGCGGGCCTCGTGCGGCGTATTGCTAGACAGGCCAGCTGATCTCGAAGCGCGCGCCGCCGAGCTCGACCGGCTCGACGACCGCGATCCGGCCGTTGTGCGCATGGAGCACCTGCCGCGTGATCGACAGGCCGAGCCCGTAGCCGCCGGTGCGGCGGTCGAGGCGCACGAACGCGTCGAAGATCCGTTCGCGCTCCTGCTCCGGCACGCCGGGGCCGTCGTCCTCGACGAAGATCCCGATGTTGCCGTGCTCCATCGCGATGCCGACGACGATCCGCGAGTGCGCATACTTGCTCGCGTTGCGCAGCAGGTTGCGCATCGCGTACGACATCAGCCGCCGGTCCATCTTCACGCGCAGGTTCGACTCGAGCGCGACGCGCGATTCGATCGTGCACTCCGGATACAGCAGTTGCGCGTCGTTGACCTGGTGCTCGAACCACGCGACCGGCGCGGTCATCTCGAGGTTCGACTGCAGCGAGCTGTATTCGAGCCGCGCGAACGTGAGGCTCATGTCGATCAATTCCTCGAGCTCGGTCACGTCCTGCGCGATGCTCTCGAGCGCGCCCTGGTATTCCGCGGCAGAAGCAGGCTCGCGCAGCATCTCAAGCGCGAAGCGCACGCGTGCGAGCGGCGTGCGCAGCTCGTGCGAGATGCCGTTCGTGAGATCGCGCTGCGCGGCGATCAGCCGCTCCATGCGCATCGCGAGCGCGTTCAGCGTCCGCGCGAGCGGGCCGATGATCACGCTGTGCGATTCGCGTGCGCGCGTGTTGAAGCGTCCGCCGGTGAAGTCGATCGCGCGCTCGCGCACCATCACGAGATCGGACCAGACCGGCCGCATCCACCGGTATGCGGCCAGCGCAGGCGCCGCGAACACGAACGCGAGCACGATCCAGATATCGCCCGGCAGCGCGTCGAACGCATGCCATACGACCTGCGGCGACAATTCGACGCACAGCGCGAGCGCCGGCACAAGCGCGGTCAACAGCACGAGGCCGAGCAGATGCAGGTAGGTACGCACGTAAAGGCGCGACCAACTCGGAATGCGGTCGGCGCGCGTATCGGTCCACGCGCGGCGGAAATGCAGCCAGCGCCATCTGACATAGCGCAGCGTCGACAACGGCGGTGCATCGGGGTGCGAACGGGTTCGTCGGATCATCGCGGCTCCCGGCTGGCGGGCGGATTGCCCGCGCGGAACGTGACGGCGTCGCCTGACGGCGGCGTCATTCCCACGCGTGCTTGCTGAATTGATAACCCTTGCTGCGGATCGTCTTGATCCGCTGCGGGTTGCTCGCGTCATCGCGCAGCTTGCGGCGCAGCTTCGAAATGCGCCCGTCGATCGTACGGTCGAGGCCGTCGAATTCGACGCCGCGCAACTGCAGCATCAGGTCGTCGCGGCTGACGACTTCGCCCGCATGGCACACCAGCGCCCACAGCAGGTCGAATTCGGCCGACGTCAGATCGGGCGTGCTGCCGTCGGGCAGCACGACGGTGCGGTCGGTGCGGTCGATCGAAAACTTGCCGAACGCGTAGCGCTCGGGCTGCGATGCGGCGCTCTCGACCGTGCGCGCGGGCGCGCGGCGAAGCTGCGCCTTGATCCGCGCGAGCAGGATGCGCGGCTCGACCGGCTTGTGCACGTAGTCGTCCGCGCCAAATTCCAGGCCCAGCAATTCGTCGAACGGCTCGTCGCGCGCCGTCACCATGATGATCACGCCGTCGTACTGCTTGCGCGCCTCGCGGCAGATTTCGAAGCCGTCCTTGCCCGGCAGGTTCACGTCGAGAATAACGAGATCGGGACGAATGGACAGGATCGCCGGCACCGCGGCGTCACCATGCAGCACAGTGTCGACTTCGTAGTCGTTCTTGCGCAGGTAGCCTGCGATCAGCGTGGACAGGCGGGTGTCGTCTTCGACGAGCAGGATGCGAAAAGACATGGGCAACGGTCGGGTCATCGGGGAGGCCGCGGCGGCGCCGGTCATTCCCGACGCCGGCCATCGGCCGAAACGTACCGCATGATACTGCGCCCGCCGATTGCCCGTTTGCCTGTCTCAAAAATAAGGGCGCGATGCTGGTCGCGCTTGACGAATCGGCGCCGGGACGGTTCCATACGGGCTCGCCGGAATCCGGGCCACGCCTCTACCCTGCCTGACGTGATGAATTACCAGACGATCCTCGAACGCATCCACACCGAACTCGCCCCCTGGATTGGCCAGGGACGGGTTGCCGACTATATTCCCGAACTCGCGAAAATCCCCGCCGACAAGTTCGGGATGGCCGTCGTGACGCTCGACGGAAACGTTTACACAGTCGGCGACGCGTACGAGCGCTTCTCGATCCAGAGCATCTCGAAGCTGTTCGCGTGCACGCTCGCGTTCCAGCTGCTGGGCGATGCGCTGTGGGAGCGGGTCGGCCGCGAGCCGTCCGGCACCGCGTTCAATTCGCTGGTGCAGCTAGAAAGCGAGCGCGGCAAGCCGCGCAATCCGTTCATCAACGCCGGCGCGCTGGTCGTCACCGACGTGCTGTGCCGCCGCTTCGTGAGGGCCGAGACGGCGCTCGTCGAATTCGTGCGGCGGCTGATCGGCGCGACCGATATCGACTACGATTCGCGCGTCGCGCTGTCGGAGCTGCAGCACGCGGAGCGCAACCGCGCGATGGCGCATTTCATGGCGAGCTTCGGCAACATGCAGATGCCGCCCGACACGGTGGTCGACGCGTATTGCCGCCAGTGCGCGATCACGATGAACTGCGTCGAGCTCGCGCGCGCCGCGCTGTTCCTCGCGAACGGCGGCGTCGCGCCGGTGACCGGCGAGCGCATCGTCGATTCGAGTTCCGCGAAGCGGCTGTCGGCGCTGATGCTGACCTGCGGCACCTACGACGCGGCCGGCGATTTCGTGTATCGCGTCGGGCTGCCCGCGAAAAGCGGCGTCGGCGGCGGGATCGTCGCGGTGCTGCCCGGCGAGATGGCCGTGTGCGTGTGGGCGCCGGGGCTCGATGCTAATGGGAACTCGCTGGCGGGGACGTTGGCGTTGGAGTGGTTGACGACTTATACGGGAAGGTCGATTTTTTGAGGCGGGGAAGAACCGGCCAACTGGATGCCCCGCCAGGCAAGACCTCCATCTTCCCGCCGACGGAATACGCGTTGAATTGCCGATAGCCTGAATGCAACCATTCGGATCGCACCATGACTGAGCCTCGTCTGACATTCCGTGACCAGAACGAATGGGAAGGCTGGTTGACGCAAAACGGCGATACCTCGACCGGGATATGGCTGCGTCTTGCCAAAAAAGGCGCCGGGCAACCCACCTTGACTTACGAACAGGCGCTGGAAAGTGCCCTTTGTCATGGCTGGATCGACGGTCAAAAGCAAACTGAAAGCGAAGCATACTGGTTGCAACGTTTCACTCGACGCTCCGCAAAAAGCATCTGGTCCAGGCTCAACAAAGACCGGGCCGAAGCGCTGATCGCAGCAGGCAGAATGCTGCCTTCGGGCATGCGGGAAATCGAGAAAGCCAAACAGGATGGCCGCTGGGAGGCTGCCTATACGTCCGCCAGCAACTCGGTCGTGCCGGACGACCTGCAGGCCGCACTGGATGCCAATCCCAAGGCCAGCGCGTTCTTTGCGACGCTGAACGGCCGAAACCGCTACGCCATCCTGTTTCGGATACAGAACGCCAAAAAGCCCGCGACACGGGTGCGCAAGATCGAAGAGTTCATCGACATGCTGAATCGCGGCGAAACCATTCATTCGTAGACCGGGAAGTCGACAGCCAACGAAGGTCACCGGCCGATGCCGCGCACAAGGCGGGCAATCCGCAGCCGCATGCCGCCACACGTGAATCCAGAAGCCGATCGCCTCTCGCCTCTGGAAATCAACGATGTGGCATTCCTACCGTTAGGCTCGGCCGGCTTCAGTCGTATTGGATCGGCCGGCACACGGTGAGCGCGCGCCGTGGCGGGCGTACGAGAGCGGAAAGCCGTGCACAATATCGCATGCGAGTTCCAGACCTTGAATGCCTTGTCACCGTCACCATGCCCTTCGGAAAATACAAAGGCCGACTCATCGCCGATCTACCCGGGCATTACCTCAATTGGTTGGCCCGCGAAGGATTCCCCCGGGGCGAGCTCGGCCGGCAGCTCGCACTGATGCACGAAATGGACCATAACGGCCTGAGAGGCTTACTCGAGCCGCTGCGCAAACGCGGATAGCGCCACAATCACGTGCTATTGACCCCGGTGCGCCATACCGGCCCCGTCTCGATTCAGTGGTTGTCGTTGATCGTGATCGGCGGCAACCGACCCGGAGCGGTCCATCGGATTTGCCTGTAGTGGCCATTCACCACGGTGTCGGGATGTATTGGGGTAGCCGTAGGTACAACGCCAGTCAACGGTCGAAGCAGAAGACACCGTCTGCGCACACTGACGCAAGACGATCAAGTTCCAGAAAAGTCATGTCCGTGAAATTTTAGCCAAGCCCGGGGGTAGGCCCGAGCCACTGAAAATTCTCCCGCTCCCGTTCGCATCGCGTCTACCCGCACCGTGACGGCCGGAGCAATGCATCTGGCGGAAAATCTTCATAGGACTTCGGGGCATAGCCCCAGACTCTGGCAACGTCCCCCCTGACCTCAAACTCGAAGCCAATTTTTGCGAGCTTACTCAAAACAAGCGTTGAGTGATCGATGGCCGCGTGCCTGACCGAAGCCTGCTCACGCAATCCGAGATCAATCCACTCAACCCCCACAAATGGAAACGGTAGGTGGTAGAACCACTCGACATCCCATCCCGACACATGCCCGTTGACCCATTTTGAACGGTACGAGGGCCGCCATCCGTCCAGACCACGCATGAATGAAATCAGCTCGTTCCATTTCGTGTCATTGGCCAGAGCCCCGACGAACTTCTTTTGCACCTGCGATAGAATTTTTGCCTTGTCGATACCCTTTGGCAGGGCATCAGCCATAGGAAGCTCAGACTGCATTTACTCACCTCTGGTAGTCGCGGGCGATGCGATTGTCGGCGATCTAAGCACTGAGGTCGAGTAACCGCTTCTGGCTGCGGATTCAACACCCAATGCAACGTAGCGCTCACCCGCCCGCTCGGTACCAAAGCAACCACATACGGGTTTATATTCCGGAATCCAATCACGCTGGCGCTGGAGTAGTTGACGACGTAAACGGAACGATCGATTTTCTGAAACCCCGCAGCGGTTACTGGAGGAGAACGTCACGCATGAATCCGGACAACGTATCGAATGTTGCAATGGCAGCCCACGCGAACCCCGGCGGCAGCGCTTCCGCACCGGTTCCCGCCATCAATCCGTCGCAAACCGCGTTGCTCGTCATGCATTACCAGACCGACATCCTCGGGCTCTTTCCGTCGGTCGCCCCCGAATTGCTCGCCAATACGCGCAAGCTGTGCGACACGGCGCGAGCCGGCGGCGTCGGCGTCTGGTTCGCGAACCTCCGGTTCAGCCCCGGCTATCCGGAAGTCAGCACGCGCAACAAGAACGGCCAAGGCATCAAGCAGCTCGGCCTGTTCCTCGACGACGGCACGTGCCCGGAGCTGGACCGGCAGCCCGACGAACCGCTGATCGTCGCGCACCGCGCGAGCGTATTCTTCGGCACCGATCTGCAGGCGCGGCTGGTCGCGCAAGG
The DNA here is from genome assembly GCF_047978125.1 of Burkholderia sp. LFS061. Taxonomy (NCBI): domain Bacteria; kingdom Pseudomonadati; phylum Pseudomonadota; class Betaproteobacteria; order Burkholderiales; family Burkholderiaceae; genus Burkholderia; species Burkholderia sp. LFS061. The sequence goes on along the minus strand of NZ_JBFPFS010000046.1, from coordinate 23,735 downwards.
CGTCGATTCGCTGATCATGGTCGGCATCGCGTCGACCGGCGTGATGCTGTCGTCGATCGCCTACGCGAGCGACGCGGACTTCCGCCTGTATACGGTCAAGGACTGCTGCTACGACCCGGACCCGATCGTCCACGAGCATCTGTTCTCCACAGCGTTCGAATCGCGCACGACGGTGCTGTCGCTCGCGGACGCATTGCGGCTGCTCGGATAACGGACCCGGTTGTTCGTCGCGTGGAGCGCGCTGCCGGCGGTACTGACCACCGGCCAGCAGCGCGTCGCGGATGCCGCATGGAGCGGCGCCGTAGGATGCGCAGCCCGACACGGTCGACGACCACGAGCCCCCGTTCGACACGCCGGAATCAGCCCGGCTGCGGTGATTGCACATCCCGCCGAAGCCATGACGGGCGACGACGTGCGCGATGCCGCGCACGTCGACCGCCTCCCCCCTTACTTCGCGATAAACACGCCCGACGTCGGGCACGTGCCCTGCGTATTGCCGTCCGTCACGAGCGACGCGGCGCTCGGGAACTGCGTGGTCGCATTCGTCTTCACCGCGATCCACGCTTCGGTGAAATAGCTGACGCCATTGGTCTTCGTGCACTTCAGCGACACCGCGCTGCGCGTATTGCTGCCGAACGCGCCTTCGAATGCGGACAGCAACTGGTTACGCGTGACCGTCTTGCCCGCGTTCGCCTGCAGGTACGCATTGAACGACGTGTTGCCGAGCCGGCTGATCATGCCCGACGCCTCGTTCCAGTACGCATCGGGCGACGCTGAATTCGAGCAGGTGCCGTGCTTGAACCACTCGTGCTTGTCGAGACACGATGCAACGCCCGGCATGTACGTCGACAACGTGTTGCGGGTCGCGCTGCTGATCGGGTAGGCATCCATGCTGCACCACTGGTGCGCGTTGTCGAGGTCGACGTCGTTCTGCGGCACGCCGCAGTAGAACGGCTGGTTGCCGTCGTACCGGTTCGGCCACAGGCCATGCAGCGACAGGCTCGTCGCCGCATACGAGCCGGCGAGGTTCGTGCATTCGGGTGTGTCGTGCGACGCGCAGAAACCGGGCTCCCACGACGCGGCGAGCAACAGGTAGTCGTAGCTGGTCTGCGCGGTGGCGGGCAGCGAGGCGGAAGCGACGGCGAATGCGACAGCGGCGCGGGCGAGCGTCTTGAGCATGGCGTTTCCTCGGAAAAGGCTTGCGGTCGCGGGATGCGCCGCAAGATTGTCGAATGTCTGCCCGCGATTGTTGCTGCCGCAACGTGGCACGAATGTGAAGGTAGCCGAATTATGTGCGGTGGCGCGGGCGTGTGCCGTCGCACCGCGCGATACCCGAGCGGAACGCGGACGCAAGCTCGGCGGCTTGCTCCGCGCCCTGCCCGATACCGCACACGGCCGACGCGTGCCGCCACTCCGGCGGCACGCCGTTGCTCACGATCCAGCCCCCAGTTGCTTGCATGCGCGCGCAACCGATTCGGGACCTTCGAGCACGAGGATCTGCCACACGCCGACGCTGACGCGCCGGCGCGCCGCCGTCGACGCATCCGCCAGCAACGCCTCGACGCGCGGCGCGGCATCCGGCGCCTGCTGCTTCAGCGCCGCGTGATGCCGCGCGCGCGACGCCGGCCCGGATTCGTACACGTCGCACAGGCGCACCATGCCGGCGAGGCCGGCCGTGTCATCGTCCTTGTCTATCGCACCCGGCTCGACCGGCGCGAGCCCGTTGCGCTCCGCCTCCGGCAGCTTGCTGCGCGCGCCTTCGTCGATCGACGTGGCGGATGCCGGCGGCAGCCCGCCCATCGCCGCAACGATCCGGCTGCCTGAGGCGATCATGTCGCCCTGGCACTCGATCTTCTCGGCGGCCGCGACATTCGAGCAGAACGACACCGAAACCCGGTACACGTCGTTGCTCATGCGCGGCACGTCGTCCGTGCTCGCCTGTGCGAGGCCGGCGCTTGCCAGCGCCAGCACAGCGGGAATCAGGATGCGGAAAGCGCTCGTCTTGTTCATTGTCGTTTGTTGTTTGTCGGGTTCTGACGGCGGGCAACTTCGCCGGGCCACACGATGGCGGCTCCTGCGGCGCCGGGCCCTCATCCGGCGCCACGCGATTACTTCACCGACGCAGCCTCCGATCCGCCGGACGACAGCGCCGCGCTGTCCTGCTCGCGCCACGCGCGGCGCGACGCCACGATCGCCTTCACCGCCGAGCGCGCGACCTTCCACCACGCGAACGGCCGCGGGTCGGCCAGCATGCTGAGCGCGCGTGCATAGTCGAGCGTGAGGCCGGGCGTCCACGCCATCGTCACCGCGCGCTTGCGGATCTGCGCGGCAACCCACAGCTCGGGCGTGAGCAGCAGCCGGACGAACGCGCCCCACCCGGCCCGCGTGCCCTTCAGCCGCCATACCGCGCCGTCGAGCGCGGCTTCGAGCGCATTCGACACGGTGCTCGAGCAGTTGCGGTGCGTGAGGTTGTACGTCGCGTTCTGCCGGTATGCCGACCAGAACGCGTCGAGCTTCGCCGCATCGTAGTTGCGGATCCGCACACGCACGGTCGACGGGCACCACGCCTTCGACTCGGTCGCGTAGTCGGGCTGGAACAGGCCCGGCACATCGTTTTCGCGCGTGGCGCGCAGGATGCGCGTGAATTCGTCCGGAGAACGATCGATTTCGACGCCCGGATACAGGCTGATATAGATACCCTCCGGCGACTCCAGCGCCGCGTGCCCGGTCGAGATCACGCCGTTGACGTCCACCGCAGCGATATAGCGGTCGATCACCGGATAGCGCTGCGCTTCGGCCTTCGACGTGCCGGTCGGCGTCCATACGTGCACGGTGAGTGCGCGCTCGCCGTCGGCCGGCGGGCCGTCCCATTCGGATTGCGCGAAATGCGGCCGGTCGCGCGCATCGTCGAGGTCGGGCGCGAGCGCCGGCGCGGGCGACGTCGCGAACGCGGGATTGCGCGTGAGCCGGCGCACGCGCGCGGCGAGGCTCAGCATGTGCATCCCGCCGAAGATCAGCAGCAGGCCGAGGCAGTACGGCACGGTGCCCACATAGTGCGTCGGGTACGGCTGGAAGAAGAAGATCGCCAGCAGGATTTCGACGACACCCCACGCGAACGCGACGTTCCAGCGGCGGTAGCGCACCATCCATGCGGACGTGCATTGCAGCAGCCCGTCGACGAGGAACAGCGTGCCGAAGATCATCGACAGCAGGAAATGGCCGTGGTGATGGCCGGCAAACACAAGCCCCGCGGCCGCCACGACCACGATGCCCTTCACGTAGCGCAGGATGCGCTGCCCGCCGACGCCGCTGCCAGCCACCGCGAGCGTTGCGAGCCCTTCGATCAGAAACAGCCACGCAAACAGCTCGATCGGGAAATGCAGCGCGCCGTCGAACGCGTCGACGAAGATGACGACGCCCGCGACGACCCACACCCAGCCAAGCACGGTCAGCCCGCGCCAGCGGGTTCGTAGATATTCGATGCCCAGCAGCAGCAAGATCAGTCGTACCATCGCGCCCTCGTGTCATTTTTCTGGATACGCGCGGCCACGCGTTTCCTGTCATTCCGACCGTACGTCGCGCCACGCGCCGGTCGGAAAGCGGCAATCGTTGCCGGCGCGTCATGCCGTCGACACGACCGATGGCGGCCGGCACGCGCCGCTCTGGCCGAATAATAAGATATGGCGACGCAGGTTGAAAGGCTGGCGAAAACGTCTTCGGTGCGACGCTGAAGGGTCCGACGGCCCGCTGCCACGGCAGATTACCCGTTCGACAACGCGCGGCGGATACGCGAGAATCCTGCTTCCGAGGGCGAAAGCCACTGAACTGAACCGCACCAGACGGGACAACAAGAAATGAGCATATCGATCACGCGCCGGCGCCTGCTGGCCGCCGGCATGGCCGCGAACAGCCTCGCGCTGTCGGGCTGTTTCACGCCGAAGCTGTACAAGGATGACGCATACAGCGAAAACGTATCCGGATTCATGATGACCGAGGACGGCAAGAAGCTGGTCGTCCTCGGCACGCGCTATCACTACATCTTCGATCTGCCGGCCCAATTGCGGCCGGTACTGCAATCCGGCTACCGGAAATCGCTGCGCACGACGTTTGCCGGCTTTCATGCGAGCGGCGGCAGCGTCACCGGCCATTACCGGATCGTGTTGCCGAAGGACGCATCGGAAGACGATCGACAGGCCGCCGCCGACGACGGATTCACCAGCGCGCCGGCCGGTCTCGTGCTCGAAGGCGACATCGACGGCAAGCGCTATTCGACGGAAGGCTTCGCCGAGAAGGACAAGGGAGTCTCGCAGCCGTTCAACCGGCGGTATTCGGTGTACATCAAGGAATCGCCATCCGTTGTCGGCATGGGTCTGCGGATTCTCGCCACGCCGATCACGGTTGCCGCCGACGGCGTGCTCGTGCTGGGCGGCATCGTGCTCGTGCCGTTCGCGGCCATCGCGATCCAGGCAAACGGCGGCATCCGGATCATGTAAAGGGGCGCACGCGGCGCCCCTGCAGCGCCGGCGGAGCGGCCCGCGAACGTACACAACGACCGCAACCGGAGCATCGCCATGACCACCTCACCGCTTTACACGCCACCGCTCGGCCCGCAGCTCAGGCGCTGGCGCGCGCTACACCGCGTGAAGCAAAGCCACGCCGCAGAATTGTTCGGCGTCGCGCAATCGACGATCTCGCGCTGGGAAGCCGGCATCCAGCAGATGTCGCCCGACGAGCGCGCGACGGCCGAGCGGCTGCTCGCCGCGCGCCTCGATTCCGCAGGCGACCATGCGCTTGCGCGGCTCATCGCGGGCAGCGCGGGCCGCATGCATCTGGTGTGCGACCTCACGCACCGCCTGCTCGCCAGTTCACCGGCGCGTGCGGCCGAGTTCTCGCAGCCGCTGCCGATGCTGCTCGGCACGTCGCTGTGGCGCTACGCGACGCCGGAAATCGTCCGCATGGAAGCCGCGCTCGACACGCTCGGGTGGCACGATCGCGCGGGGCCGCCGAGCGTCGAATTCGACACCGGCGCGAATGCGTCGCGCGTCGTGCCGATCCGCGGCAGCACGTGCCGGTGGACGCGGATGACGCTGTCGGACGGCTCGGCCGCGCGGCTGGTCGAAACGCTCTAGCACGCCGCGCATATTTCATGCGTGGACGAACCGCGCGCGGCCGCCTTACGCTTGATGGCTCACCGCAAGGACTCCGACCATGACCCCCGACACGATCCACGCGCGCGTCGATTTCCTGCGCGAAGCCGAACGCCTGAAGAACGTGCTGCGCAGCGGCCACACGTCGGCCGGGCGCGCGGAAAGCACGGCCGAGCATAGCTGGCGGCTGTGCCTGATGGCGCTGGTGTTCACCGACGCGCTGCCCGGCATCGATACGCTGAAGCTGCTGAAGCTGTGCGTCGTCCACGATCTCGGCGAGGCGCTGCACGGCGACATCCCCGCGATCGAGCAGGCTGCACACCCGGACAAAAGCGCGCACGAACGCGACGACCTGCTGACGCTGACGGCGTCGCTCGATCGCACGCTGCGCGACGAGATCGTCGCGCTGTGGGATGAATACGAAGCAGCCGCGTCGCCGGAAGCGTGCGCCGCGAAGGCGCTCGACAAGCTCGAGACCATCCTGCAGCACAACCAGGGCAGCAATCCGCCCGATTTCGACTACGCGTTCAATCTCGGCTACGGCCGGCGCTATACCGACGCCGCGCCGCTGTTCAGTGCGATCCGCGATATCGTCGACGCGGATACGCGACGCAGAATCGACGCGGGCGGGCAGCGCGTGTAATCTCGCGGAATCGCGCGTTCGGCACACTCGTGAACCTGTTGATCGGCAGCGGCTTCACGCTCACGCATCTCGACGAATGGGGGCCGACGCAGGAACAGGTCGAGGCAATGCCCGCACTCGACGAGGAACGCGACCGGCCGATGACGGCAATCGTCGCCGCACAGCGGTAACAACGCGCCACGGCCTTCCCCGCCCCTTTCACAGATCGCAACAATGTCACCGCCCGGCCCCCGCTCCGGCACGTCGCTCGCACAATTCAGCACAATTTCCACACGATTTGGCGCGAAATCCTCGCTTACCATGAGCGCCTGATTCGAATCGGCACGCCCGCGCGATGCGTACGCGGATGCCGTCGCGGGCAACACGCCCGGCATGCGACGCCGACCGGATCGTCCCGCCCGGTCGCACGCATCACCGGCGCCCGCTTCATCCTCGCCGCATTCTCATGACTCAGAAGACCCATCGCCGTCGGCGCATCGTGCTGGCCACCATCGCAGTCGTTGCGATCGTCACAGGCGTCTCGCTCACGGTATTCGCGCCCGACAAGCATCCGCAGTACCTGTCCGCGCCCGTCACGCGCGGCGATCTCGAGAACGCGGTGCTCGCGACCGGCGCGCTGCAGGCGTTCAAGCAGGTCGACGTCGGCGCACAGGTATCGGGGCAATTGAAGACGCTGAAGGTGAAGCTCGGCGACAAGGTCGCGAAGGGCCAATGGCTCGCCGAAATCGATCCCGTGATCTCCGAAAACGCGCTGCGCCAGGCGCGCGCCAGCGAAGAAAGCCTGCGCGCGCAGCACCAGTCGACCGCCGCGCAACTGACGCAGGCGGAACTCGCATTCCGGCGCCAGCAGGCAATGCTGCCCGACGATGCGACATCGCGCGAGTCGTTCGAGGCCGCGCGCGCGACGCTCGACATGCAGCGCGCGACGCTCGCGTCGCTCGCCGCGCAGATCCGCTCGGCCCGCATCCAGATCGAGACCGCGCAGGCCAACCTCGGCTACACCCGCATCGTCGCGCCGATCGACGGCGAGGTCGTCGCGATCGTCACGCAGGAAGGCCAGACCGTGATCGCGCAGCAGCAGGCGCCGGTGATCCTGAAGCTTGCGGATCTCGACACGATGACCGTGAAGGCGCAGGTGTCGGAAGCCGACGTGATCCGCGTGAGCGCCGGCCAGACCGCGTATTTCACGATCCTCGGCGAACCGGACAAGCGCCACTACGGCAGGCTGCGCGCGATCGAGCCGGCGCCGCAGAACTTCGCCGACGCGCAGAGCGCGCTCGGCGGCGGCGCGGGCGGCGGCACGAAACCGAACGCCGCCGTGTTCTACAACGCGCTGTTCGAAGTACCGAATCCCGAGCACCGGCTGCGCATCGCGATGACCGCGCAGGTCGGCATCGTGCTCGGCAACGCGCGCAACGCGCTCAACATCCCGGCCGCCGCGCTCGGCGAAAAGCGCAAGGACGGCAGCTATGCGGTCCGCGTGCTGCGCGCCGACGGCAGCACGGTCACGCGCAACATCCGCGTCGGCATCAACAACAACGTACGCGTCGAAGTGCTGGCCGGCCTGAAGGACGGCGAGCGCGTCGTGATCGGCGAAGCCGCCGCGGACGAGCACGCGCCGCTGGCGGACGTGGTGTGACGATGCGCCAGCCCCTGCTGAAACTCTCGAGCGTCACGCGGCGCTTTCCGGCCGGCGACAAGGACGTCGTCGTCCTGAACAACGTCAACCTGTCGATCGACGCGGGCGAGATCGTCGCGATCGTCGGCGCGTCGGGCTCCGGCAAGTCGACGCTGATGAACATCCTCGGCTGCCTCGATCATCCGAGCGAAGGCATCTACACGGTCGGCGGACGCGACACGCACATGCTCGACAGCGACGAGCTCGCGCAGCTGCGCCGCGAGCACTTCGGCTTCGTGTTCCAGCGCTATCACCTGCTGCCGCACGTCGACGCGGCCGCGAACCTCGAAATGCCGGCGATCTATGCGGGCACCCCGCGCGCGGAGCGGCACGAACGCGCACGCGAGCTGCTCGCGCGGCTCGGGCTCGCGGATCGCGCTCACCACCGGCCCGGGCAACTGTCCGGCGGCCAGCAGCAGCGCGTGAGCATTGCGCGCGCGCTGATGAACGGCGGCCAGGTGATCCTCGCCGACGAACCGACCGGCGCGCTCGACACGAAAAGCGGCCAGGACGTGATCCGCATCCTGCACGAGCTGAACGCGCTCGGCCATACGATCGTCATCGTCACGCACGACAAGGACGTCGCGCGCCATGCGCGGCGCATCATCGAGATCTGCGACGGCGAGATCGTCGCCGACCGGCGGAATCGCCACTATGCGGAAGCGCTCGCGGAAGCCGGCATCGATGCGGCCGAAGCGGCAGCCGGCACGCCGGCCACGCGCGATCGGCACGACGACCCGCCGCCCGCCGACGCCGAAACCGGCACGCGCGCGCGCCGCTTCGCGGCCGGCTCCGGCCGCTTCGCCGAGGCGTGCCGGATGGCGTGGATCGCGCTCGTGTCGCACCGGCTGCGCACGCTGCTGACGATGCTCGGCATCATCATCGGCATCACGTCGGTCGTGTCGATCGTCGCGATCGGCGAAGGCGCGAAGCGCTACATGCTCGACGAGATCGGCAGCATCGGCACGAACACGATCAACGTCTATCCGGGCACCGACTGGGGCGACAGCCGCGCGGACGCGATCCAGACGCTCGTACCCGCCGATGTCGCCGCGCTCGCCGAGCAGCCGTACGTCGACAGCGCCACGCCCGAGACGTCGCGCACGCTGCTGCTGCGCTACCGCAACATCGACGTCAACGCGCTCGTGAGCGGCGTCGGCGACCGCTTCTTCCAGGCGCGCGGGATGCGTTTCGCGCTGGGCGTCGCGTTCGACGAGGACGCGGTGCGCCGCCAGGCGCAGGTGGCCGTGATCGACCAGAATACGCGCCGCAAGCTGTTCGGCGCGACGCGCAATCCGGTCGGCGAAGCGATCCTGGTCGACAACGTGCCGTGCGTCGTGATCGGCGTCACGGCCGACAAGAAGAGCGCGTTCGGCAGCGTGAAGAGCCTGAACGTGTGGGTGCCGTACACGACCGCGAGCGGGCGCCTGTTCGGCCAGCGCCATCTCGACAGCATCACCGTGCGCGTGCGCGACGGGCAGCCGAGCGCCGCCGCCGAGAAAAGCCTCGAAAAGCTGATGATCCAGCGCCACGGCCGCAAGGACTTCTTCACGTACAACATGGACAGCGTGGTCAAGACCGTCGAGAAGACCGGGCAGTCACTGACGCTGCTGCTGTCGCTGATCGCGGTGATCTCGCTCGTCGTCGGCGGGATCGGCGTGATGAACATCATGCTCGTGTCGGTCACCGAGCGCACGCGCGAAATCGGCATCCGGATGGCGGTCGGCGCACGCCAGTCCGACATCCTGCAGCAGTTCCTCGTCGAGGCCGTGCTCGTCTGTCTGCTCGGCGGTACGATCGGCATCATGCTGTCGTTCGGGCTCGGCGCGGTGTTCTCGATGTTCGTCGCGCAATGGAAGATGGTGTTCTCCGCCGGCGCGATCGTGACCGCGTTCGTCTGCTCGACGCTCACCGGCGTGATATTCGGTTTCATGCCCGCGCGCAACGCGTCGCGGCTCGATCCGATCGATGCGCTCGCGCGCGACTGACGAAAGCCCCGCCATGACGCATTCCTCACCGCTTCACCACCTCGGCGCATTCGCCTGCGCGGCCGCGCTGCTGGCCGGCTGCACGGCCGCGCGCCACGCGCCGCTGCCGGCCGTCGCGATGCCCGCGAACTGGGCCGCGCCGGTCGCGGCCGACGCACCGGCCACCACGCGCGACTGGTGGCGCAGCTTCGGCGATCCGCAACTCGACCGGCTGATCGACGACGCGCTGCGCGCCAACAACGACCTCGCGATCGCGGCGATCCGCGTGTACCGCTCGCAACTGCAGGCCGGGCTCGTCGACACGAACCTGACGCCCGCCGTATCGCTCGGCGCGAACGGCGCCGTGTCGCGCACGCTCGATACGCACCGGATGAGCCGGTCGAGCGGCATCAACGGTTCGCTCAGCTATGAAATCGACCTGTGGGGCCGGCTGGCCGCGCTGCGCGATGCCGCGCACTGGGAAGCCGACGCAACGGCCGCCGATCTCGAAGCCGCGCGGCTGTCGCTGATCGGCACGACGGCGTCGCTGTACTGGCAGATCGGCTATCTGAACCGGCAGATCGCGCTCGGCGACGCAAATATCGCGTATGCGGTACGCACGCTCGCGATCGTCCGGTCGCGGCACGCGGCCGGCGCCGTGTCGGGGCTCGATCTCGCGCAGGCCGAGCAGAGCCTGTCCGCGCAACGCGCCGCGCAGACCCAACTGATCCAGCAGCGCACCGAGAAGCGCCACGCGCTCGCGCTCTTGTTCGACCGGCCGCCGCAACAACTCGCGGCCGAACCGTCGGCGCTGCCCGACGCGCCGCCGCCGGAAGTAGCCGCCGGCCTTCCGGCCAGCCTGCTCGGCCGGCGCCCGGACCTGCGCGCGGCGGAATTCCGGCTGCGCGAATCGCTCGCGCAGGTCGACGCGACGCGCACGAGCTTTTATCCGACCTTCACGCTGACCGGCAGCGCCGGTACGACGAGCACCAGTCTCGAGCGCGTGCTGACGAATCCGGTCGGCACGCTCGGGCTCGGCCTTGCGCTGCCGTTCATCCAGTGGAACACGATGCAACTGCAGATCAAGGTGTCGAAGTCGCAGTACGAGGAAGCGGTGGTCGGGTTCCGCCAGCGGCTCTACACGGCGCTCGCGGAAGTCGAGAATGCGCTGTCGGCGCGCGTGCAGCTCGAACGCGAGGCCGAACAGCGGGCGCTATCGCTGGCCCAGGCGCAGCGCGCCGAGCAGCTTGCCGCCGCGCGGTTCGCGGCCGGCGCGACCGCCGTGCAGCCGTGGCTCGACCAGCAGCAGCGGCTGCGCGACGCGCAAAGCGCCGACGAACTGACGCGCCTGAACCGGCTCAACAACCAGATGACGCTGTATCGTGCGCTCGGCGGCGGGATGTCCTGACCGGCGTGCCGCCGCAACGGGCCGGCCGCGTCATTCGCACACGGTCGCCCTGCGCCGCGCCGGCGCGAACGCCACCGCGCTCGCGGTGGCGAGCACGGCCACGCCGGCCGCGGCGTACACCATCACCCAGCCGAACCCGTGCACGAGCGCCGCGTGCAGCGCCGCGCCGCTCGGGTCGGCCTGCGCGAGCGCCGGTGCGATCTGCTGCAGCCCGTCGGTGCGGCCCGACGCGATCTCCTGCGCGAGCCGGCGCAGCGCCGCATCGCCGATCGCGCCCGCAGCGCCGCCCTTCAGGCTCGCGACGATCCCCGCGACCAGCACGAAGCCCATCGCCGCGATGTTCAGCGCGAGCGAGATCATCCGCGCGCTCATGTCGATGCCTGATGCCATCCCGGCCCGCGAACTCGGCACCGCGCCCGTCGTCGTGTTGGTGACCGGCGTGTTCGTGAGTCCGAGCCCGATGCCGGCGATCACGCAGCCGGGCAGCATCGTTAGCCAGCTCGCGTGGTCGGCCGCGCTACCGACCCGCATCAGCGCGAAACCTGCCGCGATCGTGAACAGGCCGCCCGGGATCACGACGCCCGGCCCGTAGCGCAACGCGAGCCGTTCGCCGAACGGCGGCGCGACCAGCGTCGGCAGCGTGTACGCGAGCAATGCGAGGCCGGCCGTCACGCTGTCGTAGCCGAGCGCGACCTGGAACCAGATCGGCAGGTAGATCATGAACGGCCAGAAGCTGAAGTTCATCCCCATCGAGCCGAAGATCGCGCCGGTGAACGCGCGGATCCGGAACACGGAGAAATCGAACATCGGCCGCGCGCTGGCGCGTTCCGCGACGAAGAAGCCCGCGAGCGCCAGCACGGTCGCGCCGAGCACGCCGAGGCCGGCCGCGCTCGTGAGCCCGAGCTCCGCGCTTTGCGTGATGTAGAACGCGAGGCCGAGCACCGCGAGCGACAGCGTGACGATGCCCGCGACGTCGAGCGTGCCCGCATGCGGATCGCGCGACTCCTGCACCGCGCCGCCGATCAGCACGAGCGCGATGGCCGCGAGCGGCGCATGGACGAGGAACACCCACGGCCAGTTCGCCAGCGCGACGATCGCGCCGCCGACGATCGGCCCGAAGCCGAGCCCGATCCCGAACACGATCCCCCAGATCCCGAACGCGCGGCCGCGCTCGCGGCCCTCGCGGAACTGGTGCGACAGCACGGCGATCTGGCAAATCAGCATCGCGCCGCCGCTCGCGCCCTGCAGCAGCCGGCCCGCGACGAGCACCGGCACGTTCGGCGCGAGCCCGCACAGCAGCGACGTCGCGCCGAACAGCACGGTGCCGATCACGTACACGCGCTTGCGGCCGAACCGGTCCGCGAGCGTGCCGGCCGCCATCAGCACGGTCGTACACGCGATCGTGTACGCGTTCATGATCCACTGCATGCCGTTGAAATCGCCATGCAGCACGTGTTCGAGCGTCGGCAGGATCACCGGCACGCTCGAGATTTCGAGGCCGAACATCAGCGACGTGAGACAGACGGCCGCGAGCGCGACCGCATTCCTGCGGGAGTCGGATAGCGTCATGCGTATTGCGCGGCGGCCCGGCAACAGGCCGCGCGCCTCCAGTGAGAAGGGTTCGCCGCGTGCGGCCGGCGGCGCACGCTGAACGGGAATCGGTACTATAGTGAGAATTTCGATCCCCATTGACGCACCCATTTCTCCGAACTGGGGAATCACAGGACCCAATCAGCACACCCTGCCATGACCGACAGACTCGACGGCGTAACGACCTTCGTCCAGGTGGTGGAATCGGGCAGCTTCGCGCTCGCCGCGGAGCGGCTCGACATGACGCGCTCGGCCGTCGGCAAGGCGGTCGCGCGGCTCGAGAAGCGGCTCGGCGCGCGGCTGTTGCAGCGCACGACGCGCAGCCAGAGCCTGACCGACGACGGCCAGGCGTACTACGACCGCTGCGTGCGCGCGCTCGCGGAACTGGAGGCCGCGGAAGCCGATCTCGACTGCGGCCGCAACGAAGCGCGCGGCAAGCTGCGGCTGAGCGTGCCGCTCGCGTTCGGGCATCACTGCGTGACGCCGATCGTGCTCGACCTCGCACGCACCTATCCGCATCTGCGGATCGACGTGTCGATCACCGACCGCTTCGTCGATCTCGTCGAGGAAGGCATCGATCTCGCGGTGCGGATCGGCACGCTCGCGGACAGCACGAGCCTCGCGGTGCGCCGGCTCGGCACGCAATACGGCAGCCTCGGCGCGGCGCCGTCGTATCTCGCCCGCTACGGGATGCCGAAGTCGCTCGACGACCTGAAGCACCACCGGACGATCGCGTATTCACGCTCGGGCGTGCCGCAGCCGTGGGACCTGCGTGCGCCGGACGGCTCGACGGTGCGCGTCGACATGCAGCACCAGTTGAGTTTCGACGACGTGCAGGCGATCGCGGCGGCCGGTGCGTCGGGGTTCGGTGTCGCTTGGCTGCCGAGCTGGCTGCTGGATTACTACGTGAAGCGCGGCGAAATGGTGGTCGTGCTCGACCGCTGCTTCGTCTGCGAAGGCGACATTCACGCGATCTGGCCGAAGACACGCTACCTGCCGCGCAAGACGCGCTGCGTGATCGACGCGCTCGCACAGGCGATTCCGCCGATGATCGAGCGCCGGGATGAGTTCACTGCGATGAAATGAAACCGACGCGCCGCACAGCGCGTCGGGCCGTCACGCCGCGCCGAGATCGGCGAGCGGATGCGCGAACAGCTTCCACGGCGACGTCAGGAAATGCCGCACGCGTTCGGCACGCAGCTCGACGAGCGATGCGGGCGCCCAGCGCGGCTTGCGATCCTTGTCGACGAGATGCGCGCGCACGCCTTCGCAGAAATCGCCTTCCTCGATCGCGCGCGCGACGATGCCGAGCTCCATCCTGAACGATTCGGCAAGCGTCATCTGCCGGCCGCGCAGCAGCGCTTCGCGCGTCACGTGCAGCATCGTCGGCGAGTGGCCGGCGAGCGCATCGAGGGTCGCCTGCAGCCATTGACGGTGCTCGCGCGTCAGCTCGTCGCGTGCGAGTTCCTGCGTCAGCGTCGCGACGATCCGCTCGACGGTCGAACGCTTGTCGAAGTGACGGACGATCCACGGCATCTGGCTGTCGAGCGCCGCATGCGGCACGACGTTGCACGGCGGTTCGAACACCTTGCGCAGCGCCGGCAGCACGTCGCCGTCCCACTTGACGCTTTCGATGCGCGTCTCGAACGTGTCGAGCCACGCGGACGGCACACACAGGTCGGCCAGCTTCGCGGTCAGCGCGTCGGCGCCCGACAGCATCGCGCCGGTCAGCCCCACGTACAGCTCGAGCTCGACCGGCATGCGCGACAGGAAATGCGTCGCGCCGACGTCGGGCACGAGGCCGATGCGCGTCTCCGGCATCGCGATCTTGCTGCGCTCGGTCGCGACGCGCAGCGCCGCGCCTTGCGCGAGGCCCATGCCGCCGCCCATCGTCACGCCGTCCATCAGCGCGACCACCGGCTTCGGGAACGTGTGGATCGCATGGTCGAGCCGGTATTCGTCGACGAAGAACGGCAGCCAGGTGTCGCGTTGCGCGACCATCCGGTACAGCGCGCGCACGTCGCCGCCCGCGCAGAAGCCCTTCTCGCCCGCGCCGCGCAACACGACCGCGACGATCTGGTCGTCGTGACGGCAGCGCTCGAAGAGCGCGGCCAGCTCGCCGATCATCGCGTACGACAGCGCGTTGAGCGCGGACGGACGGTTCAGCGTGATCAGCGCCACGCGGTTCACCACGCGGAACAGCACCTCGGGCGCGTGCTCCGCGAACGCGTCGTGATTCATGACCGGCGTGCTCATCGTTGCGGCTCTCCGTCGGTGCTCCATTGCGGCGCGCGCTTGCCGAGAAACGCGGCCACGCCTTCGCGCGGATCGTTCGTGTCGAACAGGTCGACGAAGCGTTCGCGCTCGACCGCGAGCGCCGCGCCGCGCGGCACGCCGCGGCGCGCGAGGCCGATCAGCTCCTTGCTGTATGCAACCGCGTGCGGGCTCTGCCGCGCGACATTGCGCGCCAGCGCCAGCGCCGCGTCGCGTGCGGCCCCGCTCTCGACCACGTCTTCGACGAGGCCGATCCTGAGCGCCGTCGCCGCGTCGACGCGCGCGCCGGTCAGGATGATCTTCTTCGCCCAGCCTTCGCCGACGAGCCAGGGCAGCGTCTGCGTGCCGAGCCCGCACGGCAGCAGGCCGACCGACGGCTCGGGCAGCGCCATCTGCGCATGCGTCTCGGCGATCCGCAGGTCGCACGCGAGCGCGCATTCCAAGCCGCCGCCCATCGCATAACCGTTGATCGCCGCGATCGTCACGACGCGCGCATCGTGCAGCGCCTCGAACGCCGCGCCGAAGCGCGACGCCATCGCGCGCGCGACCGCGCGGTCGCCGTCGGCGAACGTGTTGAGGTCGGCGCCCGCGCTGAAGAACTTCGGGCCGTCGCCCGTGATCACCAGCGCGCGCACGCGCGGGTTCGCATTCAGCTCGGCGACGGTTTCCTGCAGTTGCTGCAGCCCGTCGGCGGTAAAGGCGTTCGCGGGCGGACGCTTGAGCGTCGCGCACGCGATCGCGCCGTCGTCGACGTAGTCCAGTTCGATCATCATGCGTCCTTCTTCGTTGCCGGTTGGTACAGGCGGATCACCGCCGAGAAATCGAGCTGCCCGTCGCCGCGGCTGCTCATCGTCTGGTAAAGCTGCTGCGCGAGCGCGCCGAGATAGACGGGCTGGCGCGCCTGCTTCGCCGCGTCGTTCGCGAGGCCGAGATCCTTCAGCATCAGGTCGGTGCCGAAGCCGCCCGAGTAACCGCGCGACGACGGCGCGGTGTCGATCACGCCCGGGTACGGGTTGTACGTGTCCGAGCTCCAGCAGCGGCCCGTCGACGTGTTGACGATGCCGGCCAGCACCTTCGGGTCGATGCCGAGCGCGACGCCGAGCGACATCGCCTCCGACACGGCCGCCATCGAGATGCCGAGCACGAGGTTGTTGCAGACCTTCGCAACCTGCCCCATGCCCGTCGCGCCGCAATGGACGATGTTCTTGCCCATGCCGGCGAGCACGGGCTTCACGCGCTCGAAATCGGCATCGCTGCCGCCGACCATGAAGGTCAGCGTGCCGGCCGCCGCGCCGCCGGTGCCGCCCGATACCGGCGCATCGACGAACGCGCCGCCGTGCTCGCGCACCAGCGAGCCGAACGCCTGCGCGCTCGCCGGGTCGATCGTGCTCGAATCGATCACGGTCGCGCCCGCGTCGAGGCCGGCCAGCACGCCGTTCTCGCCGCTCAGCACCGAACGCACGTGCGGTGCGGCCGGCAGCATCGTGATCACGAACGTCGCGCCCGACGCCGCGTCGCGCGGCGATGCGGCAACCTGCGCGCCGGCGTCCTGCAGCGCGCGCAATGCATCGGCGCTCAGGTCGAACGCGTGCACTTCGTGGCCTGCCTTCAACAGGTTCAGCGCCATCGGCGCACCCATGTGGCCGAGGCCGATAAATCCGATTTTCATGTTCGTGTCCTCCGCCGCTCAATGCAGCCGAATCGTCGTATTCACCGGGCCGGCCGTCGTGTCGTCGTCGAACCAGCGCGCGGTGACCGTCTTCGTCTGCGTGTAGAACTGCACGACCTGCTTGCCGTACGGGCCGAGATCGCCGAGCTTCGAGCCGCGCGATCCGGTGAAGCTGAAGAACGGCACGGGCACCGGAATCGGGATGTTGATGCCGACCTGGCCGATGTCGATTTCGCTCTGGAACTTGCGCGCGGCCGCGCCGCTCTGCGTGAACAGGCCCACGCCGTTGCCGAACGGGTTCGCGTTGACGAGCGCGATCGCGTCGTCAAGCGAGTCGGCTTCGAGCACGACGAGCACCGGGCCGAAGATTTCATGCGTGTAGATCGACATGTCGGTCTTCACGCCCGAGAAGATCGTCGGGCCGATGAAGTTGCCGCTTTCGTAGCCGGCCACCTTCACGTCGCGGCCGTCGAGTTCGAGCTTCGCGCCTTCCTTCACGCCCGCTTCGATCAGCGACAGGATGCGTTCCTTAGCGGTCTTCGACACGACCGGGCCGACGTCGGTGCCGGCTTCCGCGCCCGCGTTCACCTTCAACAGCTTCGCCTTTGCGACGAGATCGGGCAGCCAGTCGCGCGCTTCGCCAACCAGCACCGCGACCGACGTCGCCATGCAGCGCTGCCCCGCCGCGCCGAAGCCGGCGCCGACGAGCGCATTGATCGTCTGCTCGCGGTTCGCATCGGGCAACACCACCGCATGGTTCTTCGCGCCCATCATCGACTGCACGCGCTTGCCGTGCGCGCTGCCGAGGTTGTACACGTGCGTGCCGACCACGGTCGAGCCGACGAACGAGATCGCCTTCACGAGCGGATGCGTGCAGATCGCATCGACGACTTCCTTGCCGCCGTGCACGACGTTCAGTACACCTTTCGGTACGCCGGCCTCGATCGCGAGCTGGACGAGTTCCATCGTCGACATCGGGTCCTGCTCCGACGGCTTCAGCACGAACGTGTTGCCGCAGACGATCGCCATCGGGAACATCCACAGCGGAATCATCGCGGGGAAGTTGAACGGCGTGATGCCCGCGCACACGCCGAGCGGCTGGCGCAGCGTGTACGTGTCGACGCCGCCCGCGACGTTCTCCGCGAATTCGCCGAGCTGCAGCGAACCGATCGAACACGCATGCTCGACCACTTCGAGGCCGCGGAAGATGTCGCCTTCGGCATCGGGAATCGTCTTGCCCTGTTCGGCCGTCAGCGTCTTCGCGATGCGCTGCTGGTTCGTGCGCACGAGATCCTGGAACTTCAGCATGATGCGCATGCGCGCGGCGATCGGCGTGTTCTTCCACGTCGCATACGCGGCGTGCGCGGCCTGCACGGCCGCGTCGACTTCCTCGACGGTCGCGAACGGCACGCGCGCGAGCACCTGCTGCGTCGCCGGGTTGACGATGTCGCGCCACTCTTTCGTGGCGGACTCGACGAAGGCGCCATCGATCAGCAGCTTGACCGTCGGCACGTCTTGCCCCGTCCGGGGCGTCGGATTCGCGTTCATCGATCGTTTCTCCTTGCAGAGGGCCGCGAAGCGCAATACCGCCGCGCGGCCGGTTCAATTCGGCTGCGGGCAGCCGCCGCGGAATGCGGCGCGCGCGGCCCGCGGTCGGTCATTTCATTTCAATTCGGCGGCGAAATCTTCTTCCCAGTATTCGCCGGGCATTCGCGCGGCCGCGTCGTCGCCGCGCTCGATCTCGCGGCGGCGCAGCTCGACGCGGCGGATCTTCCCCGAGATCGTCTTCGGCAGCTCCGCGAACTGCAGGCGGCGGATGCGCTTGTACGGCGCGAGCTTCTCGCGCGAGAAGCGGAAGATCTCCAGCGCGAGCGCGGGGCTTTCCTCGTAGCCCTGCCGCAGCGTGATGAAGGTCTTCGGCACCGACAGCCGCACGGGGTCGGGGCTCGGCACGACGGCCGCCTCGGCGATCGCCGGGTGCTCGATCAGCACGCTCTCGAGTTCGAACGGGCTCAACCGGTAGTCGGACGACTTGAACACGTCGTCCGCGCGGCCGATATACACGTAATAACCGTCGTCGCCGCGCATCGCGATGTCCGACGTGCGGTAATGGCCGTCGCGCATCGCATAGGCCGTCGCGTCGGGGTTGTTCGCATAGCCGTTCATCAGCCCGACCGGGCGCGCGACGTCCGGGCCGATCGGCAGCGCGACCTCGCCTTCGGTCACGGGCGCGCCGTCCGGATCGAGCAGCGTGATGCGGTAGCCGGGCAGCGGCCGGCCCATCGAGCCCGCGACGACCGGCTGGCCCGGCGAGTTGCCGATCAGGCAGGTCGTTTCGGTCTGGCCGTAGCCGTCGCGGATCGTGATGCCCCACGCCTTCTTCACGCGCTCGATGATCTCGGGATTCAGCGGCTCGCCCGCGCCGACGATCTCGCGCAGCTTCACGTCGAACGACGCGAGCGGCTGCTGCACGAGCATGCGCCATACGGTCGGCGGCGCGCACAGCGTCGTCACCTGGTATTTGACGAGCGCATCGAGCACGACCTTCGGCTCGAAGCGCGCGTAGTTGAACGCGAACACGCACGCCTGCGCGTTCCACGGCGCGAAGAAGCAGCTCCACGCGTGCTTCGCCCAGCCCGGCGAGCTGATGTTCCAGTGGATGTCGCCCGGCTGCAGGCCGACCCAGTACATCGTCGACAGATGGCCGACCGGATAGGTGCGGTGCGTATGCTCGACGAGCTTCGGCTTCGACGTCGTGCCCGACGTGAAGTACAGCAGCATCGGATCGTTTGCATGCGTGACGGCGTCCGGCTCGAACGCGGCGCTCGCCGCGTAGCCGTCGTTCATCGCGAGCCAGCCCGCGCGCGGCGCGCCGGCGACGATCTTCCGCGCGAGGCCGAGGTCGGGCTGTTCGAATTTGGCGGTTTCGTTCTCGTCGACGATCGCGTATTTCGCGCCGCCGATCTGCACGCGGTCGCGCACGTCGTCGGCCGACAGTTGCGTGGTGGCGGGCAGCACGATCGCGCCGAGCTTCATCGCGGCGAGCATCGCGTCCCACAGTTCGACACGGTTCGGCAGCATCAGCAGGATGCGATCGCCGCGCACGACACCGATCGAGCGCAGCCAGTTCGCGATCCGCGACGAACGCTCGGACATCTGCGCGAACGAATACGGATCGCCCGTGCCGGTCGCCGCGTCGACGATCCACAGCGCGGGCCGGTCGTTGCCGCGCGCCATCGGGTCGAAGTAGTCGAGCGCCCAGTTGAACGCATCGAGCACCGGCCACTCGAAATCGCGGTACGCGGTTTCGTAGTCGGTGCGATGGCGCAGCAGAAAGTCGCGTGCGTCCAGGAATGCCTGTACCGTCATCGTTTCCTCCAGTCTCCATGCCTCGCGGTCAACCGGTGCATGCGTTGCAGCCCATGCCCGATTCCCTGTGGCGCGGCGCACGGTCACGTCGTTGCGTGCCGCGTTTACCGCGCTGCCCTCGTGCCCTGCGTGATGCTTTTGCTGACGCGGCCGCCGTGACTCAAAGCTGCCGTGCGATCACCATCCGTTGCACTTCGCTGGTGCCTTCGTAAATCTGCGTGATGCGCGCGTCGCGATAATGACGCTCGACTTCATAATCGACCAGGTAGCCGTAGCCGCCGTGGATCTGGATCGCGTCCGAGCACACGCGCTCGGCCATCTCGGACGCGAACAGCTTCGCCTGCGACGCTTCCGACAGGCACGGCAGCCCGGCCGTGCGCAGCTTCGCCGCGTGGTGCACGAGCAGGCGCGCCGCGTTGATCTGCGTGGCCATGTCGGCGAGCTTCTGCTGGATCGCCTGATGCTCGGCGATCGGCTTGCCGAACTGCACGCGCTCGCCCGCATAACGACGCGCCTTGTCGAACGCGGCGCGCGCGATGCCGAGCGCCTGCGCGGCGATGCCGATGCGCCCGCCCTCCAGATTCGACAGTGCGATCTTCAGCCCTTCGCCGCGATTGCCGAGCAGGTTCTCTTCCGGAATCGCGCAGTTCTCGAACGTGATCGCGCACGTGTCCGATGCGCGGATGCCCATCTTCTTCTCGGGCTTGCCGACGATGAAGCCCGGCGTGTCGGTCGGCACCAGGAACGCGGAAATGCCGCGCTTGCCGGCTTCCGGGTCGGTCATGGCAAAAACGATCGCGACACCGGCGCGCTGACCGTTGGTCACGAACTGCTTCGCGCCGTTCAGCACCCATTTGCCGTCGCGCAGCTCCGCGCGCGTGCGCAGGTTGTTCGCCTCGGAGCCGGCTTGCGGCTCGGTCAGGCAGAACGCGCCGATCACGCGGCCGGCCGCCATGTCGGCCAGCCAGCGCTCTTTCTGCGCCGGCGTGCCGAAGCCGAGGATCGGGCCGCAGCCGACCGAGTTGTGCACGCTCATCAGCGTCGCGCACGCGGCGTCGCCGGCGGCGATTTCCTCCATCGCCAGCGCATACGCGACGTAGTCCGTATACGAGCCGCCCAGCTCCTGCGGCACGATCATCCCGAGCAGGCCGAGTTCGCCGAGCTGCGCGACGATGGCGTCGGGCAACTGCGCATCGTGGTCCCACTGCGCGGCGTTCGGCGCCAGCATCTCGGTGGCGAAAGCGCGCGCGGCGTCTCGGATCATCCGCTGGTCTTCGGTGTAAAGCTCGTCCATGGTGCTGCTGTCTCCCGCGGCCGCCGGGCGCGACCGTCCTTGCGTTTCGATGCAACAAGTGTAGGCAAGCGCGCGCGACTGTTCGATGCTCGCGTCGCTCATTTACACTGAGCGTTTTTGCCACACCGGCGGCACGATGAAGCAGGAAGACAAGGGAACCGTCGCGATCAGCCTCGTCGCTTACAGCGTCGCGCTCGCGACCCGGCGCGGCGTCGCGGCCGAGCCGCTGCTCGCGCAGGCCGGCATCGCGCCCGCGCTGCTCGGACAGCCGCGCGCACGTGTATCCGCGCAGCAATACGGCGCGCTATGGAACGCGATCGCGCGCGCGCTCGACGACGAGTTTTTCGGGCAGGATCGCCACCCGATGCGCAGCGGCAGCTTCATCGCGATGAGCCAGGCCGCGCTGTCCGCGCGCGACGGGCTGCACGCGATGGCGCGCGCGGTGAATTTCATGCACTGCGTGCTCGACGACCTGCACGCGGAGCTCGACGCGAACCCGCAGCGCGTGCGGCTGCGCTTCGTGCACCGCAACAACGGCGCGACGCCCGCGATGTTCACGTACGCGACCTATTTCATCATCGTCTACGGGCTCACCTGCTGGCTGATCGGGCGGCGCATCCCGCTGCTGCACGCGAGCTTCCGCTGCGACACACCGCCCGCCGATCACGAATACCCGTCGATGTTCTGCGACGACATGCGCTTCAACGAGCCCGATTCGTATGTCGATTTCGATCCCGAATTCGCGACGCTGCCGGTCGTGCAGAACGCGAAGACGCTGAAGACGTTCCTGCGCAACGCGCCGGCCAGTTTCATCGTCAAGTACCGCAACCCGAACGCGCTCGCGCAGCGGGTGCGCGCGGTGCTGCGCGGGATGCCGCCCGCCGCGTGGCCGGGCGCGGGCGGGATGGCCGCGCGGCTGCACGTGGCCGAGGCGACGCTGCGCCGCAAGCTGCACCAGGAAGGCCATGCGTACCAGTCGATCAAGGACGCGCTGCGGCGCGATCTCGCATTCGAGGCGCTGGCCGACCCTGCTCGCACGATCGCCGACGTCGCGGCCGCGACCGGCTTCGCGGAACCGAGCGCGTTCTACCGCGCGTTTCGCAAATGGAGCGGGCGCAGTCCGGCCGACTATCGCGACGAAGTGCTGGCGCGGGGCGGCGGCGCAGGCTGAATCCGGCCACGGCTTCGCGCTTTGCGCCGAAACCGCCTAATCTTTAAGCATCGGGCCAACGCCCTTTCCGCGAGCCGGACGGCGTGCGACTGTGCGCCGCCCGGACGCCCCGATGCGCCTCCACCGTCACGGGCCGCCGCTGGCGCCTGCCGCGCCAGACGGCCGCCCCCGTCACCCGCTGTCCGCGCGGGTCGCGCGCGCCGCGCTGTTCGCGGCGCTGCTTGTCGTATGCGCGGCCGTCGCCGCAGCGCCGCCCGGCGCCGCACCCGCAGCCGCGCGCCCGGTCGTCGTGATCCCCATCAACGGCGCGATCGGGCCGGCCAGCGCCGACTTCATCGTTCGCTCGCTCGATCGCGCCGCGCGCGACCACGCGCCGCTCGCGATCCTGCAGCTCGACACGCCCGGCGGCCTCGACACGTCGATGCGGCAGATCATCAAGGCCATCCTCGGCTCGCCGGTGCCGGTCGCCGCATTCGTCGCGCCGGGCGGCGCGCGGGCCGCGAGCGCGGGCACCTACATCGTCTATGCGAGCCACTTCGCGGCAATGGCGCCCGGCACCAATCTCGGCGCGGCGTCGCCCGTGCAGTTCGGCATCGGCGGCGGCGCGCCGGCGCCGGGCACCAACCCCGCTGCGCCGCGAGCACCGCCGGCCGGGACGCCGGGTGCATCGGGAGCCTCGGGTACGTCGCCGGCCGCGCTGCCGACCGACACGCAATCGACCGAAATCCGCAAGGCGATGCAGGACTCCGCCGCCTACATCCGCGGCCTCGCGCAGTTGCGCGGGCGCAATGCCGAATGGGCCGAGCGCGCGGTGCGCGAAGCGGTCAGCCTGTCGGCGACCGAGGCGCGCGCGCAGCACGTCGTCGACCTGATCGCGCAGGATCCGGCCGACCTCGCGCGCCAGCTCGACGGCCACAGCGCGACGACCACCGCCGGCACGCTGCGGCTCGCGACCGCGCATGCGCCGCTCGTCGTGGTTCTGCCCGACTGGCGCAGCCGCTTCCTGTCGATCATCACCGATCCGAATGTCGCGCTGATCCTGCTGACGATCGGCATCTACGGCCTCTTCTTCGAATTCGCGAACCCCGGCTTCGTGCTGCCGGGCGTCGCCGGCACGATCTGCCTGCTGATCGGGCTGTTCGCGATGCAGTTGCTGCCGATCAGCTATGCGGGCCTCGGCCTCGTGCTGCTCGGTCTCGGCTGCCTGGTCGCGGAGGCGTTCCTGCCGACCTTCGGCGTGCTCGGTTTCGGCGGAATCGTGTCGTTCACGATCGGCGCGCTGATGCTGATCGATACCGAGGTGCCCGGCTACGGGATTCCGTGGCCTGTGATCGCGAGCCTCGCGCTCGGCGGCGGGCTGCTCGTCGCGGGCGTGTCGAGCGTTGCGCTGCGCGCGCGGCGGCGCCCGGTCGTGACGGGCGCCGAGGCGATGGTCGGCAGCATCGGCGAAGTGCTCGACGACGGCCTGTGCGCCGACCAGCCGCGCGGCGCGGCCGGCCCCGCGCCATCGGCCGCGGGCTGGGCA
>NZ_JBFPFS010000045.1:0-55275 GCF_047978125.1 Burkholderia sp. LFS061 | reverse complement strand
CGGTCCAGCTTCGACGATCCGTCGCCAACTCAGCAGCCAATCGCATACGAAATCCTTTTGCGCAGCGACCTCGTGATCAAGACGAGGCGTTTTTCAACAGCCTGCTAGGGGGTGCTGGATGCGAGGGGCTTGCTTCGCCCAGCTTCAATCCATGGTCACAATCAAGTTTTACCTGATGCGACCGATAAGCAATGAATAGCAAAAAAGGCGGAGGTCCCTCATGCGTTACTTCGCGGTTCTAGAGTCGTTAGATGGTGATGTCGACCAAGAACACGTGTATCTAGACTGTATTTCTCAAGAGACATTTTCAGTCATGCGGCGAGTCGGAGGGCTGGCTCAATTTTCATCTGAACAGGCTGACGAGTATATGGGAGCCGTACTCCAGGTCAGGCGCGAATCATTTGCGCCGAGTCTACTGGATAGAATCAACAACGCGTCCGTACGAATTTGGTTCACGCTTACGGTCTCTGAGGTACGCGACGATGCAGCGGCGGTAGACATTCCTGCGACGTTTGTTTCCCTTGCCCCGACAGCCGCTGATGCGGAAGCCATTACTCTGTATATTTCACGACCGGAGGCACTCGACGCCGACACTCAGGCCGCGGCCGAGCGCATTTTTGACGCAACGCAGCTTGCCCCCAATTCGTTTGAACGGTTTGCGAGGCGGCTTGAAAAATTGTTTGCAAGCGAAGGCCGACGACATGTGGTTGCCTATCACGTTGGCCAAGGCAATTGCAATGCAGTAGTCGATGAGCACGAGCATCCGGTATTGTTCTTCGACCTAGGCTGGCCCATTCAGACCAATATAGCTGGCGCGCCAAATCCGCCGCCGCAGCTTTTCGATGTGCAAAGTGATGCTGGCATAGCACCGGTTGTGCTCTCACACTGGGATTGGGACCATTGGGCATATGCGCTCGAAAGCTGGCGTTACGACAGGGCCCGAGGCGCGCCTTTCGCGACGTGGAAAAGTGCGGCGCTTCACCGTCCGTGGCTTGTACCTGCACCGGAGAAGGCAATGAAGCTTGGTCCAAGCCATTATCTTCTTATTTTGAAACTCTACCATCAACGATGGGAGGGGCGACGGGCACTGCATTTCTGGTCTAGGCGAAAGAGCATGTGGGAAACTGGCAACCTGACGCTACTCAAGTGCTCCACCAAAAAACGAGACGTGTCCTATCGTAACAACTCCGGATTGGCGATGGTCGTTCGTATCGATGACGGTTGGAAGCGGGGGCTTGTGTTACTGCCGGGCGATTGCGAATTTGATAGCATTCAGTTTGACCGAGTTAGCTCGTGGGATTCACGTCGAATTGTCGCGATGGTCGCCAGTCATCATGGCGGAAAATTGAATGTCTTCGCCATTCCAGAGACCACCGTCTCAGACGCACGTCTCGTCATTTCGTCAGGCAAGAATAGATACGGCCATCCGAACAGCCGCATGTTAGACAATTACAGATTGCAGGGGTGGCATGACCAACAGCACACAAATTCATGGCACCACCGTCCGCGAATGTTGTCCTTAGTTCCGCGCATTGGAGCCACTCTCGTACAGCCCGTGAGCTTTGACAAGCCACGATGCGAGTGTGAAGGTATTCCCGACGCCAACATGTCTCTCGGAATCTGACCAATGTTCGCCGCATATATGAAGCGGCGAACATCACATCATCCAACCAAATCGGCGCACGTATCCGATTCGCTACAGGCACGCGTGACTGCGGCGCTAGGTCAGCCTTCTGCTTGCATATATGAGGAGGGCGGGCGAGATTTCCAGCTTGTGCCGCGAAAAGCTGCTTCAAACGGCCAATGCACCGTTATCGACCTATCTCGTATTTCACCGTCTTGCTTCCGACCCGGATTTTTCGACGTATCCGGCGTGCCCCCGTGTTGACCAAACCGTCCATTGGAATTTGGGTGGTAGTTCCCGCGTTGTACTCGCGCGCGAACCGTCCTGGGCGTACTTCAATGTTCAGCTTCTTGAAGGTCTCGGCGGCGACCGTCTCGAACGGGGCCGCTGGCGCCAGCGCGTTCGTGAATCTGTTGATGCGTGTTTTGCAGTAAACGCCGAGGCTGACACGTATCAGGCGTCCATCGCCGACCATTTTCGCAAGTACTCGGCTCACATGCGAGGCACTGCCAAGTGATGCAACCTCGGAGCGTAGAATGACTACACTTTTGCGTCTCTTAATAGAGAGAGCGATTCGGTCTTCAAGCTTCATGTGCTCTCCCTGCGGGGCGTTCATCGTTTCAAGATGTTGCGTATGCTCAGAGACAATCAAAGTATATGCGCTCGTGCCTTCTGGGGCCCGTGCGAAACCTATGCCTGCCGGAACACAGGGGTTTCTTAGCTCGCCACAGCGAAACCTGCATCATGCGGTGAAAGGCGGGGCATGAGCCGACAGCGCTTTCTTCCCTGTCCGCCGAAACCAGACAGCCGTTGCGTACAGGGGGCGACGCAATTACTTGAAAGGTATGGCCCAAAGGGCTGCCTCGGCCGACGCGGCCGAACGTTCCGCAGTCGAAGTGCTGACTGCCTCAGCCCGACGTGTCCTGAGCTGATGGGATAGTCACTCGTCATGAATGGAAAGGGGCTCAATACGGCGCGTGGATGGGCGCGATTTTTCCGAGGCATCCCGCGCTTTGGCCGAGCGCAAATGCCGTTGGAACAGTTTCACTTAAGCCCCGCCCGGCAGTCGTTTGCGGGGATTTCGGAGGACGTTAAGTGAAACTTCGCGCGTCGCTTTAAGTGGAACTATTCGAAGTTGCCAGCCCCCCGGCAGTCGCCGCCCGCCTCACTCCACCGTCACCGACTTAGCCAGATTCCTGGGCTTATCAATATCCGTCCCCCGCGCCAACGCAGCGTGATAGGCGAGAAGCTGCATCGGCACCGTATGCAGAATTGGCGAAAGCGGCCCGTAGTATTCATTGAGCCGAATCACCTCGATCCCGTCACCCGGCACCAGCCCACAGTCCACATCCGCGAACACAAAAAGCCGCCCGTTCCGCGCACTGACCTCATGCATGTTCGACCGGAGCTTCTCGAGCAGCATGTCATTCGGCGCAACCGCAATCACCGGCATCTCGTTGCTCACCAGCGCAAGCGGCCCATGCTTCAACTCGCCGGCCGGATACGCTTCGGCGTGAATATAAGAAATCTCCTTCATCTTCAACGCACCCTCGAGCGCGATCGGGTAATGCATCCCGCGCCCGAGAAACAGCATGTTGTCGCGTCGCGCGAGCAGTTCCGACCACGCCATGATCTGCGGCTCCAGCGCGAGCACCTTCGACATCGCGTCGGGCAGATGCCGCAGCGCACGCAGATGTTCCTTCTCCTCGTCATCACTCAACCGCCCGCGCACCTGAGCAAGCGACAACGTCAGCAAGAACAACGCAACGAGCTGCGTCGTAAAAGCCTTCGTCGAAGCCACCCCGATCTCGATCCCCGCACGCGTCACGAACTGCAGCGCACATTCGCGCATCAACGCACTCGTCGCGACGTTGCAGATCGCGAGCGTATGCATCATCCCGCGCTGCTTCGCGACATGCACCGCGCCGAGCACGTCAGCCGTCTCGCCGCTTTGCGACACCGCGACAACCAGCGTGCGCGGATTCGGCACGCTGTCGCGATAGCGAAACTCGCTGGCAATTTCAACGCTCGCCGGCAGTTTCGCGATGCTCTCGATCCAGTACTTCGCGGTCAGTGCCGCGTGATAGCTGCCGCCGCACGCGAGCAGCAGCACCGAGTCGACTTCATTGAACACGCGCCACGCACCGTCGCCGAACAGCTCGGGCATGATCGACGCGACGTCGAGCAGCGTATCGGCCACCGCCTGCGGCTGCTCGAAGATCTCCTTCTGCATGTAGTAGCGGTACGATCCGAGATCGACCGCGCCGCTATGCGCGGCGACCCGCTGCACCGTGCGCTCGACGCGCTGGCCGGCCGCATCGACGATCCAGTAGCGATGCAGCTGGATATCGGCGACGTCGCCGTTCTCCAGATACGCAATGCGATCGGTGATGCCTGACAGCGCAATCGCATCGGACGCCAGGAAATTCTCGCCTTCGCCGACGCCGACCACGAGCGGCATCCCGTCGCGCGCGCCGACGATCCGGTGCGGCTCGTCGCGGCACATCGCCGCGATCGCGTAGCTGCCGCGCAGTCGCGTGACCGCGCGCCGCACCGCATCGAACAGGTCGCCGTCGTACAGGTGGTCGATCAGGTGCGCGATCGCCTCGCTGTCGGTCTGGCTCGCGAACACGTAGCCCTGCGCCTGCAGTTCTGCGCGCAACTGGTCGCAGTTCTCGATGATCCCGTTGTGCGACAGCGCGATGCGCGCGTTGGCGTCGCTCGGCGAGAAGTGCGGATGCGCGTTGAGCGTGACGGGTGCGCCATGCGTGGCCCAGCGCGTATGCGCGATGCCGGTGTAACCCGACAACGCATGCTCGGCGATCTCGCGCTGCAGGTTGGCCACGCGATCGACGCTGCGGGCACGTGCCAGCGCACGGTCGCGGTAGACCACGACGCCGCACGAATCGTAGCCGCGGTATTCGAGCCGCTTCAGGCCGTCGACAAGGTTCGGCAGGATGTCCCGCTGGGCGACCGCCCCGACAATTCCACACATATCGCGCTCCGTAAATGTCCTGTCTGGATCAGTGAGAGCGATGGTAGAGGCGGTTGAATGGAATTAAATTTCAAAATGTCGACATAAATGAAACGACGCGTAGATCGTCTATCATGTTGAAATTAAATTTCACATCCTGACCGGAAGGAGCCGCCGATGGCCGGCATCACCCTCGACGATCTCGACCTGCGCATCCTCGCGATCCTGCAGGACGACGCGTCGGTGTCGAACCTGCAACTGGCCGAGCGCGCGCTGTCGTCGCCGCCGACCTGCATGCGTCGCGTGCGCCGGCTGACGGAAGCCGGCGTGATCCGCCGGCAGGTCGCGGTGCTCGATCCGGTCGCGATCGGCACGGCCGTCACGGCGCTGATCGAGATCAGCCTCGACCGGCAGACGGCCGAAGACTACGACGCGTTCGAAGCGTACGTATGCGCGGAGCCGGCCGTCACGCAGTGCTACCGCGTGTCGCCGGGCCCCGATTTCGTCGTGGTGGCCGATCTTGCCGACGTCGCCGAATACGACGAATTCGCGCGGCGGCTGTTCACCGGCGCATCGAACGTCCGCAACGTGCGGACGTTCTTCTCGA
Source organism: Burkholderia sp. LFS061 (assembly GCF_047978125.1). Taxonomy (NCBI): domain Bacteria; kingdom Pseudomonadati; phylum Pseudomonadota; class Betaproteobacteria; order Burkholderiales; family Burkholderiaceae; genus Burkholderia; species Burkholderia sp. LFS061. Next base: position 50,070 of record NZ_JBFPFS010000045.1, on the reverse strand, counting down.
CGCATCGCGCGAAATTCGAGGCGAACGCGCGGGTCGCGCATGCGATGCGCAAGCGCGCGTGATCGCGTCGCGTCAGGCGGCGGCCGCGTCCGCCAGTTGCAGCGGCTTGCCATACCCGAAGCAATGCGCCGGTTCGGGAAACACGCGCTGCCGCACGTCGTGCGCGTACTGGCGGATCGCGTCGCGCATCACCGTATTCGCATCGGCGTAACGTTTCACGAAGCGCGGCGTGTATGCATCGAACGCGCCGATCATGTCCTCGGTCACGAGCACTTGTCCGTCGCACGCGGGCGATGCGCCGATGCCGATCGTCGGGATCGTCAGCGTTTCAGTCAGATGGCGCGCGAGCGCTTCGGCGGTGCCTTCGATGACGACGCCGAACGCGCCGGCCCGCTCGGCCGCGCACGCGGCATCGAACACTTGCGCGGCCGAACGCGGGTCCATGCCCTGCGCGCGGAAGCCGCCCGTCGCGTTGGCCTGCTGCGGCATCAGGCCGACATGCGCCATCACCGGTATGCCGCGCTCGGTCAGGAAGCGGATGGTGTCGGCCATCTCGCTGCCGCCTTCGAGCTTCACGGCCTGCGCGCCGGTTTCGGCGAGCAGCCGCGCGGCAGAGCGATAGGCCTGCGCGGGCGATTCCTGGTACGTCGAGAACGGCAGGTCGACGACGACGCACGCTTGCGCGGCGCCGCGCACGACGGCCGCACCGTGTGCAATCATCATGTCGAGCGTGACGCGCAGCGTATCGTGCATCCCGTACAACACCATGCCGACGGAATCGCCGACGATGATCACGTCGGCCACGTCGTCGACGAGCTTCGCCATCGGCGCGGAATACGCGGTCAGCGACACGAGGCTGCCGATGCCTTTGGTCGAACGGATCGCGGTGACGGTCTTGCGGGTGGTGCGGGTATGAGCGCTCATGTTCGGAAGCCGTGTGAAAGAAGAGCCGCCACGGTAGCATCGCGCTCGTTCGTGCAATGACCTTCGGAGGACGTCTTATGTTGCTGGCGGGACAATCGGGTGACCCTTACGCAGTGCCGCCGATGGCGCGCCTGCCGAGGCCGCTGTACGTGCGTGCGTTCGGGATTCCCGGCAACGTGAGCGTCGACGCGCACAGTCATCCGTGGGCCCAGCTGATGTATGCGACGAGCGGCGTGCTCGAGGTGTCGACGCCGTCGGGTCGGCAACTGTTGCCGCCGCACTATGCGATGTGGATTCCGCCGCACGTGCCGCATGCGGTGTCGACGCGCGATTGCGTCGCGTTCCACAGCCTGTATCTCGACGAAGCGATCGCGCGCAGCGATGCGAACGACGATTGCACGATCCTCTGCATGACGCCGCTGCTGCGCGAGCTGGTGATTGCCACGGCCGAATTGCCGGTGAACTACGACGAAGCGGGGCCGGACGGCGCGCTCGTCTGCCTGATCGCCGACCGGATCGCGCGGATGCGGCCGGCGCCGCTGACGGTGCCGCTGCCGCGCGATCCGCGCCTGCTGAAAATCGCGCGCGCGTTGCATGCGCATCCGGGCGATACGCGCAGTCTCGACGAATGGGGCCATCAGGTCGGCGCGACGCGGCGCACGCTGTCGCGGCTGTTCCGGCAGGACACGGGGCTGTCGTTCACCGAATGGCGGCAGGCCGTACGGCTGCTCGCGTCGCTGCCGCTGCTCGATGCCGGCGAGCCGATCGGTGCGGTGGCCGCGCAACTGGGCTACGACTCGACGTCGTCGTTCATCGCGCTGTTCCAGGCGAAATTCCGCATGACGCCCGGTGCGTATGCGAAGCGTGAAGCGCGCCGGCCTGTATTGAACGCGTGATGCGGCCACGCGTGCCGCGCGCCGTCACTCAGAACGCGAGCGCTGTCTGCACCGGATGATGTGCGCCACGCTCGAACCCGGCACCTTCTAGCGACAGCAGCGCGCGCTTGCGGTCGATGCCGCCCGCATAACCGGTCAGGCTGCCCGACGCGCCGACCACGCGATGGCACGGCACCATGATCGACACCGGGTTCCGGCCGACCGCACCGCCCACGGCGCGCGCGGCGCTCATCGGCAACCCGACGCGTTCGGTGATGTCGCCGTACGACACGAGCTCGCCGAACGGAATCGCGAGCAGTTCCTTCCATACACGCCGTTGAAACGTCGTGCCGCGCAGGTGGATCGGCACCGAGAACGTTTCGCGCATGCCGGTGAAGTATTCCGCGATTTCTTCCGCGACCTTGCGCGCGATCGGCGAAGTGACGAGCGCGTTTGCTTCCTGCGCGATCGAAAGCGACGGGAAGTATTTCTGGCCGACGAAGAACAGGCCCGTCAGCGCATCGTCCTCGATGCGCACGGCGATGTCGCCGAGCGGGCTCGGAATCAGGTGAGCGGGAGTCATCGCAATACGTCTCCTTGAAGGCGCCACACATGCAATGCGGCATACGCGCGCCACGGCGCCCAGCGCGAGGCATGCGGCGCAGATGATGGCATGCGCGAGCGTTCGATGTGTTCGATGTGTTCGCCGCGTGCGGGAAGCAACGCATCGTCGGCCGGGAATGCATTCGGCCAGGCCATCGCACGCATCGCGACGTACTGTACCGCGCGCTCGTCGAAGCCGGGCATCGCGCGCAGCGCGGCGAGCGTCGCGTCGAGCGGCGCCATCGGTTCGAGTGCGAGCATGCCGTCGGTGACAGCGCGTGCGAGCGACAGGATCGCCCGTGCCGTTTCGCGCGTAATGCCGAGTTCTTCAAGCGCCGCCGGTGGCAGGGCGGCCAGCGTCGCCGCGGGAGGCAGCGCATGCGTCAGCCCCGGCAGCACGCCTTCTACCTTAGTGCCGAAGCGTTCGGCGATGCGCGCGAGCACCGCACCCGCATGCGCGGCCGCGAGCCGTTCGCCCGCGATCGCGCGAAGTGCGATTTCGAGGCCGTCGAACGCGCCGGGCACGCGCAAGCCGGGTGAGCCGCTCGCGAGTGCGCCGAGATGCGCGTCGATCACGTCGGGGCGGCTGTCGAGATCGAACAGCCGCCGCACGCGCGCGAGCACGGCCGGCACGACCGGCGTCAGCGCGGGCGACACGGTGACGGCCAGCGCGAAGCGCTGCGGCACGTGCGCGACGGATAACCATCCGGTTAGGCGGTCACCATCGTTGCGATTCGGCAATTCGACGACGCGCGCATAGCCTTGCGCGTCGATCCGCTCGACGCCGTCGATCTGCCGCTGCGCGAGAAAGCGCATCAGGTCGGCCCACGCGAACGGCGGCCGGTATGGCAGCGGGAACGTCATGTCGCCTTCGGCGGACGCGCCGGCCCCTTTGCGGAGCCGCAGCGGATTGAGGCCGTAGCGCTGCCGGAACAGGTCGTTGAAGCGCCGCACGCTGCCGAACCCGGCCGTCGATGCGACGACGGCCACCGGCAGCGCGGTGTCGGTCAGCAGCCGCTTGGCCATCAGCAGCCGGTGCGTCTGCGCGAACTCGACCGGCGATACGCCGAACTGCGCGGCGAAGATCCGGCGCAGATGGCGTTCGGTCACGCCGACGCGCCGCGCGAGCGCGTCGACGGAATGCTCGTTCAGGAACCCGTCCTCGATCAGCGTGGCGGCCGCGTCAGCGAGATTGCCTGAGAGGTCGAGCAAGCCGTGGCCGGGCGCGAGCTCGGGGCGGCAGCGCATGCACGGCCGGAAGCCGGCTTTCTCGGCGGCCGCGGCGGTCGGGTAATAGCTGCAGTTCTGCGCTTTCGGCGGCTTCACCGGGCAGACGGGGCGGCAATACACGCCCGTCGTCGCGACGCCGACGAAGAACCAGCCGTCGAAGCGGCGGTTCCGCGAAAGCAGGGCGTCGTAGCAGGTGTCGGGATCGAGGCGCATGAAACGACTGTAAACCATCCCCGTCATCGATTCTGGCTGGAATCGGACATGTGTATCGGCGTCCGTGCCCCGATTCGCGCGTTGGAAAATCCGGGAAAAACGGTTAATACCACTCTTCGAAACAGTCGTCTCTTTTGCCGCGACCATTTTGAGATGACTCATCGAAATCCCCGACTGACAGCGGGCCGGCCGACGCCCTATGCTTTGAAAAACGTTTTCCAGAAGGGTTGGCGATCGGCCGTGCGCGACAGCGCGCCATGGCCGTCCGCCCCGGCGCCGGTCGCCGGTCAACGAATATCGTGCGGCGCGACGGGCGCGGCCGCGCATCGGAGACATTCATGCAATCTGCCGTCGTCGGCACGGTGCGCGCCGTCGCCAGCCGCTACCGCTGGACCGTCTGTGCGCTGCTGTTTTTCGCGACCGTCATCAACTACATGGATCGGCAGATCCTCGGCCTGCTCGCGCCGATGCTCCAGCACGACATCGGCTGGAGCCAGGTGCAGTACGGCCGCATCGTGATGGCGTTTTCCGCGTTCTATGCGCTCGGGCTGCTCGGCTTCGGGCGCATCGTCGACTGGTTCGGCACGCGCGTGTCGTACGCGGTGGCGATGCTGGTATGGAGCATCGCCGCGATGCTCCATGCGGCGGTCGGCTCGGTGACGGGCTTCGCGTTCGTGCGTGCGCTGCTCGGGATCGGCGAGGGCGGCAACTTCCCGGCCGCGATCAAGACGACGGCCGAATGGTTTCCGCGCCGCGAACGCGCGCTCGCCACCGGCATCTTCAACTCGGGCGCGAACATCGGCGCGGTGTTCGCGCCGGCGATCATCCCGGCGATCGCGGTGGCCTACGGCTGGCGCGCGGCGTTCGTGATCATCGGTGCAATCGGCATCATCTGGCTCGCGGTGTGGCTCGTGCTCTATCGGCAGGCCGACACGCGCGCGCTCGCCGCGGAATACGACGAGCCGCGCGACGAAGCCGAAGCGCTGGACGCGGCGAACGCGAACGCCGGTGCGCCGCGCTGGGGCGAGCTGATCCGCAAACGCGAGACGTGGGCGTTCCTGGTCGGCAAGTTCCTGACCGACCCGGTGTGGTGGTTCTACCTGTTCTGGCTGCCGAAGTGGCTCAACGAGTCGCGCGGGATGGACATGCAGCACATCGGCCTGCCGCTCGTCTGCATCTATGCGCTGACGACGGTCGGCAGCATCGGCGGCGGCTGGCTGTCGTCGATGCTGCTGCGCGCGGGCTGGAGCGTGAACCGCGCGCGCAAGACGGCGATGCTGATCTGCGCGTGCTGCGTGCTGCCGATCGCGTTCGTGTCGCAGGTGCAGAGCCTGTGGATCGCGGTGCTGATCGTCGGCCTCGCCGCCGCCGCGCACCAGGGCTGGTCGGCGAACCTGTTCACGACGGCGTCCGACCTGTTCCCGCGCCGCGCGGTCGCGTCGGTGGTCGGCATCGGCGGGATGGCTGGTTCGATCGGCGGCGTGCTGTTCTCGGAAGTGATCGGCCAGGTGCTGCAACGCACGGGCCACTACTGGGTGCTGTTCGCGATCGGCGCGCTCGCGTACCTGCTCGCGCTGGCGATCATGCATGTGCTCACGCCGAAGATGAAGCCGGCGAAACTCGACGCTTGATCGTAGTTCGGAAAACGAACGCGCCGCCATGGGCGGCGCGTTTTCGTTTTGAGGCGCTCGGCAGGCGACTCAACCGGCCGCTGCCGTCGACGCGCGCATGATCAGCCGCGGCTCGAACGTCGAATAGCTCGCATCGGTGCGCCCCGCGAGCGCGTCGATCAGCTTCTGCATCGCGAGCTCGCCCATGTTCTCGCTCTGGATGTCGACGGTCGTCAGCGCGGGCGCCGCGTATTCGCCGTACGGCACGTTGTCGATGCCCGCGACCGACACGTCCTGCGGCAGCCGGAAGCCGAGCGACGCGGCTTCCTTCATGAAGCCGAGCGCGATCAGGTCGTTGTAGCAGATCACAGCCTGCGGGCGCTGCGGCCCGAGCATCACGCGCGAGCACGCGCGTTCGCCGGCTTCGGCCGTCGGCGCGTGCGCGTCGTGCACGTCGAGCGTGAGCCCCGCTTCGGCGAGGCAGTCGCGCGCGCCCTGGATCCGTTCGTCGTTCACGCGTGCAGTGCCGAAGCCGAGATACGCGATGCGCGTGTGCCCGAGATTGAGCAGGTGGCGCGCGAGCATGTAGGTCGACAGCCGGTTGTCGATGCCGACGCTCGGAATCGGCAGGCCGGGGCTGCGGCGCAGCAGCACGAGCGGCTTGTTGAGATCGAGCATCCAGCCGGCCTCGTCGTCGGGCATCCGCGTGCTGACGATCAGCCCGTCGACGCGCTGCGCGAGCGCCTCGATCAGCGAGCGTTCGCGTGCCTGGTTCTCCTCGGTATCGACGAGCAGCAGCGTGTAGTCGTGCTGCAGCGCGATCCGGTTCGCGCCCTTGACCACGTTCGTGAAGTGCGGATTGCTGATGTCGAGGATCACGAGGCCGATCGTGCGCGTGCGCCCGGTGATCATCGAACGCGCGAGCGGGTTCGAACGGTAGCCGAGCCGGTCGATCGCCTCCTTGAGCCGCGCTTCGACCACCGGCGAGAAGCGCTGCGTGCCGTTCACGTATTTCGATACCGTCGCGACCGACACGCCGGCTTCCGCGGCCACGTCGCGGATCGTCGGGGAAACTTTTTTCATCGGAAGGGTAACGTTTTCGTTCGATAACGCCGGATTGTGGCAGAAAAAGCCGGCACGCGGCCACGAGCTGATATCGGGAAAGTGCGGATGGCTGCGAACAGGTTCGACCATTGACGTTCGGTTGCGGTCCCGCGTATAGTTGGAAAACGTTTTCCGATTCGAGGTAAAAACCGGATCGGAGTCCAGGTCAGATTCAAGGAGAAGGAGATTCGATGAACGCCTCATCCACCGGCACGCGCAAACCGTTCGGGCGCCTGCTGCTGACGGGCGCGGCCGGCAACCTCGGCCGCCAGTTGCGCGGCGCACTCGCGCAATGGGCCGACGTCGTGCGCGTCAGCGACATCGCGACGCCCGGCGACGCGGCCGCGCATGAAGAAACCCGTGTCGTCGATCTGGCCGACCGGCCGGCGGTGATGCAGCTCGTCGACGGCGTGGACGCGATCGTCCATCTCGGCGGCATTTCGGTCGATGCGCCGTTCGACGATCTCGTCGGCGCGAACATTACCGGCACGTACAACCTGTATGAAGCCGCGCGCAAGCACGGCGTGAAGCGCGTCGTGTTCGCGAGCTCGAACCATGCGATCGGCTTCCATCCGGTCACGGAAGTGCTCGACGCCGATTCGCCGCTGCGCCCCGACAGCCTGTACGGCGTGACGAAGTGCTTCGGCGAATCGCTGTCGCGCTACTACTTCGACCGCTTCGGGATCGAGACCGTGTGCCTGCGGATCGGCTCGTCGTTCGAGGTGCCGAAGAACCCGCGCATGCTCGTGACGTTCCTCAGCTATCGCGATTTCATCGAGCTCGTGCGCTGCTCGCTGCTGACGAACCGCGTCGGCCACGCGATCGTTTACGGCGCGTCGGACAACCCGGTGAAGTGGTGGGACAACACGAAGGCCGGTTTCCTCGGCTTCCGTCCGCGCGACAGCTCCGAGCAGTTCGCGGGATTGTTCCCGGTCACGGCGCCGACCGCCGACTACGACGATCCCGCGCAGTGGTTCCAGGGCGGCGGCTTCGTCGTCGGCGAGCCGATGGAGCGGAACGCTTCGTAGGTATCGCAGGCGTCGGGTTTCACCGCAGGATGTCGGTCGCCTTGTGCCGTTCATCGACGCCGTCGATCAGGATCAGCGGCCCGCTCGCGTGCCGTGCGCGCAGCGGCTGGATCTGCCGGTACGCATCCGACTCGTACCATGCGCGCGCCGTGTCGAGATCCGGGAATGCGATCGCGATCAGGTCGCCGCGCCACACGCCTTCGCGTACCTCCGGCCGCGCGCCGTGAATGACGAACCGGCCGTCGAACGGCGCGAGCGTGCCGTCGATGCGTTCGAGGTATTCGACGATGTCGTCGCACATGTCGACGTCGTGCAGGTGGGCGATGGCATAGGCGGTCATGGCGGGCTCCCTGGCGTGACGCGGTTCGTCGGTCGATGGAGCCATGATCGCGGCGCGGGCGGCGCGCGTCGATTACCTGAGACGTAAGCGAATCCGCACGGCCGCGCGCAAGCGCGCCGACCTGCCCACCGCTCGCGCGGTGCAACGGCTTTCACGCGCGCGAGCCTATGACCGTCAGAGCGACGCAGGCGTGTCGCCGCACTGCCTGGCGCATGCATTGCCGATACCGGATGTCAGCAGCGCAGCGATGAGGAATCCTCTGAAATGGGGGATCGTCATGCAGATAAGGTCAGGAGGTCGCGGTGCGGAAGCCGGCGCGTACGCGTCGGCTCGTCTCGCCGCACTGCGGGTTGATCGATCGGTGGGTGACGCAGTGCAATCGGTCACGCGCGCTTGCGCGTCGGCCGTGCGACGGGCGCCGGCGCCAGCGGTTCGCCGGCCTGCTCGCACAGCCGGTCGAGCATGCGTTGCGCGGCACCCGCGCAATCCTCGCCCGCCGGCTTGTTCTCGATCTCGTCGATCAGCGTCTCCAGATGGCGCCGGTTCTGCGCGAGACGCTGTTCGAGCAGCGCGATCTCGTCGACCTTGTGCCGCAGCGCGACCAGCAGTTCGTCGCGCGGCCACGCGCCGAGATCGGGCGGCAGCACCGCGCGGATTTCGTCGAGCGCGAATCCCGCGCGCTGCGCACGGTCGATGATCGCGAGCCGCGTCAGCGCTTCCGGCCCGTATTCCCGATAGCCGTTCGCTTGCCGGCGGGCCGGTTCGAGCAGGCCGCTCGCTTCGTAGAAGCGGATGCGCGACGCCGCGAGGCCGCTGGCCCGCGCCAGTTCGCCGATTTTCATGGGGTGCTCCAAAGGGGCTTGACCTTAAAGTTGACTTTAAAGTTATCGTTGGGCATCGTCAATCGAGGATGCGCTCCATGAACCTGTTTACGCCCCTGACACTGCCCAACGGCGCGGTGATCCCGAACCGGCTGGCCAAGGCCGCGATGGAAGAGAACATGGCCGATGCGGACCACGCGCCGTCCGACGCGTTGCTGCGCCTGTACCAGGCCTGGGCCGACGGCCAGGCCGGGCTGATCCTGACCGGAAACGTGATGGTGGACGGCCGCGCGATGACCGGGCCGAACGGTGTCGTGCTCGAGAGCGACACGCATCTCGACCGCTTCCGCCGCTGGGCGCAGATCGCGCGCTCGGGCGGCGGGCACGTGTGGATGCAGATCAACCACCCGGGGCGCCAGATGCAGGCGGCGCTTGGCCAGACGACGCTCGCGCCGTCGGCCGTGCCGCTCGCGCTCGGCGCGCTGTCGAAGCAGTTCCCGGTGCCGAAGGAAATGACGGAGGCCGATATCGCCGAGGTGCAGCAGCGCTTCGTGCGCGCGGCGCAGCTTGCGGAGCAAAGCGGCTTCACCGGCGTGCAGATTCACGCGGCGCACGGCTATCTGTTGAGCCAGTTCCTGTCGCCGCTGACGAACCGCCGGCAGGATCAGTGGGGCGGCAGCATCGAAAATCGCGCGCGCCTGCTGCTCGACATCGTGCGGGCCGTGCGCGCGACGGTGTCGCCCGCGTTCGTCGTCGCGGTCAAGCTGAACTCGGCCGACTTCCAGCGCGGCGGCTTCAGCGCGGACGACGCGAAGCGCGTGGTCGAGCTGCTGAACCCGCTCGACGTCGATCTCGTCGAACTGTCGGGTGGCAGCTATGAAGTGCCGGCGATGCAGGGCGAGGCGCGCGACGGGCGCACGCTTGCGCGCGAAGCGTATTTCCTCGAATTCGCGCGCGACATCACGGCCGTCGCACGGATGCCGCTGATGGTCACGGGCGGCATCCGGCGCCGCGCGGTCGCCGAGCAGGTGGTCGAAAGCGGCGTGGCGATGGTCGGCATCGCGACCGCGCTGTCGATCGATCCGAACCTGCCGCGCGACTGGCGGGCCGGCAAGGACAGCGCGCCGGTGCTGCAGCCGATCCGGTGGAAGAACAAGGCGCTGGGCGCGCTGGCCAACATGGCCGTTGTCAAGTTCCAGCTCACGCGGCTCAGCGAAGGGCGCCGCACGAACCCGCAGGTGTCGCCGCTGCGCGCGCTGGTCCGGCAGCAACTGGCCGCCCAATGCCAGACGCGGCGCTATCGGAAGTGGATGGCGGGGCGCGCGGCGAGCCCGCGCGCGTGACGTCGCTTTCCCGTGCCTGCCCGGCGGGCGCGCAAGCTGTGAGAACGGCAGTGGGCAGCATTGGTCTGAACTTCATGCTTCGGAATCCTTTGAATCGGTGGAATCGCTTCGCGGTCATGCTGCCGCGCGCGCCGCACGGCCGAACAGCAGGCGGTCGATCAACCAGACCGCGACGATCGTCATCCCCATCAGCGGGAATACGATCCCGAGCAGCACGAGCCCCGCGATCCAGCCGCGCATCGGCGGCGTGCCGCGTTCGCGCGACGGCGCGCCCAGCTTCCCGGCCGGGCGGCGCTTCCACCACATCACCGCGCCCGTGACGGCCATCGCGGCGAGCCCGAGCGACAGCACCGCGCAGATGATCTGGTTCGCGAGCCCGAAGTAGCGACCCATATGCAGCGACGTGCCGTACGACACGGCTTGCGACACCGCGCCGTAGTCGCCGTAGCGGATGTCCTTCAGCACCGCGCCGCTGTACTGATCGATGTAGATCGTCCGCTCCGCCTTCGGGTCGGCCGGGAAGTACGACGCGGTGAACACGCCGTCCGCGCCCGACGGCAGCGCGAGCGTGTAGCCGCTCGTCACGCCGAGCCCCGCGACGATCGCGATCGCGCGTGCCAGCGGCAGCGGCGCCGGCGTCGGCGCGGACGGCGAATGCGGAACGGGCACGTTGCCGACCGCCCACGGCGTTTGCGGCAGCGGCAGGTCGTCCATCACCATTCCCGGCATCGACTCGCCCGATTCGTGGTGATGGCCGGACGGCGCGGCGGCCTGCGCGCGCGCTGGCTCCGCGGCAGCGCCCGGGCGAGCCGAACGCACCGACGCGCCGCCCCATGCGCCCTCCGGCGCGCCGAGGTTCACGGTCGCGGCGAGCGCCTTGAAGTTCTTGCCCCACGAGCCCGACCACGGCAGCCCCGACAGGATGAATGCCACCGTGCCGGCCGCGAGCCAGATGCCCTCGGTCGCGTGGATGCTTTTCCACAGCGGCCGGCCGCGCAGCGACAGGTCGGGCCGCAGCGCGCGCCCGACACGCGCCGCGCCACGCGGCCACCACAGCGCGATGCCGGTGCCGACCATCACGAACGTCCAGCACGCGGCGAGTTCCATCAGCAACTCGCCCGTCTTGCCGAGCAGCAGCTTGCGATGCAGCATCCGGTCGACCTGCATGAAGCGTCGCTCGATGCTCAGCGTGCCGAGTACGCTGCCGTCGTATGGGTTCACGTAGACGCTCTCGCGGCTGCCGTCGCGCAGCCGGAACACATATTCGGCGCTGCGGTCCGGCGCGGTGGAGACCTGGACGGAAACCGGCGTTGCGCCGGCCGGCATCGCGGTACGTGCGTTTGCGAGCAGCGTGTCCGGATCGAGCCTTTGCGTGGCGCGCGACTCGACGAGCAGCCGGTGCGGATACAGCAGCGGCTCGATCTGCGGCTGGAAGCAATAAAGCGTTCCCGTGATCGCGAGGATCACCAGGAACGGCATGACGAACAGGCCGGCATAAAAATGCCAGCGCCAGAGCGTCCGGTAACCGGCGCTTGCGGAATGGGCGGGCGAGATCGCCCTCTCGATGGTGGTCGACATGGTGTCAGCTCCTCATGATCGTCGATCGGCGAGGCCGGCGCGGGCCGGCCGCCGTCAACGCGCCGGCATGCGAGCGTCGACGTAATGGGCAACGCGGCCTGATGCGCAGGCCATGCGCAAGGCGGCGCCGCCCGCGCGACGCGGACAGTCGGGTGAACGCTTGAATCGGGTTTAGTGAAACGAACGGCATGAAGGCTCATGCACATCGACGTGCACGAGCCGCTGGGCGGAACGTTCAGCAGAACAGAGGAGGGGCGCGGGAGGGCGGGCGATCGTCGAATATCGATCGCACGACGGGAAGGAAATCGGGAGGAATCCGGAAACGCCGCGGAATCGCGGCGGGAAACAGCAGCACCAGCAGGACGAACGACGCGAGTGCCGTGAACAGGGCGGCGCCGAATGCGCAGAGGCTGTCGCCGTTGCCTGAGGGCGCCGTCTTGTCGGCGTGCGCGTCGTGTTTGAGCGCATCGACGAGCGCCAGCGCATCGTTGGCCGGCGTGATCGGCGTGCTGGCGTCGAAGCGGGCGGCCAGTGCGGCCACGTCGACGATCAGCGGGCCACGGCCCGAACACAGCACCACCGAGCCCGCATCCGGACCGTCCGGATCGAGCATCACGGCACCCGACATCAGCGCGCGGGACAGCAGCGTCACGAGGAGGAAACCCCACAGAAGCTGTCGCGCGACGCCTTGCCGGAGCAGGAAGCGGCGAAGTGCGTTCATGGCGCGCGATTGTACATCCGTTTGCGGGGAGGGGCCGGCCACAGCGCTGATGATCGGGATAAGCCGGCGAGCGAGCGGGCGTGTGCGCGGGGCTAACGCGTCATGCATCGCTCGGCTTCGTGATCGCGGCGGCGATCGATGCGCGCATTCCGTCGTATCGGGAGGTGCCCTTGACGGAATCTGCCTCGCCAGGCCGCGTCACGCCGGATACGAATCGTCGACCTTCAGGTCCGCGAGCCGGAACAGCGTGCGCAGCGTCTGCGGATGAATGTCGCGGCGCGCGGCGAGCGACGTCAGCATGAAGTCGAGCACCTTCGCGTAGCGAAGCAGCACGAGGCAGCGCGGCAGATCGGGCGCGCGGCCGCGCATCTCTTCGGCGATGTGGACCATTTCGGTCGACAGCGTTCGTGCCATCTCGAGTTCCATCTGCTGTTTTTCGGTCCAGTCGGGCAGCGGCTGTTCGAGCACCTTCGCGAGAAAGAGCTGGAACGCCGTGTCGGACGAATTGGGCAGCGCATCCATGAGGGGCCTCGTTGCTTGCGCGGATCGTTCGGGCGTATTCGTGGATGCGCCCGAGGTTGAATTTGTGTCCGCGCGGGTCGTCGGCGCGGCTTTTACCGGAACGGAATGCAGTTTCCGTACCAGCGCCGCGATCCGATTGTCGAGCGATGTCGAGCGGCGATCCGGCGCCGGCCGGCGAGTCCCGCCGGTAGTGGGTTGCGCAGGCGGTCGAGGAGGATGTCTACAGGCGGGGCGTGGTGGACGTCAGGCCCACGGAGGGGCTCGGCGACGCGAAATGCTTCACGGATGTAACGTAACGCGGGCGGAACGCGCGGTGCGTTTCTGCCGGCGAACGGCCGAAACGTGCCGATCCACGCGTTCCGCCCGCGTCTGCCGTGCGTTCGCTGGCGGGGACGTCGAAACGGGACGAGCTCCGATGCATGGCGGAAACGGGCGGTGAATGCGCCGGGTGTTTCATATCCGAGACGGTTTCACGAACGGCGATTCGATTGGCGTGGCCGTCGAACTGGCCCAGCGATTGGCCGCGCAATTGTCCATGGGCAGACGGCCCGCGTTTGCCAACAATCTCGGAACCAACCCTGCGAGATTCGACATGAGCGTCCACGCCTTCTTCTCGGCCAACCTGCTGCTGGCCTACACGGCCTATTTCATCGGTACGGCCAGCCCGGGGCCAAGCAATCTCGCGATCATGTCGGTCGCCGCGAACCAGGGCCGCAAGGCGGCGCTCGCGTTCGCGCTCGGCGTCATTTCGGGGTCGATGTTCTGGGCGACCGTGGCGGCGCTCGGCGTGTCGGCTGCGCTACTCGCATGGTCGAAGCTGCTGGTCGCGATCAAGATCTTCGGCGGGCTGTACCTGCTGTGGCTCGCATTCAAGTCGGGGCGCACGGCGCTGTCGGGCACGGCGGCGGCATCGCTGAACGCGGCGCGCGAGCAGCGGCTGTCGCGCTTCTACATGCGCGGCGCGATGCTGCACTTGACCAATCCGAAAGCCATTCTCGTGTGGGTGTCGATCGTCGCGCTGTCGTCGAACGGCGCGGGCGCGTCGCACGGCGCCGTCGTGCCGGGCTGTGTCGTGATCGGGTGCCTGGTGTTCGGCGGTTATGCGCTCGTGTTCTCGATGGACGGCGCGCGCCGGCTGTACGTGCGCGGCCGTCGCGCGATGGAAGCGTGTCTCGCCGTCGTGTTCGGCGTGGCGGGGATCAGGCTGCTGGCGTCGAATGCATGACAAACAGCGCGGTGTTCGCTGAAACCCTCCGCAGCATCGACGCGCGGCGGAGGGTTCCCGCTTCACGATGGCTTCAGAAAATAAAGCCCGTATTGATGAACTTCGACGTGTGATCCGACACGATCGAGTCGAGCAACTGCTTGCTGCTGTCGGTCTGCTTCGCCGCGACCATCGAGCGGATCGAGAACGCGCGCAGCGCATCGCTCACCGACAGCGTGCCTTCTGCCGAATCCTTGCGGCCCGCGAACGGGAACACGTCGGGCCCGCGCTGGCACTGGCAGTTGATGTTCACGCGGCACACCTGGTTCACGAGCGGATCGACGAGCGCGCCGATCTGCGCCGGATCGGAACCGAAGATGCTGACCTGCTGGCCGTGATCCGACGTCGTCACGTAGTCGAGCGCGGTGTCGACGTCGTCGAACGGCGCGACCGGAATGATCGGCCCGAACTGTTCCTCGCGGTACAGCTTCATTCCTTCTGATACCGGATACACGACGGCCGGATAGAACAGCGTCTTGCTGAATTCGCCGCCCGAGTGGTTGATGACCTGCGCGCCCTTGGCCTTCGCGTCGTCGATCGCGTCCGTCATGTAGGCCGTGCGATGCATGCCGGGCAGCGGCGTGATGCTGACGCCTTTTTCCCACGGCATGCCGATCTTCAGCTGTTCGAGCGCGGCGGTGAAGCGCTTCAGGAATTCGTCGACGATCGAGCGGTGCACGAGCAGCATCTTCAGCGCGGTGCAGCGCTGGCCGTTGAACGACAGCGCGCCGAGCAGGCATTCCTTCACGGTGAGGTCGAGATCGGCGTCGGGCAGCACGATCGCCGCGTTCTTCGCGTCGAGGCCGAGGATCGCGCGCAGCCGGTGCGACTTCGGGTGCTGCTTCTTCAGGTGATCGGCCACCTTGCTCGACCCGATCAGCGCGAGCACATTGATCTTGCCCGACGCGAGCATGTGCGGCACGACCACCGCGCCCGGCGCGTAGATCGTGTTGATCACGCCGTGCGGGAACGCGTCGCGGAACGCTTCGAGCAGCGGCTCGAACAGCAGCGTGCCGTACTGAGGCGGCTTGAACACCACGGTGTTGCCCATCAGCAGCGCGGGGATCAGCGTCGCGAAGGTCTCGTTCAGCGGATAGTTGTACGGGCCCATGCACAGCACGACGCCGAGCGGCGTGCGGCGGATCTGGCCGATCGTGCCTTCCGCGATCACGAAGCGCGAGTTCGCGTTGTCGAGCTCCTTCAGCGCATCGATCGTCTGCGTCATGTACGTGACGGTACGGTCGAACTCCTTCTGCGAATCGGCGAGGCTCTTGCCGATCTCCCACATGATCAGGTTCACGACCAGTTCGCGCTGCGCGACCATCCGCTTGATGAAGTCCTGCATGCACGCGATGCGCTGCTCGACCTTCATCGTCGGCCACTCGCCGCGGCCCGAGTCGTACGCGCGCACCGCTGCGTCGAGCGCCGCGTCGCTTTCCGTTTCGCCCATTACCGGATAGCTGCCGATCTCGACCTGCTCGACGCTGCCGTCCGCCTGCCGCACGCACACGGGCGACAGCACGGTCTTGGTCGCACCGTTCCACGGTCGAAGTTCGCCGTCGACGAGCGACACGCGCTGGTGAATCGGCGAAGCGAGCCGGAACTCGGCGGGGATGTCTTGATACGCGGGAAACAGTTGTTGCAGGGAGGCGGAATCGGGCATGACGGTCTCGTTTGACTAGGTGTCCGGGAAGGACGGGCGATGCGAATCCTGAGCTGAATGATCCTCGATCCTGAATCGGCATGATGACGCGGGCACGACGGCACGTCACGCGGGAACATGGCCGAATCGGCGATTGGAACCAGTTCCATTAAAAAGGAACGCCGATGCGAATGCAAGAATTGCCGAATCTCGTCGCATGTATCGTAAGCATTCAGAAAGACTGTTGCCGAATGGCCGGTATAACGCGTTTGTTGCAACCGCAAACGTTTCACTTCGGCTGGTTTGGGCGGATAATGGCGCAGCGCGACGAAGAAAAAAATGAAGCGAGCCTGAGAGAGCAGACGTAGTGAACAACAGAAGAAGGTCCGCCGCGCTGCCGATGCGAGGTCGGCTGCCCGGAGCGCCGGGTCGGGGTTGCCCGGTCCGGCGCGCACCGGACCGTTGAATACGTGCCGCCCGTGCTTCACCGGATCCTTCGTGATCCTCTCCAGGCTTTTCGTCGTCGTATCCCGAACCCCGCCATCTGCCTGACCGTTTCCGTGCAATCCATTCGATACGGCCGATCGATTTCTTTCGATGTGCTTACGCCGATATGCGGCTCAGCGCCTCGAAATGAAAGGCATTCGTCAGGAATGCAGAGCGCGATGCGCATGCACGTTGCGGGCAGGCGACACGTTAAAAATTAATCGAAAACACGAATCATTCTCGTTTATTATTCCGCACCATTACGAGCCGTGACGGGATGTCACGGCTTTTTTCGTGCCGGTCGTGCCGGCCGGCATCCACCCGCGCCGGCCGTTCGCCGCCGGCATGCGCGACGGGGCGATCCCCCGCGCGCCATCTAGTTCACGGAAAGGCTTCGTCGGTCGCTGCGCGATTCGCGCGTCGACCGGACGCGTTTCCGTTCGCCGTTTTCCTTCACCCCCTACGCTTACGATGAAACTCAACACGAGCGCTTGCCATGCGCTTCTGATCGTCACGTCGCTGGCCGGCGCCCGTACTTCGTTCGCGCAGGCGAGCGACGCCGCGGCGACCTTGCCCGCGATTTCCGTCAATGCGGCCGCCGAGCATGCGTCGTACGACGCGGGCCGTTCGCGCGCGGCGACCAAGACCGACATGTCGCTGATGGACGTGCCGCAGACGGTGAACGTCGTCCCGCACGCGGTGATCGAGGACCAGAACGCGACGTCGATGCAGGACGCATTGCGCAACGTGCCGGGCGTCGGCTTCTCGGTCGGCGACGGCCAGCGCGACCAGATCACGATCCGCGGTTTCAACAGCATCACGGACCAGTACGTCGACGGCATTCGCGACGACGCGCTCTACTATCGCGACCTGTCGAACGTCGAGCGCGTCGAGGTGCTGAAGGGGCCGGCGGCCGTGCTGTATGGGCGCGGCTCGGCGGGCGGCATCGTGAATCGCGTGCTGAAGCGGCCGGACGCGAACCCGGTGCGCGACGTGGGCGTGACGCTCGGCACGCGCGGCGAGCGGCGCGGCGAATTCGACCTCGGCTGGAATGCGAACGACGCGGCGCGCTTCCGCATCACCGGCGCGGCCGAGAACTCGAACAGCTTTCGCGACCAGTTCCAGCTCAACCGCCAGGCGATCGCGCCGTCCGCGCAGTTCAAGCTGGACAGCAACACGGTGCTGAACGTCGAATTCGACTACCTGCACGATCGCCGCACGTCCGACCAGGGCCTGCCCGCGTATCGCGGCCGGCCGGTCGACGTGCCGATCAACACGTATTACGGCTCGGCCGACGCGGCGAACAGCTCGTACAACGACGTCTCCGCGAAGAGCGCGACGGTGTCGCTCGATCACCGCTTCAGCGATACGCTGTCGTTCCATGGCGCGATCCGCGCGTACGACTTCTCGCTCGAGCGCAAGAACTACGTGACGTTCGAGCCGATCAAGACGGCCGCGCACCCGGTCGTGACGCTCGACCAGTCGACGCGCCAGCGCACCGACCACGGCATCGACGGCCTGTTCGAGCTCACGCAGAAGACGTCGCTGTTCGGCATGCGCCACGAGCTGCTGTACGGGCTGGAGCTGTCGCAGCAGCAGAAGTTCGACACGATCTACAACGTGACGAAGGTCGCCACCTACGATCTCTTCAATCCGCAGCAGGTGATCCTGCCCGGCGTGCCGACCGGCGCGCGTGCGAAGACGAACGCGTCGACCGTCGTCGGGCTCGCGGGCGTCTATGCGCAGGACCTGATCTCGCTGACCGAGCACTGGAAGGTGCTCGCGGGCCTGCGCTTCGACTACCTGAACCAGATCCGCCACGACTACACGTCGTCGAACGTCAATCTCGACCGCACCGATCACGCGTGGAGCCCGCGCGTCGGCCTGATCTACGAACCGCTCGACTGGCTGACGCTGTACGGCTCGTTCAGCCAGTCGTTCTCGCCGCTCGCCGATACGCTGATCAGTTCCGGCGCGTTCTCGAACGGCGCCGCGCTCGCGCCGCAGAAGACCACCGCGTATGAAGTCGGCTCGCGCTTCGACCTCGGCGGCAAGGCGACGGCCAGCGTCGCGCTGTTCGACATGCGCCAGACCAACCAGCAGATCGGCGATCCCGCGAATCCCGGTTATGCGCTGCCGATCGGCACACAACACGTGCGCGGGATGGAGCTGGGCTTCACCGGCGAGATCGCGCCGAAGTGGTCGGTGTACGCCGGTTACGCTTACATGAACGGCACCGTCGACGGTTCGCCGCAATCGACGGCGGCCGGCCTCGCGCTGTCGAGCAACACGCCGGGGCTGATGCCGCGCCACAGCGCGAACCTGTGGCTGAAGCGCGAACTGCCGTACGGCTTCTATGCGGCGGCCGGCATGCAGTTCCAGTCGGCGCGTTACACGTCGGCCAGCGATCTCGTCACGCTGCCGTCGTTCACGGTGTTCAACCTGGGCGCCGGCTATCGAAGCAAGAAGGTCGACGTGACGCTCACGCTCGACAATCTGTTCAATCGCCGTTACTTCATTGCCGCGCACGGCAACGCAGACCTGTACAACATGCCCGGCGATCCGCGTACGCTGACCGCGACGGTGAAGTGGCACATGTAACGCTCGCGCTGCGCGACAATGCGGGTCTTCGTCACGACGACCCGCACCTTGCTGCCAATGATCCGGAAACCGATTGATGTGTCGAACGTGAACGGCCGCGCCCGCGCGCTGTGACCTGAAGCGAGCGCGCTACTCGACGTCCTCGTCATCCTCCGCATCGGCGCCGTCCGCATCCCCCTCCGGTGCCGCATACGCGCTCGCCTGCTCGAGCAGCCAGCCGCGAAACAGCTCCAGCGGCTTGCTGTGGCTGAATTCCGTCGGATACACGAGGTAGTACGCCGAATCGCCGACCGTCGCCGCGTCGCACGGCACGACCAGGCCGAGCTGCTGCAACTGTTCCTCGACGAAGAACTTCGGCACGAGTGCGATCCCGAGCCCGGCCGCGGCCGCGCTGATCAGCATCGTGTGCAGCTCGTAGCGCACGCCCTGCATCGTGCGGATATCTTCGACGCCATGCGTCTCGAACCACTGCGCCCACGCGCCGGGGCGCGTCGTCGAGTGCAGCAGCGGATACGCGAGCAGATCCTCGACACGCTCGACCGGCCCGTCGAGCAGCGCGGGCGAGCAGATCGGCACGACTTCCTCGCCGAACAGGTAGTCGGACGACGTGCCGGGCCAGGTCGGCTTGCCGTAGTGGATCGCGGCCTCGAAATGGGTGTCCTCGAACGAGAACAGGTCGGTGCGGCTGCCCATGTTCACGCGCACGTCGGGCGTGCGGTCGTAGAAGCTCTTGATGCGCGGGATCAGCCAGTGCGACGCGAACGTCGGCAGCACCGCGAGCTCCAGGTAGCCGCCGCCGCTGCCGTGCGCGATGATCGACAGCGTGTCGCGGTCGAGCGCTTCCAGCGCGCGCCGCACCTGCGTGCCATATAGCTTGCCGGCGCGCGTCAGCACGACGCGCTGCTTCACGCGCGCGAACAGCCGCACGCCGAGGCTCGCCTCGAGCGTCGCGATCTGCCGCGATACCGCGCTTTCGGTCAGGAACAGCTCCTTGGCCGCGTGCGTGAAGCTCTCGTGGCGCGCGGCGGCTTCGAAAGCCACCAGTGCGCCCATGTTGGGGATCTTGAATTTGCGCATGATGCTCGATTCGTCTGACGAAAAGGGCCACGCCACGCGGGGGCAAAGGGCGGGCGAAGGACGGCCAATAATTCCAAAAACTCATCACGTGTCAATTTAATCTCGCTTTACGCCCGGCTGCAACCCTTTGAATAATGCTCCCCACGCAAGGTCAGGCGCCCGCCGGGCGGCCGGCCGACGAGTTGCCGGCACGTTTGCCGGCGATCCCCCGAGACGAGAATCCTGATGCGCAATCCGAATATCGAGAGCTTGCTGACGAAGCTGCTGGGACAGGCGAAGACCGACGCCCTGTTCTCGACCCTGAACATGCCGGCCATCCTCGAAGAATGGGAGGACGGCGTCGTGACGCGCGCGGAGATCGCGCAGGCGATGAACATGGCGCTGTTCGAAGGGCTGCTCGAGCGTTCGGCGAACGGTCGCGCGTACACGGCCGACGCGATCGAAAGCGGCGGCTCGGTCTACTTCGACCACGGCGCGCTGCGCACGGTGCGCTGGCCGCACACGGGCGCGCTGCCGCCGGGCGAGGCCGCGTTCACGCGCATCCTGCGTCCGCTCGGCTTCCGCCTGAACGGCCGTTATCCGCTCGACAAGCTCGGCATGACCGGCCGCGCGTATGCGCACGAGGACGCGCCGGACGAAATCGCGCAGTTCTTCGTCAGCGAACTGCACCCGGAACGTTTCTCGAAGGAATTCCAGCAGGCGGTGACGAACGTCGTGAGCTCGTCGCGCGATCCGCTGTCGCCGGCGGCCGTCGCGCTGCTGTGGGAAGTCGAACGCGAAGGCTGGCTGTCGCTCGACGCCGCGCACGCGCTGCTGCCGGAGATCGTCGGCGCCTTCGCGCGCCAGCACGACCTGCCGAACGAACTCGACTACGAAACGCTGCTGATGGAATCGGCGGAAATGGCGTGGATCTCGACCGAAGGCAACGCGTTCAACCATGCGACCGACCGCGTCGCCGACGTATTCAAGCTGTCCGACGACGAGAAGGCGAAAGGCCGGCCGATGAAGCCGGAAGTCGAGCGCTCGCGCTCGGGCCGCGTGTTCCAGACCGCGTATCGCGCGGATACCGTCGAGCGCGAGTTCCGCACGCGCGACGGCGGCACGGTGAAGCGCAACGTGCCGGGCTCGTTCTACGAGTTCATCACGCGCAAGCGCACGTTCGACCAGACGGCGCGCCGCTGGGTAACCGACCTGCGTTTCGATGCGGGCAACGCGCAGGGCATCTTCAAGATGACGGCGAACGCGGCGAAGTAATGGACGTAAAGCGGGGCGCTGTGCCCCGCCGCCGAAGCAACGAGCCGATCGGGCAGGGCGCGCACGCGTCCTGCCCGATTTGCATTGGGTGGCCCGTGATGCAGCGGGATGCGCGCGGACGTTCGATCGGCAGCGGCGGATCGCCGTCGATGGCGCTGTCGGATGGCTAGCCTGCAGGCGCAGGCGGAGCGCGCCGGACGCCGCGCCGCCGTCAGAAGATGTGCGTGATCAGATAAAACAGTACCAGCAGCCCGACCGGTACGCCGAGCAGCCAGGCGATCAGATATTTGCCCATGTCGTTGTCCTGGTGGCCGCGACGCCGGCGGCGCCGCGGCGGGTTGAGGGTTGCGGTTTGCCGGTTGCGTTACAGCTCGCGATCGAATTCCTTCAACTGCGCTTCGGCCGCGTCGCGGGCGATCCCGTAACGTTCCTGGATCTTCCCGGCCAGATAGTCGCGATTGCCTTCCGCGACCGCGAGATCGTCGTCGGTCAGCTTGCCCCACCTGGCCTTCAGCTTGCCGGTGAGCTGCTTCCACTGGCCCTTGATCTTGTCCTCGTTCATCGTGTGCTCCTTGTCGGAATGGGATAAAAGCGCGGCAGCCGCCGCGCGGGAGGTCAGGCCTTTGCCTTCAGGCCGGATGCGTCGACGTGCTTCACGCCCTTGACCGCGCGCGACACGGCGATCGCCTTCTTCACGGCGATCTTCGAGGGCAGCACGCCCGTCAGCGTGACGACACCGTCGACCGTCTTCACGCCGATGTCGAGACTCTTCACGCCGTCGGTGGAGGCCAGTTGGGTCTTCACCTTGGTCGTGATCCATGTGTCGGTGACGGGCTGGTTCGATTCGGCCTGCATGCCGTTACCGTTGCCGTTGTCGGCCGACGTGTCCTGCGCATAGGCGCTCGCGAGCGGCGCGGCACTCAGCAGGACGGCCGCGCCAACGGCGAGCAGGGTCGAAAAATGCCGGGTCTTGTTCATTGAAGTTCTCCGTCGATTGGCGTGTTGAATGGGTAAGTGCGAACGGCGTTGTCGATCACCGGGCGATCGGCGTGTCGTAGCCGGGCTCGCGCGGCGGGATGTCGGGGCGCGGCACGTCGGGCGGCAGCGGAACCGGCGGGTCCGTGCCGGGAGACGGTTCGGGCGGACTGTCCGGAGGCGGTTCGGGCCGCGTCGGATCGGGTGTCTGATGCAGCTTCATCGTGCTTCTCCTGTGCGGTTCGGAGGGCAGCGCATGAGCGCCGATGCAGTACCAGCGTACCGATGCGAACGGATGGGGACATCGCGCAAATTCACCTGTTCGACTAGTGCGTTTGCACGGGGGCGGTGACGGGGTTGGAGTGCGTCGGTCGCCCGAGATGCGGGGAGGGCGGGCGGGGCGGAAGCGGCGACGATCGGCGGGGTGCCGTACGGTAGCGGTGGGCCGTGCGAATGTACTATGGCGGGTAGTGCATTCGCGCCTGTCGCGCCGATGGGCGGCAAGCGATCATCGCCAAACGCGCCGGCCGGCGCGTGTCGACAGAGGCGCGGCCGGCCCGGCAGTCATGTTGATGACATGGACAACCATTCGATGAACGAACAGGTCAACGAACAGGCGCTCAAGTCGCATACCGACCGGCGCCAGCTGCACCAGATCATCGCGGGGCTCACCGAGGGCGTGATCCTGATCGAGCCCGACCAGCGGATCGTGTGGGCGAACGAGGCCGCCCTCGCGATGCACGGCGTGACCGAACTGACGGCGCTCGGCGCGACCGTCACCGAATATCGCGAGCGTTTCCGGCTGCGCTACCGGAACAACCATCCGGTGCGCGACGGCCACTATCCGATGGATCGCGTGATCGCCGGCGAGGAGTTCAGCGACGTGACGGTCGAAGTCGAATCGGCCGCCGATGAAACCGTGAGCTGGGTTCACCGGATCCGCAGCCTCGTGCTGACGAACGCGGCCGGCGAGCCGGACTGCCTCGCGCTCGTGCTGCACGACGCAACCGAATGGGCGAGCGCCGAGGAGCGCTTCGAGCGCACCTTCAACGCGAACCCGGCGCCGGCCGTGATCTGCCGGCTCGACGATCTGCGCTACGTGAAGGTCAACCAGGGCTTTCTCGACCTGACGGGCCACGCGCGCGACGACGTGCTCGGCCGCTCGGTGTACGAGATCGACGTGCTCGAACAGGCCGAGCGGCGCGAGCTTGCGATCGAGCGGCTTGGCGAAGGCGCGACGATTCCGCAGATGGAAGCCGTGCTGAAAGTCGCCGACGGCGGCACGAAGGCGGTGGTCGTCGCCGGGCAGCCGATCGACATGAACGACGAAGCCTGCATGCTGTTCACGTTCATGGATCTCGAACCGCGCAAGCAGGCCGAGCGCGCGCTGCGGCAGAGCGAGGAGCGCTTCGCGACGGCATTCCGGATGGCGCCGGTCGCGACCGCGATCGTCACGGCCGACCGTTTCGAGCTGCTCGACGTCAACGATGCATTCGCCGCGATGACGGGCCATCCGCAGGACGACCTGCTCGGCAAATCCGCGGACGAGGTCGGGCTGTGGGCCGAACGCGGTGCGTGGCGGCGTATCGAGGCCCGGCTCGTGCGCGACGGCAATGTGCGCAGCGCCGATGTGCAGATCCGCACGCGCGACGGCGACGTGCGCGATTGCGTCGTGTCGGCCGATCCTGTCGCGATTCACGGGCGGGATTGCCTGCTCGTCGCGCTGCTCGACATCAGCGATCGCAAGCGCACCGAGATGGAGCTCGTCTACGCGATCGAAACCGCGATGCAGGATGCGTCGTGGTTCAGCCGCACGCTGATCGAGAAGCTCGCGAACGTGCGGCGCGCGAATGCGCCGGACGCGGGCGCGCAACTGTCGGACCTGACCGCGCGCGAGCGCGACGTGTTCGATCTGCTGTGTCACGGTCTCGCCGACAAGGAGATCGCCGGCCGCCTCGGGCTCGCGCCGAACACCGTGCGCAATCACGTCGCGACGATCTACGCGAAGCTCGACGTGCACAGCCGCGGCGAGGCGATCGTGTGGGCGCGCGAGCGCGGGATCGTCGGCGCAGCCGAAGCGAACGGCGCACGCGAGAAGGGTGGGGAGAAGGGCAAGGACTGACGCCGCCGGTGCGAATGCACCATGCGCGCTGGTGCATCCGCATCTGCCATGCGCGGCGGATGCGTGCAAACCTGTCCACTCGGCGGTGCGGCGCAGGCCGTCACGCCGCCGGCTTTTCCCAACCGTCGCAGGAGACGACCATGGACAGGAATCGCATCGAAGGCAAGCTCAAGCAGGTCAAGGGGTCGGTCAAGGAAGCGCTCGGCAAGGTGACGGGCGACCGCAAGACGGAAGCGGAAGGTATCGCCGAACAGCAGGCCGGCAAGATCCAGGAGAAAGCCGGCGAGGCGGCCGACGCGGTGCGCAAGCATACGGGCGCGGATCGGCACTGACCGGATGACGCGACGCTGCGGGCGTCGCGATTGGCGTGCCGGCGTCGCGGCGATGATGCGTCGTCGGCATGACAGCAGCCGGCCTTTCTGGACGGGCGCCGACGCGTATCTCCACTGGCGCCTTCGGTTCACGGCCGGCCGCCGCGCGGGCCGGCCGCGCGGAACTTGATGAAAAATCCTCACAACGTAGTTCCGATAATTCGTTTGCTGCACGGGTATTGGCTACCCACAATCCGTTCACCTCTTTCGCGGTGAAAGGTTCTTCGGAGACGGAACCTCAGTGATCGGCCGACCGGTTTGACGCCTTCGTCGAATGGCGCCACGGCGGCGGACGACATCACCGGCACGCGAGAGGTCGCCGACGCGCGGCAGTCGCGCGTTGCATCCCGACCCACAGAAGAAGGATTGCCATGACGTTCCGCATTCGTTCGCTTTCCGGCGTTGCATTGACCGCCGCGATCCTCGCGTTCCAGACGGGCGCGGCCCATGCGCAGGAGACGGTCGTCAAGGTCGGCGTGGCCGGCCCGCTGACGGGCGGCGGCGCCGCGTACGGCAAGGACATCGAGAACGGCGTGCGCATGGCCGTCGACGAAGCGAATGCCGCGCGCACGACGGTGGGCGGCAAGCCCGTGAAGTTCGTCGTCGCGTCGCAGGACGACCAGAGCGATCCGCGCACCGGCGTGCAGGCCGCGCAGCAGCTTGCCGACGCGCAGGTGGCCGTCGTGATCGGCCATTTCAATTCGGGCACGACACTGCCCGCGTCGAAGATCTACGCGAAGGCCGGCATTCCGATGATCACGCCGTCGGCGACCAATCCCGACATCACGCGCGCCGGGCTCGGCACCGTGTACCGCGTGATCGCGACCGACACGCAGAACGCCGGCAACGCAGGCGCATATGCGGCGAGCGTGACCAAGGCGAAGCGCATCGCGATCATCGACGATCGCACCGCGTTCGGCCAGGGCGAAGCCGACGAATTCGAGAAGTCCGTGAAGGCGAACGGCGGCACGATCGTCGCGCGCGAATTCACGAACGACAAGGCCGTCGACTTCAGCGCGCAGCTCACGAAGATCAAGAGCACGAATGCCGATCTCGTGTTCTTCGGCGGCCTCGACGCGCAGGCCGCGATGCTCGTGAAGCGCATGCGGCAGCTCGGCATCCGCGCGCAGTTTCTCGCGGGCGGCGGCGTGATGAACGCGAACTTCATCAAGCTGGCCGGCAACGCGGCGGAAGGCGCGGCCGTGTGGGAATACGGGCAGCCGCTGTCGCGCCTCGCGAAGGGCAAGCTGTTCGAAACGAAATTCAGGCAGAAGTACGGTGTCGACATGCTCGCGTATGCGCCGTTCGCGTACGACGCGACGTGGATCGCGATCAACGCGATGCAGAAGGCCAATTCGACGAAGCCGGCCGATTTCAACGGCGCGTTGAAGGACACGCGCTACGACGGCATCACGGGCACGATCGCGTTCACGAACACGGGCGACCTGAAGAACCCGAGCTCGACGCTGTATGAAGTGAAGAACGCCGCGTGGCAGCCCGTCACGACGAAATCGGCGGATTGAACGCAAGCGCGCGGACTTTCGCGGCGATGCCGGACGTGCTGAAATACCGTGAGCGATCGGTTGCGATCGCGGCGCACGCCGGGGCGATCGCCCGGGAAGTCCGCGGACGCGACGCCGCGCGCGACGCGGCACGAACAACCAACGGGCGTGGCCGGCTGGCCGCGCCTTTTACGTGCAACTGGAGTCAGTCGTGAGTTCTCAAGTCGTCATCGTCGGCGGTGGTGTGATCGGCAGCTCGATCGCCTATTTCCTGCGCGCCACCGATCCGACGGTCGCCGTGACCGTCATCGAACGCGACCCCACCTATGCGCGATCGTCGTCGGCGCTGTCGGCCGCGTCGATTCGCCAACAGTTCTCGACGCCGCTGTCGATCGAGATGTCGCTGTTCGGCATCGACTTCCTGCGCACGATCGGCGAACGGCTCGAAGTGGACGGCAACCGGCCGTCGATCGATTTGCACGAAGGCGGTTACCTGTTCCTCGCGACGGCGGCCGGCGATGCGACGCTGCGCGAGAACCATGCGCTGCAGACCAGCCTCGGCGCCGATATCCGGTTGATGGATTGCGATGCACTGCGCGCGAAGTTTCCGTGGCTGAACGTCGACGATCTCGTGTCGGGTGCGTACGGCGTGAGCGGCGAAGGTTGGTTCGACGGCTACGGGCTCGTGCAGGCGCTGCGCAAGAAAGCGCAGGCGCTCGGGGCGCGTTATGTGGCGGCCGACGTGAAGTCGGTCGAACGCGATGGACGGAAGATCACGCATGTCGTGACGGGCGACGGCGAGCGTTATGCGTGCGACACGCTGGTCAACGCGGCCGGTGCGTGGACGCGCACGCTGTCGTCGATGATGGGCGTCGACATTCCCGTGTATGCGCGGCGCCGCAGCATCTTCAACGTGTCGTCGCCGGCCAAGCTCGCCGATTGCCCGCTGCTCATCGATCCGACGGGCGTGTATTTCCGGCCGGAAGGGCGCACGTATATTTGCGGCACGTCGCCGAGCCCGGATCGCGACCCGGACGATTTGCCGCTCGACGAAGTCGATCACGACCTGTTCGACGACGTGATCTGGCCGACGCTCGCGAATCGCGTGCCGGAGTTCGAGGCGCTGCGCGTGGAGAACTGCTGGTCCGGATACTACGAGTACAACGTGTTCGACCACAACGCGATCATCGGGTATCACCCGGAGCTCGACAACGTCGTGTTCGCGAACGGCTACAGCGGCCACGGGCTGCAGCAAGGGCCGGCGACGGGGCGCGGGGTCAGTGAACTCATTCTGGGCGGGCGTTACGAAACGCTCGACCTGTCGCCGCTCGGCTGGGCGCGAGTGCTGGAAAACCGGCCGATCGTCGAAAAGAACGTCGTGTAGCACGGCGTGACCGCCCGGTGTGGGGTGGGCGGTATTCTCCTTGTGTCTCAAACCCATTGGCCCGACTTTGTCGGGCTTTTTTTGTTCTTCGCGGATTTTGGTGGTGGGCGCTCGGCGACCTGTTGCAGCCGGTCGACCGTTCGGACATTCGAGGGCCGCCTGGTGACCCAGTCGTCCGGGTTGCCGATATGCATCGATTGCAGTGCCCGTCGGACCGGAATAACCGTTATGGTCGCTTCACTCTGTTACCCGCCCTTGGGATTATGATGACGCGATCGGCGGCCGTGGCTTCGGGCACGATTGCGCGGCCTGTTCTGTCAGTTGGCCGGCGCTCGCTTGCCGGCGCTTTCCCGATGCATTTTCCGTAACACGAGGCGGCGATCTTTAAAGCCGCGAGTGGGGCGAACCATGGATCAAGGCGGTGACTTTATCGTGCGGACCATGTCGGCCGACGAGCTGGCCATGTCGGTCGAATGGGCGGCTGCTGAAGGGTGGAACCCAGGCTGGCATGATCCGCACTGTTTCAGGGAAGCGGATCCGGCTGGGTTCTTCGTCGGTGTTTGGCGCGGCGAGCCGGTCGCGTGCCTTTCCGCCGTCGCCTATGACGAACACTTTGGTTTCATCGGCCTCTATATCGTGAAGCCCGGGTTTCGCGGCAAAGGCTTCGGTATGCGAATCTGGCAGCACGGCATGCGTTATCTTGGAGACCGCAACATTGGTCTCGATGGTGTCGTCGCCCAGCAGGCGAACTACAGGAAATCCGGGTTCCGGCTCGCGTACCGCAACATCCGCTATCAGGGGCGCGTGGACGGCATCGGGTGCGCGCATGTAGCGGCCGCGACCGATGTGCCGTTCGAGCAGTTGCTTGCCTACGATCGCCAGTGTTTCCCCGCGGCGCGCGAGCGTTTCGTCTCCGCGTGGATCGCGCAACCGGATGCCGTTGCGCTCGCAACGGTCGACGCCGGCCGTGTCGCCGGATACGGTGTCGTGCGCCGCTGTAAGGCCGGCTGCAAGATCGGCCCGCTCTTTGCCGATGATGCAGGCGTCGCCACCGGGCTGTTTCGCGCGCTGGCGGCGAGCATGCCTGGCGAGGTCATCGTGCTCGACGTGCCGGAGACGAATCCTGCGGCCGTCGCGCTGGCGGAACGGCACGGGATGACGAGCGTGTTCGAAACCGCACGGATGTACACGAAAGACGCGCCTGCGATCGCGCTCGATCGCGTGTTCGGGGTGACGTCGTTCGAGCTGGGGTGATGGAGCGGACGGGGCTGCCGTCGACGGCAGCATGTGGCAACATCGCGGTGATCCGCACTTCACGTCGGGGCGCGGGCGGGCCCAACTATCCGAGAGGGAACTCATGTTTGACCACGTCAAATTCGGAGTCAGCGATTTCGCAGCGAGCAAGGCGTTTTTCCTCAAGGCACTTGAACCGCTTGGTGTAGTAGTCGCGGGGGAGGGGGAACCTTCGTACGGCGTCGAGCTTTGTCCGCCGGGGCCGTGGCAGCCTTCGTTGTGCCTGTTCCAGACGACGGAGACGCCCGCGCATCTTCACATCGCGTTCAAGGCCGAGAATCGGCGGCAAGTCGACGAGTTCTATCGTGCGGCGCTCGAGGCGGGCGGGAAAGATAATGGCCCGCCGGGATTGAGGCCGCGTTATAACGCGAATTACTACGCGGCGTTCGTCATCGGGCCGGATGGGCACAATATCGAGGTGGTTTGTCAGCGGGCGGAGGAGTGAATTTCTGTCGAGCCGCGTTGGGCGGCGGGACTGTCTCTCGCGTCACGCTTTTATCGATAGCGGTAGACGGATGTATTCGAAGCCATGAGTGAACATTGGCGTGACTGAGAGCGTGCATGCGCGAATATGAGAAGCAGCCAAGATTGACCGCTCGCACTGCGAGTATGAATTGTTCGTAGCCGTGCGGCAGGTCCCTTGCCTGGGACAAACCTTACCTCCGCGCTTCCCCATACGTCTCCTTACACACCTCCCGTAGCGCCTCGACGAGCAAATCCCGCGCCGGCGAGTGCGAATCAGCGGAGCGGGTAAACAGCGCAATGGGCGGAAGCGTCCACACCAGCGAGTAAGGCACGATCGCCACGCCGGCAATCCGCACCAGTTCCTCCGCGATATCGGCCGGCACGATCGAGACGGCCTCGTCGCTCGACGCGATCATTTCGCCGATCAGCTTGGACGAGTAGCTTTCGACGATCGGAACGGGCGGCGGGATGCCGGCCGACAGAAACAGGTCGGTCACCTGTTCCCGCATCGGCGTATGCGGCGCGCCGAGAATCCAGTCGAGCGCGTGCAGCTTGTTCCAGTCCAGCGTCGTGCGGGCCAGTTTCGCGGCAAGGCGCCGGCTCGCGATCATGCGCGGCTGCTGCTGGTACAGCACCTCGAAGGAAACCCGGCCCAGATCGATCGCCGACGAAGCGCGCCCGATCACGATATCGACGCTGTGATCCTTGAGTTGCAGCAGCAGCTGATCGCTGGTGCCTTCGTGAATCGTTACGGTCAGGCGCCGTTCCATGCGCGCTTGCAGCCGCTTCAGCGCCGCCGACAGCATCTGGCCGGAGATGAACGGAATCACGCCGATGTGCAGGTGGGCCGCATGCCCGGCGGCGACGGCCTCCATCTCGCGGGCGAGGTGGTCGAGATCCTTGATCATCGCCTTCGCCCGTTCGAGCACGACCGCGCCGAGCGCGGTCGGCCGCATGCCGCGCGACGAGCGCTCGAAGAGCGGCGTGCCGAACATGCTCTCCAGCTCGGACAGCGCGTTCGTCACCGCGGGCTGGCTGCTGGCCATGTGCTCCGCGACGCGCGTCAGCGACCCGTGCTGCTGGATCTGCAGCAACAGCACCAGATGCCGAATCTTCAGACGTGCGCCAAGCCGCCTGACCACATCGTTTGCGTCAAAAGTCATTGACTGGTCACGCATCCATCATGAAAAAGTGATGGACCGATATTAAAACAGAATCATCTCCTTATGGCGGATCCCTAGAATCACCTCCATGGATCGCGCCGGGACTGGCCTGGCGCCCGTGCCCGGACCGAAAAACATGAAACAGACAGAGACACAGCAGCAGGCAGCGTTCGACTATCACGAGTTTCCGACCCCGGGGAAGATCTCGGTCGTCGCCAGCAAGCCGCTCGTGACCCAGCGCGATCTCGCGCTGGCTTACACCCCGGGCGTGGCGGGTGTGTGCGAGTCGATCGCGGCCGATCCGCTGCAGGCGCACCGCTTCACGAGCCGCGGCAATCTGGTGGGCGTGATCACCAACGGCACCGCGGTGCTCGGTCTGGGCAACATCGGCCCGCTCGCATCCAAGCCGGTGATGGAAGGCAAGGCCGTCCTGTTCAAGAAGTTCGCCGGGATCGACGTCTTCGACATCGAGATCAACGAGACCGATCCGGACAAGCTGGTCGACATCATCGCCGGCCTCGAACCCACGTTCGGCGGCATCAATCTCGAGGACATCAAGGCGCCGGAGTGCTTCACGGTCGAGCAGAAGCTGCGCGAACGCATGAAGATTCCCGTCTTCCATGACGATCAGCACGGCACCGCCATCACCGTATCCGCTGCGTTCATCAACGGGCTGAAGGTCGTCGGGAAGTCGATCTCGGAGGTGAAGGTCGTGACGTCGGGGGCCGGTGCGGCCGCGCTGGCCTGTCTGGACCTGCTGGTCGACCTCGGACTGCCGGTCGAAAACATCTGGGTGACCGACATCGAAGGCGTCGTCTATCGCGGCCGTACCACGCTGATGGACCCGGCAAAGTCGCGCTTCGCGCAGGAAACCGATGCGCGCAAGCTGTCCGAAGTCATCGGCGGCGCGGACGTGTTCCTGGGCCTGTCGGTCGGCGGCATCCTGAGCGCGGAGATGCTGAAGGAGATGGCGGCGCGTCCGCTGATTCTCGCGCTGGCCAATCCGACGCCGGAGATCTTCCCGGAACTGGCGCATGCGACGCGCGACGATGTCGTCATCGCGACGGGCCGCTCGGACTACCCGAACCAGGTCAACAACGTCCTCTGTTTCCCGTACATTTTCCGCGGTGCACTGGACGTGGGCGCGACGACGATCACCCGCGAAATGGAGATCGCCGCCGTTCACGCGATCGCGGGGCTGGCCGAGGAAGAGCAGAACGAAGTGGTGGCGGCGGCCTATGGTGCGTACGACGTGGCCTTCGGCCCGCAATACCTGATTCCCAAGCCGTTCGATCCGCGTCTGATCGTGCGTATCGCGCCGGCCGTGGCCAGGGCGGCGATGGAAGGCGGCGTGGCGACGCGCCCGCTGACGGATCTCGACGCGTATGTCGAGCAACTGCAGCAATTCGTCTACCACTCCGGCGCGTTCATGAAGCCGCTGTTCGCGACGGCGCGTCAGCTTGTGCGTGACGGCGGCAAGGCGCGGATCGTCTTCACCGAAGGCGAGGACGAGCGCGTGCTTCGCGCCGTGCAGGTGATCGTCGACGAGAAGCTTGCGCGTCCGATCCTGGTCGGGCGTCCGGAGGTGCTGCTGGCGCGGATCGAGCGGTTCGGCCTGCGTATTCGGCTCGGTCAGGATGTCGAAGTGACCAATCCGGAATATGACGAGCGGTTCCCGCAATACTGGACGACGTATTGGGAACTGCGGTGCCGGGACGGCATTTCGAAGGAGATGGCGCGCGTCGAAATGCGGCGTCGCCTGACCCTGATCGGCGCGATGATGGTGCGGCTCGGCGACGCGGACGGGATGATTTGCGGGACGGTCGGCGAGTATCACAATCACCTGCGGTTCGTCGACGAAGTGATCGGCAAGAAGCCCGGTGCGTCCACCTACGCGGCGATGAACATTCTGCTGCTCGACCAGCGGACGGTGGCGCTGGTGGATACGCACGTGAACGATAATCCCGATGCCGAGCAGATCGCGGAATTCACGATTGCTGCGGCCCGGCAGATGGAATGGCTGAACCTGACGCCGAAGGCTGCGTTGCTGTCGCGCTCGAACTTCGGTTCAGGCAGTGCGGCTTCGGGT
This sequence comes from Burkholderia sp. LFS061, assembly GCF_047978125.1. Lineage (NCBI taxonomy): Bacteria > Pseudomonadati > Pseudomonadota > Betaproteobacteria > Burkholderiales > Burkholderiaceae > Burkholderia > Burkholderia sp. LFS061. Next base: position 17,470 of record NZ_JBFPFS010000045.1, on the reverse strand, counting down.
GTGAAGATGCGCCGGGCGCTGGAGATCGTCCGGGAGCAGGCGCCTGATATCGAGGCGGATGGCGAGATGCACGGCGACTGTGCGCTCGACGAAGGGCTGCGGTCGCGGCTGCTGCCGATGTCGCCGCTCAAGGGCGCTGCCAATCTGCTCGTTTGTCCGAACGTCGATGCGGGGAACATTGCGTACAACCTGCTCAAGACCGAGGCGGGCAGCAATGTGGCGGTGGGGCCGTTCCTGCTCGGAGTCAACGCGCCGGTGAACATCCTCACTTCGAGCTCGACGGTGCGGCGGATCGTGAATATGGCGGCGTTGACGGTGATCGAGGCCAATCGGAGTGCTTCTGCCTGATCGATCGGCGCTCGTGGGGGAGGGCTACGGCCACCCCCCCGCGTTTGTCGGTACTCGGCCGGTTGCTGCCGCTCGACACGCATCGACGAGCGGCCGCTCCAACGCGCACATGAGACGCAATTCCACTTTGGCACGCCGATGCCGTTTCAAGCCGCCGGCAGCACGGCCGCCACGCCGTCCCCGCTACGCCTTTTTCGCATAGGCGCTGCACCAGCCTTTGGCATTGACCTGCTTGCCGCTGAAAATGGTGCACGGCGCCATCGCGACGCCGGCTTTGCCCTGGAAGAACTGGCAGCTCGCACAAGCCTGGCCCGCCTGAAAGTTCGGGAACTTCGCATGGTCGACCCGGCTTGCATCCGTCTTGTAACCGAGAGCCTGGGCATTTGCATCGGATTCCTGAACGGCGCCGGCATCTGCCGCCGCCGCGCGGCGTCCAAATGCCAGCGCGGATGCCAGAACGGTGGTGGTTGCAATAAAACGTCGGCGTGAAAATTTCATGGTGTCCTCCTGCATGTGCGAAGCGCTCGTCGCGTGACGAACGGGCGGCGAAGGGATCAGTGGAAGAAGAGTTCCCGCATGCCGAAAGTGTGATGCGCTTCGGCCGCCATCAGCACCATCAGCACCAGCAGGCACAGGGGCGGGATCAGGATGGCGTACACCAGCGCCAGCCGCTCCCACATCATGTGCATGAAAATCGATACGATCAGCCCGGCCTTGGCGATCATGAGCACGACGATCAGCACCCAGCGCAGCAGGCCCTGCACGTGGAAGTAATCCACCATGTACGACAACGTGCTCAGCACGAACAGCAGGCCCCAGATCTTCAGGTAAAGGCCGATCGGATGCTGCTGGCCGTGCGCGGCGTCGGGTCGATCGGCGGGATCGGTGTGGTCCATGGCCTGCCTCACCACAAATAGAACAGCGCGAAGATGAACACCCACACCAGGTCGACGAAGTGCCAGTACAAGCCGGCGATCTCGACGATCTGGAAGTTGCCGTGCTCGGTAAACGCCGGTTGCAGGATCTTGCGCGCGATCAGCAGCAGGTAGATCACGCCGCAGGTCACGTGAAAGCCGTGGAATCCGGTAATCATGAAGAAGCACGCGCCAAACTGCGCCGCGCCCAGCGGGTTGCCCCACGGGCGGATCCCTTCATGGACGATCAGCTTGGTCCATTCGAAGGCCTGCATCGACACGAAGGTCGCGCCCAGCAGCGCGGTGGCCAGCAACAGGGCGGCGGCGCGCCTGGCGTTGCGCCGGTAGCCGAAGTTGACGGCCATCGCCATGGTGCCGCTGCTGGTGATCAGCGTGAACGTCATGATGGCGATCAACAGCAACGGCACGTCCACGCCGCCCACCGTGAGCCCGAACACCTTGGAGGGATCGGGCCACGGCACCGTTGTCGACATGCGCACCGACATGTAGCCGATCAGGAAGCTGCTGAAGACGAAGGTGTCCGACAGCAGGAAGATCCACATCATCGCCTTGCCCCACGGCACCTTGAAGGCTTCGCGGTCGGCCGACCAGTCCGTGACGATGCCGCGCCAGCCGTCAGGCCCGGCGTCGGTGGGCGGGGTGTCGGCGGATTCGGTGGGAAGCGTGGGTGCGGTCATGGCGCGGCTCCATACAGCGGCCCGCAGATGGCCGCGACGAACGCAGGGGTGAGCCACCACATCGCCGCCAGCAGCACGAGCCAGACAGCCAGCAGGAAATGCCAGTAGAGGGCGCACAGCGCGATGGCGCGCTGGGCCCGGAACGGGTCCGTGCGCCGGAGACGCGCGATCGTCACGGCCCAGGCCGCCAGCCCGCCCAGCACATGCAATCCGTGCAGGCCGGTGAGCAGGTAGAGGAAGCTATTGGAAGGATTGACGGTGACGGTCTGCCCGGCCGCCGACAGCATGCGCCAGGCGATCAGTTGCCCGATCACGAACACGGCCGCCAGCACGCCGCCGCACGCGAGCCACGCCACGCGGTGCAAGGTCAGCTGCCGGGCACGCTGCATGGCAACGCTTGCCAGCACCAGCGCGCCGGTGTTCCACCACAGCAGCGCCGGATGCGGGATCGGCTGCCAGTCGGGCTCGCGCATGCGCATGCCATAGGCGAGCAGCAGCAGCGAAAACAAGGTCGTCGCCACCGCCATGAAGACCATCAGGCCGATGCGGCTCGCATTCGGCAGGACCGGTGGTGCGTCGGGAACGAAGGGGCGGGGCAGTGTGGTCATTCGCGAGCCTCGCCGGGTTGAAGCGTCGGGCGGGCCGCCGGCTCGGGCGCCGTCGCGGGCGGCTGGTTCTGCGGGACGAAGTCTTCCTCGTGCCCCGGCGGGCTGTATTCGTAAGCCCAGCGGTAGACGACGGGCAGCGCGGCGCCCCAGTTGCCGTGCACGGGCGGCGTTTGCGGCGTCTGCCATTCGAGCGTGGTGGCCCGCCACGGGTTGCCGTCGGCGCGCTTGCCGCGCGCGAGGCTCCACGCGAGGTTGTACAGGAACAGCAGCTGCGCCGCCGCAACGATCAGCGCAACGACGGTGATGAAGGTGTTGAGCGTCTGCGCCGAATGGGGAATGAAGCTGTAGCCCTCGTACGCGTAATACCGCCGCGGCATGCCGAGGATGCCGAGATAGTGCATCGGGAAGTAGATCGCATAGGTGCCGACGAAGGTGATCCAGAAGTGCGCGCGCCCGAGCGTATCGTTCAGCATGCGGCCCGTCACCTTCGGATACCAGTGGTAGATGCCGCCGAACACCACCAGGATCGGCGACACGGCCATCACCATATGGAAGTGCGCCACCACGAAGTACGTGTTCGACAGCGGAATGTCCACGCTCACGTTGCCGAGATAGAGCCCGGTCAGCCCACCCAGCACGAAGGTGCTGATGAAGCCGATGGCAAACAGCATCGGCACGGTCAGGTGGATATCGCCGCGCCACAGCGTCAGCACCCAGTTGTAGACCTTGAGCGCGGTCGGGATGGCGATGATGAGCGTGGTCGTGGCAAAGAAGAAGCCGAAGTACGGATTCATGCCGGCGACGAACATGTGGTGCGCCCAGACCACGAAGCTCAGCGCGCCGATGACGACGATGGCCCACACCATCATCCTGTAGCCGAAGATGCTCTTGCGCGCGTGCGTGCTGATGAGGTCCGACGCGATGCCGAAGGCCGGCAGCGCGACGATGTAGACCTCCGGATGCCCGAAGAACCAGAACAGGTGCTGGAACAGCAGCGGGCTGCCGCCGGCATGCTTGAGCGTCTGCCCCATCGACACCACGGCCGGTATGAAGAAGCTGGTGCCGAGTATCCTGTCGAGCAGCATCATCACCGCCGACACGAACAGCGCCGGAAACGCCAGCAGCGCCATGATGGTCGCGATGAAGATGCCCCACACCGTGAGCGGCATGCGCATGAGCGTCATGCCGCGGGTGCGCGCCTGCAGCGTGGTGGTGACGTAATTCAGGCCGCCCATCGTTGCCGCGACGATGAAGATCGCCAGCGACACGAGCATCAGCACGATGCCCCATTCCACGCCCGGCGTGCCCGGCAGGATGGCCTGCGGCGGATACAGCGTCCAGCCCGCGCCGGTCGGCCCGCCCGGCACGAAGAAGCTGGCCCCCAGCACCAGCACGGCCAGCAGGTAGACCCAATAGCTCAGCATGTTGAGAAACGGGAACACCATGTCGCGCGCGCCCAGCATCAGCGGGATCAGGTAGTTGCCGAAGCCGCCCAGAAACAGCGCCGTCAGCAGGTAGATCACCATGATCATCCCGTGCATGGTGACGAACTGGTAGTAATGGTTGGCGTCGATGAAGCTGAACTTGCCCGGAAAGCCGAGCTGCAGCCGCATCAGGTCCGACAACACCATGCCGACCAGGCCGATGGCGATGGCCGTCAGCGCATATTGCACGGCGATGACCTTGTGGTCCTGGCTCCAGATATAGCGGGTCCAGAAGCTTTGCGGGACGTGGTCGGTGTGCGCGTAGGGCATTGCATGTGCTCCGCTGGGAATTCGCTAGGGATTCGTTGCGCTGCTGGCGGCCGGACCGCCTAGCGACTCGATGTAGGTCACCAGCGCGGTCAGTTCCTGCTCGCTCAGGTCGAAAGTCGGCATGACGGGCGAGAAGCCCTTCACGACGCGGGCCTTCGGGTCGCGGATGAAGGCGCGCAGATAGGCTTCGTCCACCTTCGCGGTGCTGCCGTCGGCCATCGTTTCGGTCTTGCCGTACAGGCCTTTCCAGGTGGGGCCCACGCGCGGACTGCCGTCCACGGTATGGCAGGCGACGCAGCCCTTGGCCGCCGCGAGCGTCTTGCCCTGGTCGGCAAGCGCCTGGGCGCTGCCGCCGGTAGCGGCTGCTGCTGCCTGCACCCTGGCCTGCTGCCGCTGCGCGAACGTGGTCTGCTGCGCGAGCCAGCGCGAGAACGATGCTTCGTCTTCCACCACCACCACGCCGCGCATGCCGGAGTGCCCGATACCGCAAAGCTGTGCGCACAGGATGTCGTAGCGCCCCGCCTTGGTCGGCGTGAACCAGAAGGTGGTCACCATGCCGGGCACCATGTTCATGCGCGCACGGAACGGCGGGACGTAGAAGTCGTGCAGCACGTCGCGCGACCGTGCCAGGACCTGGATCGGCCGGTTGAGCGGCAGGTGTACCTCGGGCGCCTCGATCAGGTAGTTGTCGCGGCCGTTGGGGTCGCCGGGGTTCAGGCCGAAGGGGTTGTCGTTGCCGATGTAGCGCACGTCCGTCGTGCCCAGCTTGCCGCCGGGGCCGGCGAAGCGGAAGCGCCATTGCCATTGCTGGCCGAGCACCTCCATCTGCAGCACGTTGCGCGGCGGCCGGATGTAGTCCGCGTAGACGAAGAGCCCCGGTGCCAGCAACGCCGCCACGCCGACAGCGGTCAGGCCGATCAGCCACCATTCCAGCCGCCTGTTGTGCGGCTCGTAGGCCGCGCGATGCCCGCTGCGGTGGCGGTAGCGCATCAGTGCGATCACGATGAACAGGTTGATCGCGATGAAGAGCGCGCCGGTAATGACGATCGTGATCGTCAGCATGTCGTCCATGCGCACCCAGTTCGACGCGATCGGCGTGATCCACCAGGGACTGGCAAAGTGAAACCCCACCGCCAGTACGATGATCAGGATCAGGGCAATCGCAAGCGCCATGGGCCGCCTCGCTGCGTGTCACTCGCCGGAGCCGCCGACAAGCGCTCCTGGCGTCGTTGTGCCGCCTTGCCGTACTTCGTATTGTTGTTTTCGCCGGCAGTCTGCCAGGTCCGATTCGCCAAGCGTTGCAAGTGGCTTTAAAGCAAAGGTAGTCCTCTCCTTTGCATCGTGCAAGGCAGCGCAACGGGGGCAGCGCGCGCCATAGGTGTATCGCGCGAATGGAGAAGCCGCATCGCTGCGATGCAATGCAAAATGGCCGCCTCCGGCATCGGTTGTCGAGGCGGCCGTCCCGCGAGGGCGCCGGGTCTTTAAGCACGGTAGAAAAAACGGCGCGTCAGTGCATCGCGTCCCGCTTGCGCCGTTCGAGCATGCCGTAGACGACGGCGGTGACCACGCCGAACAGCAGGTTTGCCAGCAAGGGCCCGGAACCCCGCTCGGAGACGAACCATGGGAACACGGCTGTCATCACATGGAAGTTCCACACATACGCGACGATCCCGAAGGCCAGCCCGATGATGGCCTCCATGCCCACGCTCGAATCGAAGCGGAACGGCGCAATGATCGCGGCGAGCATCATCCCCATGATGGCGCCGAGCACGTAGTGCAGTACCAGCGCCGTCCCCACGATGCCGAAGCTGAAGACCGACATCTGTTCGAGCGCGCTGCGGCCCATCACCATTGCCGCGATCTTGTGGGTCGGTTGCCACGGGCTTTCGTCGAGCACCATGGTCGACCAGAAGAATTCGAGCACGATCACCAGGGCGCCGCCCGCAAGACCGGCCACGGCAGCGGCGAGCCAGTCGGGCCTGCGCCGTTGCCAATGGTGCGATTGAATGTTCAGTTCCATACGACCTCCTTGCCGACGGTTCAGCTTCGGCACTCAGGTTCAGAAGGCGCCACTCGCGTCAAAAAGTACGCCCTTTATTCGATTCAGAATGGCAGATATGGGTGCCAACGCAAGGTACAAAAACCCTGCGCGATGGATGGCACGGCGGCGTTCCGCTCGAAGTTCGGCATCGTTGTGTCGGCAGGCAGGCAGTTGGCGCGCGGCAGCGTGCCGCCCGTGGTTGCGGTTATGCGATAGCGCGCTCGGCGATACGCATCGATGATGCTGGCGAGGGCGCCGGCGCGTGTCGGGATATGGAGCGGAGATTGCGGCGCCGCGCGATTGCGGGCGTCTGATTTGATGCGACGCAAAGAGGCACGGGATGTCACGGAATAGCCCCTGTACCGGCGTGCCGGGGCAGCGGGAGCACCCCCGACAATTGTCCCGCGTGGACGTATGCCGATTTCACACTGGCGTGAAGCCAGCATGCTCGATGCAGAGACGGCCTCGGGTGTTGCGTATGCCGGTTTTCGAGTTTCAGGGGAAGATCGGTGTCGTAGGCTCGCCGCCCTCCAGATCCGCCTTCGGAAAATGCTGGGCGACCATCTCCTCGATTTCCTGCTCTCGTAATCCCGGCACGTCGGCCATGATCAGAATCTGGCCTTCCCGTATGGCGTCGCGAAATCGCTGGAGTCGCGCGTTCGGCTCGGCGATGCCGATCATAGCGGCCGTCCACGCCCCGAAGCCCGCTCCCGCCAACGTCAATGCGACGACGGCGCCGCCCGCAATCACGAGCTCCGCAGGGGGGAACACAAGCGCGACGAGACCGATAAGCGCGCCCGTCGCGCCGCCGAGTGCGACGCCGCGCTCGAGCGCGTGCACGACATCGCTGCTTTGCAGCAAAGATGCTTCGGGTAACTGATCGAGCGTGACACTGTGATTGGCGAGGACGTGGATATGGCGCCAGATGATGCGTGCGCGCAGCAAGTCGTCGACGATCGCCTTCGCCATCTGCGTATCGGGTACGAGGAAATAAAGGCGTCTCATGTTGGCACTCCTTTTTTTTGCCATCAGCTCATCTTCAACAGAGCATTTTCCATTTTATGTCAGCATCGGCCGCGCGGTAGGTGCGAGCGTACGAGCGTTGGCGCCGCATACCCCAACTCGTTACCTGCCGCAGTGAGTGCGTTTCACGACCAGGCGACCCTGGGTCGCCCCTACGGTGATCGTTGCTTCCATACCCGCCGCAAATCGCGGGTAGCCGGTCTCCACGCCAATGGAAAAATTACCCCGTTCTCGGGCATATGCGAGCGCGGCTTCGGCGGTCGATGTGTGCCGACCTTGCCAAAGACGAGCGCTGTCTTCGGGGCCCGGCTCGGGAACGGCTCGCGCACGGCAAAGGTCGACTGCGGGCTGTCCCGGGCTTCGCATGAACGCGACTGACCGCCGGGGCGCTATCGCTCCGGCCCTTGCCGCGGGAGTCGCGATGTCCGTCGATACGCACATCGACAACTGTCACGCCCGCACGGATTCGTCTACGCAGTGATCGGCAAGAAGCCTGGTGTTTCCACCTACCCGGCAAGGAACATTCTGTTGCTCGATCTGCGGACGGCGGCGTTGGCGGATACGCATATCAACGATGATCCGAACGCGGAGCGGACTGAGGAATTCACGATTGCTGCGGTCGTGCTTTTTTCCGATGTCGCTGCTCGAGAGCGCCGCCAACCTGCCGGCCGGTCCAAACGTGGACGCCAGCCGCATCGCGTACAGCCGGCTCAAGACCGAAACGGGTAGTCACGCGGCGGTGGAACTGTTCCTGCTGAGCGTCAGCGCATCCGTGAACACCCTCACTTCGAGTTCGCCGGCGCGGCGGATGGTGACTATGGCGGCGTTGACTGTGATTGAAACCAACCGCATACGTTTGCGCGATCGAGCGTCGGAAGCAGGGCGGCGACGGGTTCGCAAGGCATCCATAGCCGAATCCCGCTGGTGACGGGTTTCACTATTCGGCCGCCTTGTGAACCAATGTTGTTGGGTATTCGTTTAGGGATGCTGGACATTTCTCCCGAAGGCATCGCGTCGCAACTTCTCCTGCGCGAGGCATCGCCCTGCGATGTTCCGGAGCCATTTCTGTCGATATCGTCCGATAATTATATTTTATTTTCGTCTAAAATCGCGCTTCTTCTTACTTTAGGACGGAAGGACGTTTTGAAAAGACTGACGAAAAACATCTCGCGCACGGCCGTTGCCGCGTGCATTGCTTATGCTGGGCTCTTGCCTTTGTCCCAGTCCGCCCAAGCTCAGGTCGAACCCCTGAAGAATCCGGTCTACGGCGTCACGCTCGACGATCTGACGAAACTCGATGCGATCATCGCGTCGCTGCAGAACCTGCCGTACCGGCCGACAGTGCGTGTCGTGTTCGATCCGGGTACGCCGGCCTCGGACTACTACGCACCGCTGCTGCGTCTGCACTCGGTCGCGTATGTGATGGGCGAGATCTACGATTCTTACTATTTCCCGACGACGCTCTCCACGTATCAAGCGAGAACGCAGGAATTGGTGTCGCAACTGAAGAACACCGTCGACGTGTGGGAGATCGCCAACGAAATCAACGGCGAATGGCTGCGCAACAACCCGAGCGGTACGAACTCGGTGGTCAATTCGCAAGAACAGCAGATCGGCCAGATGGTCGCCGCGGCCAACACGATCGTCAAATCGAACGGCGGCAAGACTGCGATCACGCTGTACTACAACGACGACAGCAAGGGTACCAACTGCTGGGAGAAACCCCAGGATTACTGGAAGACCTGGCCGATGAACTTCCTGTCCTCGACGGTTCGCCAGCAGGCCGACTATGCGTTGTTCAGCTACTACCCGTACCAGGATTGCCCGGGGCTGAGCCCGTCGTGGAAGAACGATTTCGCGGCGCTGGAAAGCATTTTCCCGAACGCGAAGGTTGGCTTCGGCGAAATCGGTACGTCGGATATCTCCGCGCCGGCGTCGGTGCAGCAGAACCTGATCAAAACCTATTACCCGATGGTCAACACCATGAACGACCCGCGTTTCATCGGCGGCTTCTTCTGGTGGAACTACGTCGAACAAATGCTCCCGTACTCGACGAGTTCGTATTTCCAGTTGCTGCGTCAAACGATCATCACGCTTAAGTCGCCCAACTGATCGCGCCATCCGCGCGTAAGCGTCAGCGTCGCAGGTTAAAACCACAATGTTGCGCGTACCACGAGACCACGTGCGCGTACCGCTGACGTCAACGGAAACCTGTATTGCACCGTGACATCCAGATAGCTTGCCGGCGCGCTATACCTGCCTTCGCGAAACCAGTACCGGAACTGGATGCCGGGCCCCGCACCGATCGCCGTCTTGTTCGGCTGGCGGTTGTCGTGATCGCCGGCCACCGCGGCATGCGGATAGACGGTCAGCCGATCGCTGAGCGCCGTCAAACGCCAGGTGTGCCCGTAACGCAACTCCGAATAGATGATGTATCGGCCTGCCTTGATGAAGTACGCACCTTCGACATAGGCCTGCCAGCTACGCCAGCTCGGTTCGGTGACCCGCAGGTCGGTCCCCGCTTCCGACGAATAGCCCAGGCGCATCAGCCAGTCCGTCATCGACAGGCTGCCGACGTGGAAAAGCCGCTCGGCGGTCATCACCACGTTCTGGTCGGGTATCGGCTTGTAGCGAACCCCCACCGAACCCTGCACGGTCGGCATGCCGGTCACGTTGCCGCTTCCGTCGTATGCCGTGCCGTATCCGCGCACGAAGAACTGGAGAATGCGTCCGTTCTGGTAGCCGATCTTCGGTGGCTGCCAGTACGCTTCGATACCCGGCTGCAACACGCTGATGGTGCCTTGCGGGCCGAACGCGGCCGACTGGTAGGGCGCGCTCAGCACGAAGCCCCAGGTGCGCTGAAGTTGCTCGACTTCTCGCCGATAGCCGAACTTGTGCTGCGCATCGAACTTGTGTTCGTTTTCATCGGCGTCGAGACTGTGCTCGAACAGCTCGACGGACTGCTGGTTCAAGCCGATACGCTTGGCGGCATAGCCTGCGTCCGCGTAGTTCATCGCGTTGCCGGCTCCGCCGTCGAAACCCTCCTGGAATGCGTCGAGCGCCTCGCGATCCTTGTGTTCTCGCAGCAGGTCATAGGCCTGCTGCAACTTCTGTGTCGCGGTATCGTCCACCGGTATTTGTGGCGCCTGCTCGGGTTGCTGGGCCTGCGTCACGATCGACGCGGCCATCTTCCGCTCGGCGTCCGTCGTCGCGTCGCGGGCGGCAAGATCCGCCACGCGGATCGCGCTTTCGCGATCGCCCGACATCAAGCTCAACTGCGCGATACGCAACTGAATCGCGGCCGATTTCTCATCTGCCAGCGGCGCCAGCGCAACGCCGGCTTCATGCGGACGATGCGCCGCGAGCGCACTGTCCGACCATGCGAGACGCAGGTTGCGCTGCTGCTCCTTGCTCCATTTACCTGTCGCGACGGCGGCCGAGAAATCGCTGCATGCCACGTCGTAACGCTCCTGCCGCTGCGCCAGGTAGCCATGCTCGGCCCGTACCGCGGCGCTTTTCGGAAAACGAACGCTTAACGATTCCGTCATGGCGTCCGCTTCGTCGATTTTTCCTTCACGCTTGAATACATCGAGGAGCAGCAACCCGAGCTGTTCGCTTCCGGGCTGAATCTTGAGGGCGCGCTGTGCATACTCTTCCGCGCGGGGCAGGTCGCCGGCACTGATTGCCTTGTATGCGCCATCGGCGAGCCGATAAGCCTTGGGAGCGAGCGGCTGCGTGGCGTGTACGGGGGCTTGCCAGGCCAACGATACGGCGATCGCCAATGCACTCAATCGCGCGCAGCGCTTGAGGCCAACAGCGATCGGGAGTCTGGAGCGTTTCATGCCTGTTCTCCCGACGGCTTTTGCATTGGAGAAACCTGCGACGTTGCATCGTCGCCGTCACGCACTCGCGCGAGTTCGACGAAGCGCGAGTGTCGGGCGAGTTCGGCCGCAATCTCCGTATCGCAGGCAATGAAATACGCAACGTTCGTCTTGGCGCCGCGTCGCACGATATCCTGTTCGTCTTGCGTGAGCGGCCGCCCGACCGCCACGTTCAACGTTCCGTCGTCTGCGGTCGAAAACGGGATAGCCCGATACGTGTACTGCAGTTCGAATGCCAGCGAATCCGCGAAGTGGCCGACCGCCACATTGCCCAGGCTTACCCGCGGGAGTTCCGCTTGTTCTGCGATCGCATCCGCCAGCGATTCGGTGGAGATCGCGCTACCTTCGATCAACAGTTCGCCCAGCCGCTTGCCGCATGTCAGCTGCCTCTCCAGGCCTGCCTGCAATTGCTCCAGTGAGACCACGCCCCAGCCGACGAGGATCTCGCCAATCTTGTGGCGGACTTTCCCGAGCTGTTCGTTCGACAGGTAGGTATGACTGGTCTTGTCCCATGCGATCGGCTTGCCGCTTGCGAGGTGGCCGAGATAGATGCGCCACGCCCGGCAAACCGCGTAGAAATTGATCAGGTTGTTGACGAACATTCTCGGAATCGAGAGCAGCCCCTGGACCGGACCGTTCAGCTTGCTGACAAAGTAGTAGCGCTGCCCGGCGCGGGCAAACAGCATGACGGTGTTCACCCAGAGCAGCGGGGCTATCCATTCGCTCGCCGTGACGAGAGGGGCGCTGACGGGGACGACATGACCTAATTTCTGAAGGGCGGCAAGCGCTACGAAATTGATTAGTACACCGTAAGCAATCACTGAAAAAAGTGAGGTGACGATACCCTTGCGGTCGTGGAAGAACATGTAGCGGGTGAGGAAATCGCCCTTCCAGCCGAGTTGCTCCCACCCCTGAAAGGCGATGCCGAGGATCCAGCGCGCACGCTGTCGATATGCGGTGCGAAATGTCTTCGGAAAATATTCTCGGGTGGCCAGCAGGTTTCGATTGGCGGCTCCGCCCTTTGCGGGCTTGGCCCCTGCATCCTGCGGGATATCCGAAAGCGGAAAGCGGGCAAAGGTTTCCTTCATGCCCAGGTCTCTCAACCGAAAGCTGAAGTCGTAGTCCTCGGTCAGCGAGCTGGTGTTGAACGGACAGCCGCCGCTCTCCTTCATCGCCGCTTCGATGGCGCGCCTGCTGTAGCAGGATGCAACGCCCGCGCCGGGGACGACGCCGGTCAGACGGGCTCGCGCCGGTACGTCCTTCTGGTGCGTTTCGCTGAAGTCGTCCATGTAGCATCCGGCCACAAACTCGTTCCATTTCCGCGGCAATGACAGAACGGGGAGCTGGACCAGGTCGCTATCCGCAATCGCATGACTGAGGTATTTGAGTTCAATCGGGTGAATGACATCTTCGCAGTCGTGCATCACGACGCCCGCGAACTGAATATGATGCGTTTCTTCGTAGCGCAGGATCGCTTCGATGATCCAGTTCAGGCAGTCTGCCTTGCAGGTCGGCCCATCGTTCATGACCGTTGCGCGCGTCACCCTGCCCGGATAACGGCGGACCATGCGCTCGACCTCCGCCGTGGTTTCGGCGTCGTTGTGATAGGTGCCGACGAAGATGACATATCGCTCGTACTCCATGGTCGCCAATGTGTTTTCAATCATTTTGGCGATCACGTCATACTCTTTCCACGCCGGAACCATGAGCGCCAGATAGCGTTCTTCCTCGGCGCGCAGCATGCCGATATCGATAGTCTGTGTTTTTTCGTGACGCAGAAATCGCCCGATTTCGAATGACCAATAACAAGCGTCGAGCGTAAGGTCATCCAGTGTGCTTACCAGAATGACGATCGCGGTCAGAATGGTGATAATGTTAAGTGCATATAAATATGCAATCCATATTGTGTTATCCATCATTTCCCCGCGATTTTATATTGTATGCAATTCTTCTCCCTTGCACCAACGAAGGACGAATATCTGCCCGTCCTCGTCGACCCCGTCACTCCCACTTCGCGGCTTGCGCCGCAAAAAAATCCTGTCACTCGAAAAAGGCTCCGTCAGCCTGGAGTTTTCTCGATGCGATCACGTAATATCCTTAAAGATGAAACGTGTTCAGTGGGTGACTTTTGAAAGTTGGTATTTACCTCGCATACTTCCGTCTCCCGCCGGGATGGATCCTGCACCATTAATGCTTGCATCCGCTCTCGATCCAGCTCCCCGCAGCGCTCCCTGCGCACCGTCGTTTCAGTCGTTTCAATACGCAGGTCATAAAGCAAGTCGCGCGCCATTGCCGCGCCGCCCTTGACCGTCCGGGCGTCTGCGGGGCGTCGCACAAGATCGACCCACCGAATTCGAGCCAAACGTTTCAGTGCTGAAACGCATGATCGATTGATCTGACGAAACATGATTTGCGGACCCGCTGCCGCGCCCCGGCTGCCGCCGTCGGGGGAATCGTCACGCGAATCCGGCGATCACCGGCCTCTCCAGTCGCCAAGACATGTTCGAGCCATACGAGTCGATTGCCGCGTCACCATGCGCAAAGCGTTGAGGGAACTGGTTTTCCCTGAATCGTCCGAACAGGCTTCACTTGTTTGTCAGATGACAGCCTCGAAAGCGGATACGTTGCACACCTGAAACGTTTTTTCTAAACAATTTTGGATTGCCATGGTGTGCCGATTTCGGCGCCCTGATCCCGCGCCCATTTGCGACCGATGGTACGTTTCTAGCTTGAAAGAAAAACAATCCCGTCCTGTATTTTTGTCTGGCATCAAGTGCGCAGGAAAAAATAACGACATAACGCCCTGATTATTAAATGGCACCAGCCGTGCTCGTTTCGTTAACGAGATGAATTTATTTTGCATATCAAAGGATGAAAATCATGATTTCTCATCGCAATCGATATTTTCAGAACGGACTGAGCACCGTTGGATCACTCGTCACATTAATCTCCGCGCTCGCCTTCGCCGTCGCTGTTCAGGATGCAAATGCGCAGGAGAAGGGCAATTCGTCTGCGGTAAAGATCAAGCCGCCTCCGTTACCCAACGGTTCCGCCCAGGTCAAGGTGAAGCCGGGTATGTCCGACGAGGAATGGGAGAAGGCATACAAGGAGACGGGGCGCCCCAAGTTCAACTTGAAGTCCGTCAAGAAAGCCGGTGGCAACGTGCAACGCGACTAGGGAGAAACGGCCATGAAAAAGATCTTGCTTGTCATCGCCCTGCTTGCCGGACTCGCGCAAATGACGTTGCCGGGCACGGCGCACGCGCAGGTCACCACGGCACGTACGCTCGTGCTATACGATAACCCGGCCAACGACCCGTATTCGAAGCTCGGCCTGATGTACAGCATCATGTTGAGAAACCTGCTTGGCCATTTCAACGCGACGGTCGATCTGGTTCCGATACAGAACTACACGTCCGGCATGGTCACGAACCACGACGTCACGTTCTACATCGGCGATTACTACAACAACCCGATTCCGACGGCGTTCATGAGCGACGTGATGACCACCACGAAGACCGTGGTCTGGTTCAAATACAACTTGTGGCAGCTTGCATGGAACACGGCCTACACCTTCAACCAGACCTTCGGGTTCAGCTTTCTCGGCATTGCCGGGTTGAACGCGCCGCCTTCGTCGAGCAATCCCAATCCCGGCTTCTACGACACGGTCACGTACAAGAACCTGCCGATGGTCAAGTACTACGCGTATAACGCGTCAACCGGCGCCATCAGTGCGGACCCGGATATCGGGCTGACCCAGATCGTCGATGCCACCAAGGCGCAGGCACTCGTCACCATCAAGAACAGCAAGAGCGGGGCGACCACGCCATACGTCATGCGCTCGGGCAAGTTCTGGTATTTCGCGGATATGCCGTTTTCCTACATCGGCCCGACGGATCGGTATCTGGTGATATGCGACATCCTGCACGACATACTGCAGACCAATGCACCGGTGAATCACCGTGCTCTCGTACGTCTGGAGGATCTCGACGCATATACAACGACGAGTTCGATGAAAAAGCTCACGGACTACCTGTACTTCAAGAGGATTCCGTTCACGATGGCCACCATCCCCGTGTATACGGATCCGAACGGCTATTACACCGGCGGCGTCCCGGAGACGATCCATCTTGCGCAGGCAACGGGCCTCAGGAGTTCGCTGAACTACGCGGTCGCGCGCGGCGGTTCGATCGTGGTGCACGGCCTTACGCACCAGTACGATTCGACGCCGAATCTTCTCACCGCGGTCAGCGGCAGCGACTATGAGTTCTGGTATGCGGTCCAGAACCGTCCCGTCGATGAGGATTCCGTTCAATGGGCGGCAGGCAGGATGGCCGAGGGCATCCTCGAGTTCACGACCAACGGCTACAAGATCGTCGGCTGGGCTGCGCCGCAGTACCAGGTGTCGCCGTTGGCAGCGGCGGCCACCGCCCTCACGTTCCCGACGACGTTCCAGCGGGCCGTCTACTACACCGCGACCAATCCTCAAATCGGAACGGGGGCGCCCAACCAGGACTTTTCGGCCGGGCAGTTCTTTCCGTACATCATCAACTCCGATTACTACGGACAGCGGATCGTTCCGGAGAACCTGGGCAGCATCCAGTACAACATCTGCAATGTCGACCAATTCTCGTGTATCGCATACACATGGCAGCAACTCGTGACCAATGCGCAATACGGTTTGGCGGTGCGGGACGGTTTCGCGTCCTTCTTCTTCCATCCATACTGGCTTGAACCCGATCTCGGATTGCCGGCGTACCAGGACTTCCAGAGCCTGATCACCGGCATTACGAATCTCGGCTATACGTGGGTAGACGGCACGACTGCCAAGTGATACTGGCATGGCGGCAGTTCCGTGCGACCTTCATCGGCGCGCCCGTGGCTTAGAGCTGACTATTGACGTCAGCTCTGCCCGAGCGCGCATGCTCGGCGAGCCAGGACGCTCTGGATATCGCCCTGAATTCCTATCGTCGCCTCTCTCGCGCCTTGGAGATTTTCAGCTAGAATACTGTATATATATACAGTATTGGTGAGCGATCGATCGTGACTACCGTTCTTCTCCATCCCAGCCAGATCCGGCCCGCTGACGAACGGGCTCGGTCCATCGATACGTTGCTCGACGCAAGTATGCATTCCGGCTCGGGGGGAATAACGCTCTGGCGCGGCTCGCAGCTCGCGCGCGGCGGCCCGCGCACGATCGATACCGGCTTCGCGCCGCTGTCCGCCGAGCTGCCGGGCGGCGGCTGGCCGGTCGGCGGGCTCGTCGAACTGCTGGCCGCGCAGCCGGGCTGCGGCGAGATGCGGCTGCTCGCGCCCGCGCTCGCACGCACCGTCAGCGCCCGGCGTCCGCTCGCGCTCGTCGCGCCGCCGCAATCGCCGCATGCGACCGCGCTCGCCAGTCTCGGCGTGCCGGCCGACGCGCTGCTGTGGCTGCGCGCCGGCAGCCGCACGGATGCATTGTGGGCCGCCGAGCAGGCGCTCAGGACCGGCTGTTGCGGCGCGCTGCTGCTCTGGCAGGACGCGCGGCCCGATGCGCTGCGGCGCCTGCATCTCGCGGCCGCGCGCACGGGTGACACGCTGTTCGTGATGCTGCGCCCGCTGTCGGCCGCGCGGCAGCCGTCGCCGGCCGTGCTGCGCGTCGCGCTGCATCCCGTGCCGGGCGGCGTGTCGCTCGATATCGTCAAGCGTCGCGGGCCCGCGCGCGGCGAGCCGCTCGTGCTCGACCTGCCGTCGCCCATCGTGGAGAGTCGTTATGCGCGTCTTGCTCGGCATCCATCTGCCGCGCCTGCCGCTCGACGTGTGCGCCCCGCAGCCGTCTGACGCAGCGGCCGGCGGCGCCGGCTGCGCGGTGCTCGAGCAGGGCGTCGTGCTGATCGCCGATGCGGCCGCGCGCCGGCAAGGCGTGCGCGCGGGCATGAAGCGCGGCGGCGTGCTGACGCTCGCGCCCGGGACGCAGCTCGTCGAACGCGATCCCGCGCGCGAGGCCGATGCGCAGCGCGCGGTCGCGCTCGCGTTGCTGCGCTTCTCGCCGTGCGTCGCGCTCGACGACGAAGCCACGCTGATCGTCGACGTCGGCCCGAGCCTGCGCCTGTTCGGCGGCCTGCCGTCGCTGTGCCGCCAGGTGCGCGCGACGCTCGCGGCGCTCGGTTATGCGGCGCGCCTGTCCGCCGCGCCGACCGGGCGCGGCGCGTGGCTGCTCGCGCG
>NZ_JBFPFS010000044.1:0-57360 GCF_047978125.1 Burkholderia sp. LFS061 | reverse complement strand
GCTCGCGGCCATCGGCGCCGCGGCGCTCGCGTTGGCCGGCTGCGCTGCGTTTGTACCGGCCGCACCCGACGCATCGGGCGCCGACGCGGCCGATGCCGCATCCGCCGCGCTGGCCGCGGTCGGCACGACGGGCTGCGGCAGCGCCTTGAAGCCGGCCGCGACGGCGGCGGGCTTGTTCGCATCGCCGATCACCGGTGCATTCACGGGTTCGGTCGCCGACGCCGCGGCAGCCACGGCCGCGGCTTCGTTCTGCGGGTTCTGGCGCTCGACGAGGAAGAAGTCGAGCACGCGGCGCGCGATCGGGCCCGCGGCCTGCGCGCCCCAGCCGCCGTTCTCGACGACCAGCGCCAAGGCGATCTGCGGATGGTCGACCGGCGCGTACGCGATGAACAGCGCGTGGTCGCGCAGATGCTCGGCGAGCAGGTGGCCCTTGTAGTTGGAGCCCTGCAGCGAGAACACCTGAGCGGTACCGGTCTTGCCGGCGGCGAGATACGGCGCGCCGCGGAACACCTTGTACGCGGTGCCGGACGGGTTCTCGATCACGTTCTCCATCCCGCGCTTCACGACGTCGATGTCGGCCTGCTTGAGCGGGATCGTTTCGCTTTCCTTCGGCACGGTCAGGCGGCGCCCGCGCGTGATCGGATCCTCGACTTCCTTCACGAGGTGGGGCTTCATCACGACGCCGTTGTTCGCGAGCGTCGCGGTTGCGTGCGCGAGCTGCAGGATCGTGAACGAGTTGTAGCCCTGGCCGATCCCGAGGCTGATCGTCTCGCCGTCGAACCACTTCTGCTGCGCGGCCTTCTTGAACGCCTTCTTCTTCCAGTCGGTCGACGGCAGGATCCCGCGCGCCTCGCCCTGGATGTCGATCCCGGTGATCTGGCCGAAGCCGAACGGCTTCATGAAGTTCGCGATCGCGTTCACGCCGAGGTCGCGCGCGAGCATGTAGAAGTAGGTGTCGTTCGACACCATGATCGCCTTGTTCATGTCGACCCAGCCCTGGCCCGAGCGCACGTCGTTGCGGAACGTGTGGCCGCCGAACGTGAAGTAGCCGGGATCCTGGAACCCCCAGCCCGGCGAGCGCTTGCCGAGCGTCAGGCCCGCGAGCGCCATGAACGGCTTGTACGTCGAGCCGGGCGGGTAGGTGCCGTGCAGCGGGCGGTTCAGGAGCGGCTTGTCGGTCGAGTTGTTCAGCTCGTCCCAGGTCTGCTGGTCGATGCCGTCGACGAACGAATTCGGGTCGAAGCTCGGCGACGACACGAATGCGAGCACGTCGCCCGTCTTCGGCTCGATCGCGACGAGCGCGCCGCGCTTGCCGGCGAACGCCTGCTCGGCAACCTGCTGCAACCCGATGTCGAGCGACAGCACGAGGTTGTTGCCGGGCGTCGCCTGCGTGCGCGACAGCGTGCGCACGGGCCGGCCGCCGGCCGTCACCTCGACTTCCTCGAAGCCGGTCAGCCCGTGCAGCTCGGTCTCGTAGCTCTGCTCGACGCCGATCTTGCCGATGTAGTCGGTGCCCTTGTAGTTGTTCGCGTCGCGGCGCGGATCGTAGTTTTCCTGGTCGCTGTCGTTGTCGTCGCTCATCGCGTCGATGCGATCCTGGTCGCGCTTCGAGATCCGGCCGATGTAGCCGATCACGTGCGCGGCCGTCGTGCCGAGCGGATATTGGCGGAACAGCCGCGCGCGCACGTCGACGCCGGGGAAGCGGAAGCGCTGCGCGGTGAAGCGCGCGACTTCCGCGTCGGTGAGCCGCGTGCGGATCGGCAGGCTCTCGAAGTTCTTCGAGTCTTCCTGCAGCTTCTTGAAGCGGCGGCGGTCGCGTGCGTCGATCGGGATGATCTCGGACAGCTTGTCGATCGTGTTGTCGAGCGTGTCGTCGAGCTTCGACGGCGTGATCTCGAGCGTGTACGCCGAATAGTTCTTCGCGAGGATCACGCCGTTGCGGTCGGTGATGATCCCGCGGTTCGGCACGATTGGCGCAACCGAGATGCGGTTTTCCTCTGCCTGCAGCGCGTATTTGCCGTGCTGCATCAGCTGCAGGTAGAAGAAGCGGCTCGCGAGCAGCCCGAAGCAGACGAACACGAACACGCCCGCCGCCGCGACGCGCAGGCGGAACTTCGAGAGCTGCTGTTGGGTGTCGTTGAATTCGGTCATGCGGTTGAGCGTCTATCCGACCCGCGCGCGGGCGGGCGAGGTGCCGCCCCGGAGCGCGGCGCGCGGCGGGTTTGGGGGCGGCGGGTATTCACGGTCGTCCGGCTCAGATGGGGCGCGTGTCGTCCGGATCGACCGGGCGACGTTGCGGCATCAGCAGCAGGTGGCTCGCGATCGGCCACAGCGCGGCTTCGACGAAGCCGTCGACCAGGTAGCGCCAGCCCGGGAACGCGGCGCCCATCAAGAGACGGATCACGAACGGCACGAGCTGCGCGACGACGAGCAGCGGCGTGACATACAGCACCTGCACGCCGATCGGCATCCACAGCACGCGGCGGTGGATCGTGATCGCACCGTACGACAGCAGCGTATAGGCGAGCGCGTGCTCGCCGAGCAGCCCCGCGTCATGCACGTCCATCAGGATGCCGAGCGCGAACGCGACGCCCATCCCGACCTTGCGCGGCTGGTGGATGTTCCAGAACAGCAGCACGAGCGCGACGAAGTCGGGCACGCCGGGCAGGCGGCCCCACGGCATCAGGTTCAGCAGGAACGCGGCGGCGAGGCTGAAGACGATGAAGTACGGATTGACCGGCTGCAGGATGTATTGCGGGCGGTTCATCGCTGGGCTCCTGGTTGCCCGGCCGAGGGCTTCGCGGGCGCGGCGTCGGGCTTGCCGGGAGTGGCGGGCGCAGCCGGCGCGGGCTTCGCGCCGGGCTGGGCGGCGGCGGCCGGCTTTGCGTTCGCGTCGGCCTTGTCGGCTTTCTCGCCCTTCGCGGCGGCTTTCGCGCCCTTCTTGCCGCCCTTCGCGTTCTTGTCGGCGGCCGGTTCGAGCTCGACCGGGCGCGGCGGGATGTCGTTCTGGTAATGCAGCACGAGCATCTGGCGCGCGCCGCGCACGGCCGCGACCGGCGCGCACGTCACGCGTGCGAATGCGGTATCGGCGAGCTTGTCGACGCGCGCGACCTTCGCGACCGGCAGGCCGGGCGGATAGACGCCGTCGAGGCCGCTCGTGACGAGCTCGTCGCCGACGACGAGATCCGCGCTCGTCGGCACGAAGCGCAGGTCGAGCGAATCGCCCTTCGGCGTGCCGTAGATCACGCTGCGCAGTCCGGTGCGCAGCACCTGCACCGGAATCGCGAGATCGCGGTCGGTGACCAGCGTGACTTCGGACTGCAGCGGGAACACACGCGTGACCTGGCCGACCACGCCGTCCTCGCTGACCACGGGCGCGCCGTTCTGGATGCCCTGCTGCGAACCTTGCCCGACCACGATCTTCTGCGTGAACGGATCGCTCGTGTCGTACTGGATCTCGACCGGCGTCGATTGCGTCGCGATGTGCTGGCGCAGCTCGAGCACCGCGCGCAGGTGCATGTTTTCCTGCGCGAGCACGGCGGCCTGGTTGGCTTGCGTCGACAGTTGCAGGTTGCGTTTGCGGAGGTCGTCGTTCTCGTGGCGCAGCGACGAGCCGGTGACGGCGATGTCGGCCGCGCCCATGAACAGGTCGCGCGGCACGAGCGCCGCGCGCTGCAGCGGATAGAGCACGGTGCCGAGCACGCCGCGCAGGATTTCGAGCGTGCTGAAGCGCGCGTCCGACACGAGGAGCGCGATGGCGAGGGCAACGAAGAAGATGAGCCGCGCGAGCGCGGGCGGACCTTGCTTGAAGAGGGGCGGCGGACTGTATTCCATGGTCGGCGCCGGGCGCGTGTGATCGGTTAAATGATGCTCAGACGCGCAAACGGCGTGGCGGTTCGTTCTAAACGAGCGATCCGGCCACGCCGCGGGTGCGTCATATCAACGAAACAGCTTAGACGATCACTCGTACGAGAAGATGCTGCCCAGCTTGTCCATGCGCTCGAGCGCCATGCCCGAACCGCGCACGACGCAGGTGAGCGGATCTTCCGCGACGAGCACCGGCAGGCCGGTTTCTTCGGCGAGCAGGCGGTCGAGATCGCGCAGCAGCGCGCCGCCGCCCGTCAGCATCATCCCGCGTTCGGCGATGTCGGCGCCGAGTTCCGGCGGCGTCTGTTCGAGCGCGATCTTCACCGACGACACGATCTGGTTCAGCGGATCGGTCAGCGCTTCGAGGATTTCGTTGCTGGAGATCGTGAAGCTGCGCGGAATGCCTTCCGACAGGTTGCGGCCCTTCACTTCCATTTCCTTGACTTCGGAGCCCGGGAACGCGGAGCCGATTTCCTTCTTGATCGCCTCGGCCGTTTGTTCGCCGATCAGCATCCCGTAGTTGCGGCGGATGTAGTTGACGATCGCTTCGTCGAACTTGTCGCCGCCGACGCGCACCGAGCCCTTGTACACGATGCCGCCGAGCGAGATCACGCCGACTTCCGTCGTGCCGCCGCCGATGTCGACGACCATCGAGCCGGTGGCTTCCGATACAGGCAGGCCCGCGCCGATCGCGGCCGCCATCGGCTCCTCGATCAGGTAGACCTGCGATGCGCCGGCGCCGTGCGCGGCTTCCTTGATCGCGCGGCGCTCGACCTGGGTCGAACCGCACGGCACGCAGATGATGATGCGCGGCGACGGCGAGAACATGCGCGACTCGTGCGCCGTCTTGATGAACTGCTTGATCATCTGCTCGGTGACGGTGAAGTCGGCAATCACGCCGTCCTTCATCGGGCGAATCGCCTCGATGTTGCCCGGCACCTTGCCGAGCATCTGCTTGGCTTCCTTGCCGACCGCCTGGATCGTCTTCTTGCCGTTGGGGCCGCCTTCCTGACGAATCGACACGACGGACGGTTCATCGAGCACGATGCCCTTGCCGCGCATGTAGATCAGGGTGTTTGCGGTGCCGAGATCGATCGCGAGATCGTTGGAGAAGTAGCTGCGCAAAAAACCGAACATTCAGAATCCTGTTTCGCTCTGGGCCGGCCCTGCATAGCGAACGCTGAGGGCGGGCAGCGGAAAAAATAACAGCCTCGGGAAGCGTGGCGGAAGCGGCCGCCGCGGCGCACGAAGCTGCGAGTGATGTCTACCGGGGATCGCACGAAGCACGCACGGCTTGCCGAAGTGGGGCGAAACGGTGCGGGAAAAGGCTGCCGGGTTTGGGTCGAACGCGTAATGATACCTTATAATTTCACGGTATTTGAATCGAAACGGGCGGTATTTTTGCCGCTTCGGTCCCGATTTTTGAGGGTGGGATCGCACCCTCCAACCCCCCGCAGCAGCGCTGCTTTCAATGCGCTGCGCAGCCTTGTTTTTTCCGGTGATCGCATGGCCCTGACCCTGACCGATGTGAAACGCATCGCGCACCTGGCGCGACTCGAAATGGCCGACGCCGACGCCGAGCACATGCTCGGCCAGCTCAATGAATTCTTCGGCCTCGTCGAGCAGATGCAGGCGGTCGACACCGCCGGCATCGCGCCGCTCGCCCACCCGATCGAACAGATCCAGGAAGTCGCGCAGCGCCTGCGCGACGACGCCGTGACGGAAATCGTCCATCGCGACGACAACCAGCGCCCGGCGCCGGCCGTCCAGGACGGTCTCTATCTCGTGCCGAAGGTGATCGAGTAAGCATTCGACGACAAGCGCGCCGGCCAGCGCCGCGCGCCACCCAGAATTCCCAGGAAAACCACTCAATGCACGCAAAAAGCCTGACCGAACTGCGCGCCGCGCTCGCCGCCAAGGAATGCTCGGCCGTCGAGCTCGCGCAGCACTACCTGAAACGGATCGACGCCGCGCGCGGCCTGAACGCGTTCGTCCACGTCGACGCCGATCTGACCCTCGCGCAGGCGAAAGCCGCCGATGCCGAACTCGCGCGCGGCGCGGGCGGCGCGCTGACCGGCCTGCCGATCGCGCACAAGGATGTGTTCGTCACGCGCGGCTGGCGCTCGACCGCCGGCTCGAAGATGCTCGCAAACTATGAAAGCCCGTTCGACGCGACCGTCGTCGCCCGCCTGCAGGCGGCCGGCATGGTCACGCTCGGCAAGACCAACATGGACGAGTTCGCGATGGGCTCGTCGAACGAGAATTCGGCGTTCGGCGCGGTGAAGAACCCGTGGGACACGAACGCGGTGCCGGGCGGCAGCTCGGGCGGCAGCTCGGCTGCCGTCGCCGCGCGCCTCGCGCCGGCCGCGACCGGCACCGACACCGGCGGCTCGATCCGCCAGCCCGCGTCGTTCGCGGGCGTGACGGGCATCAAGCCGACTTACGGCCGTGTGTCGCGCTACGGGATGATCGCGTTCGCGTCGTCGCTCGACCAGGGCGGCCCGATGGCGCAGAGCGCGTCCGACTGCGCGCTGCTGCTCAACGCGATGGCCGGTTTCGACGAGCGCGACTCGACGAGCCTCGAGCGCGACGACGAGGATTTCACGCGCCACCTCGGCCAGCCGTGGGCGGCCGGCAACGATGCGGGCAAGCCGCTCGCGGGCCTGCGCATCGGCTTGCCGAACGAGTATTTCGGCGACGGTCTCGCCGACGACGTGCGCGCGGCGATCGACGCGGCACTGAAGCAATATGAAGCGCTCGGCGCGACGCTCGTGCCCGTATCGCTGCCGAAGACGGAACTGTCGATCCCCGTGTACTACGTGATCGCGCCGGCCGAGGCGTCGTCGAACCTGTCGCGTTTCGACGGCGTGCGCTTCGGCCATCGCGCCGCGCAGTACGGCGACCTGCTCGACATGTACAAGAAGTCGCGCGCCGAAGGCTTCGGCCCCGAGGTGAAGCGCCGGATTCTCGTCGGCGCGTACGTGCTGTCGCACGGCTACTACGACGCGTACTACCTGCAGGCGCAGAAGATCCGCCGCATCATCGCGCAGGATTTCCAGGAAGCGTTCGAGTCCTGCGACGTGATCATGGGCCCGGCATCGCCAACGGTCGCATGGGATCTCGGCGCGAAGGGCGACGATCCGGTGCAGATGTATCTCGCGGATATCTACACGCTGTCGGTGAGCCTCGCCGGTCTGCCCGGCATGAGCGTGCCGTGCGGCTTCGGCGTGGGCGCGAACGCGAAGCGCCCGGTCGGCCTGCAGATCATCGGCAACTATTTCAACGAAGCCCGGATGCTGCAGGTCGCCGACGCGTTCCAGCGCGCGACCGACTGGCACAAGCAAGTTCCGGCGGGAGTATAAGCACCATGACTCAATGGGAAGTCGTTATCGGTCTCGAGACGCACGCGCAACTGTCGACCGTCTCCAAGATTTTCTCGGGCGCGTCGACGCAGTTCGGCGCTGAGCCGAACACGCAGGCCTGCCCGGTGGACCTGGCGCTGCCGGGCGTGCTGCCGGTGCTGAACCGCGGCGCGGTCGAACGCGCGATCCGCTTCGGTCTCGCGATCGGCTCGACCATCGCGCCGCGCAGCATCTTCGCGCGCAAGAATTATTTCTACCCCGATCTGCCGAAGGGCTATCAGATCAGCCAGTACGAGATTCCGGTCGTGCAGGGCGGCCAGATCACGATCCAGGTGCCCGCCAACGAAAAGGCCGGCAAGGAAGCGTACGAGAAGACGGTCAACCTGACCCGCGCGCACCTCGAGGAAGATGCGGGCAAGTCGCTGCATGAAGACTTCGCCGGGATGACGGGGATCGACCTGAACCGCGCCGGCACGCCGCTGCTCGAGATCGTCACCGAACCGGAAATGCGCAGCGCGGCCGAAGCCGTGGCCTATGCGAAGGCGCTGCACGCGCTTGTCGTATGGCTCGGCATCTGCGACGGCAACATGCAGGAAGGCTCGTTCCGGTGCGACGCGAACGTGTCGGTGCGCCCGGTCGGCCAGGAGAAGTTCGGCACGCGCGCGGAAATCAAGAACCTGAACTCGTTCCGGTTCCTCGAGGAAGCGATCAACTACGAAGTGCGCCGCCAGATCGAGCTGATCGAGGACGGCGGCGAAGTCGTGCAGGAAACCCGGCTCTATGACCCGGACAAGCGCGAGACGCGTTCGATGCGCAGCAAGGAAGACGCGCACGACTACCGCTACTTCCCCGACCCCGACCTGATGCCGCTCGTGATCGGCCAGGACTGGATCGAGCGCGTGCAGTCCGGGATGCCCGAACTGCCGGCCGCGATGCAGCAGCGCTTCGTCGAGCAGTATGGCGTGTCCGCGTACGACGCGGGCGTGCTGACGTCGAGCAAGGCGATGGCCGCGTATTTCGAGGCCGTGGTCGCGAAGGCCGGCGCGGCGAACGCGAAGATCGCCGCGAACTGGCTGATGGGCGACGTGTCGTCGCAGCTGAACCGCGACGGCATCGAGATCGACGCGATTCCGGTGTCGGCGGCCCAGCTTGCACTTGTGCTGCAGCGCATCGCCGACGGCACGATCTCGAACAAGATCGCGAAGGAAATCTTCTCGACGATCTGGGACGAGAAGGCGGACGACGAAGGCGCGGCCGACCGCATCATCGACGCGAAGGGGCTGAAGCAGATCTCCGACACCGGCGCGCTGGAAGCGATCATCGACGAGGTGCTCGCGGCGAACGCGAAGTCGGTCGAGGAATTCCGCGCGGGCAAGGAAAAGGCGTTCAACGCGCTGATCGGCCAGGCGATGAAGGCGACGAAGGGCAAGGCCAATCCGCAGCAGGTCAACGAACTGCTGAAGAAGAAGCTCGGCTGAACATGATCGCGCGCGTGAGCCGCGCTTGACGACGGGCCGCCCCGAACCTGTTCGGGGCGGCCCGTCGCGTTTGGTGGATGCGTTATCGTATGCATCACACCGCCCAACGGAGGAACGAATGGCGAAACAACCGTCGCTCGACGATTTCCGCGTGCCGTACAGCACGCGCGAGAAGGAAGCCGCCGCATTCAAGCTCGATGCGTTCGACCCGGCCGCGAAGCCGTTCTCGTCCGGTTCGAAGGATGCCGATCGCGAACGGCTGTCGGCCGTGTCGATCGAACTCGACGTGCAGCAGGAGCGCCTGCACACGCAGCAGCAGAAGCGCGTGCTGCTCGTGCTGCAGGGGATGGATACCAGCGGCAAGGACGGCACCGTGCGCGCGGTGTTCCGCGAGGTCGATCCGCTCGGCCTGCGCGTCGTGTCGTTCAAGGCGCCGACGCCGATCGAAGCCGTGCACGATTTCCTGTGGCGCGTGCACGCGCAGGTGCCGGCCGCGGGCGAGCTCGCGATCTTCAATCGCAGCCACTATGAAGACGTGCTCGTGCCGCGCGTGCTCGACACGATCGACAGCAAGGAATGCGAGCGCCGCTACCGGCAGATCCGCGATTTCGAGACAATGCTCTCCGAGAACGGCACGACGATCATCAAGTGCTTCCTGCACATCTCGAAGGACGAGCAGCGCGCGCGGCTGCAGGCGCGCATCGACGATCCGACCAAGCACTGGAAGTTCGACATCTCCGATCTCGACGCGCGCAAGCACTGGGACGCGTACCAGTCCGCGTACCGCGACGCGCTCGCCGCGACGTCGGCCGAGCATGCGCCGTGGTACGTGATCCCGGCGGACTCGAAGACGCATCGCAACGTGATGATCGCCGAGCTGCTGCTGCGCACGATGACCGACATGAAGCTGGAATTCCCGCCGCCGAAGCCCGAGCTCGAAGGCGTGAAGATCCGCTAAGCTGCCACCCTGTAAAACATCGAACTGAACGGAACCCGACATGATGCGAGTGATTACCGCCAACCTGAACGGCATCCGCTCCGCCGCGAAGAAGGGCTTCTTCGACTGGCTCGGCGAGCAGAACGCCGATTGCGTGTGCGTGCAGGAAATCAAGGTATCGGCCGACGACCTGCCGACCGAATTCGTCGAGCCGCACGGCTTCAGGAGCTATTTCCACCACGCCGAGAAGAAGGGCTACAGCGGCGCGGGCGTGTACAGCCGCCACGAGCCCGACGACGTGATCATCGGTTTCGGAAGCAGCGAATTCGATTCCGAGGGGCGCTACGTCGAGGCGCGCTACGGCAAGCTGTCGGTCGTGTCGGTGTACGTGCCGTCCGGCTCGAGCGGCGAAGAGCGCCAGCAGGCGAAGTACCGCTTCATGGACGAGTTCATGCCGCACCTCGCCCAGCTCAAGAAGAAGCGCGAAGTGATCCTGTGCGGCGACGTGAACATCGTCCACAAGGAAATCGACATCAAGAACTGGAAGAGCAACCAGAAGAACTCGGGCTGCCTGCCGGAGGAACGCGAGTGGCTCACGAAGCTGTTCGACGATGTCGGTTATGTCGACGTGTTCCGCACGCTCGACCAGCGCCCCGAGCAGTACACGTGGTGGAGCAACCGCGGCCAGGCGTACGCGAAGAACGTCGGGTGGCGGATCGACTACCAGATCGCGACGCCGGGCGTGGCCGGTACCGCGAAGAGCACGTCGATCTTCAAGGACATCAAGTTCAGCGATCATGCGCCGCTGACGGTGGACTACGACTACAAGAAGTGACCGCCGGCGCTACGCAATGCGCGTAGCTATCGAACCGTCCGGTCGCCGGATGCAGAACGGGCCGCATGTCGAACATGCGGCCCGTTTCGTTTTTGCTTCGGCGCGGCGATCGTGCATGCCGCCCGGCAACGCTCAGTGCTTGATCGACGCCATGTCGATCACGAACCGGTACTTCACGTCGCTCTTCAGCATCCGCTCGTAGGCTGCGTTGATCTGCTGCATCGGAATCGTTTCGATATCCGACGTGATCCCGTGCTGCGCGCAGAAGTCGAGCATTTCCTGCGTCTCCGCGATCCCGCCGATCAGCGAGCCCGCGAGGCGGCGGCGCTTGAAGATCAGGTTGAACACCTGCGGCGACGGATGGTCGTGCTCCGGTGCGCCGACGAGCGTCATCGTGCCGTCGCGCTTCAGCAGGTTCAGGAACGGGTTCAGGTCGTGCTGCGCGGCGACCGTGTTCAGGATGAAGTCGAAGCTGTTTAGGTGCGCGTTCATCTGCGCTGCGTCCTTCGAGATCACGACTTCGTGCGCGCCGACGCGCTTGCCGTCGTCGATCTTCGACGGCGATGTCGTGAACAGCACGACGTGCGCGCCCATCGCACGCGCCAGCTTCACGCCCATGTGACCGAGCCCGCCGAGGCCGACGATGCCGACCTTCTTGCCGGGGCCGACGTTCCACTGCCGCAGCGGCGAGTAGGTCGTGATCCCCGCGCACAGCAGCGGCGCGGCGCCGGCCGGGTCGAGCGTCTCCGGCACGCGCAGCACGAACGCCTCGTCGACGACGAGCTGCGTCGAATAGCCGCCGTACGTGATGTCGCCCGTCACGCGATCCTGGCCGTTGTAGGTGCCGACGAAGCCGTTCTCGCAATACTGCTCGAGGCCGTCGGCGCAGCTCGCGCAGGTGCGGCACGAATCGACGAGGCAACCGACGCCGACCAGCTCGCCGACCTTGAAGCGCGATACCTGCGAGCCGGTCGCGGTCACGCGGCCGACGATTTCATGGCCCGGCACGACCGGATAGATCGTGTTGCGCCATTCGTTGCGGGCCTGGTGCAGGTCCGAGTGGCAGACGCCGCAATAGAGGACGTCGATCTGGACGTCGAGATCGCGCAGCGCGCGACGCTGGAATTCGAACGGGGCGAGCGGCGATTGCGAATCGGTCGCCGCGTAGGCATAGGTTGTGCTCATGCAGGGGGCTCCTTGTCCGGGATGGATATCCGGCGAAACAGACTGCCGTCGCATCATGTGGCGATGCGGCGAGGCAGGACGTCATCGTAAGGAGCGCGGCGCCGCGGCGAAATACACGAAGGTCTGGAAGATTTGCCTATTCCTCTCGAATTGCACGCGAACGGCCGTCAAAACGTATTCAAGGTGCTACATTTCGAGCCAGATTCTCTTCCGGACAGGACCACGCCGATGAGCTTCCAGCCCCTTTTCGCCGACACGGGCGAGCGCGTGCAGCGCCGCATGATCGAGCTGCACACGCGCCTCGCGCCGAACGAGGGCGACACGCTCGCGGCGCTCGACGGCGTGCGCTTCATCCGCGTGAGCCGTCCCGTGCCGCGCATGCCCGTGCTGTACGAACCGAGCATCATCGTCGTGTGCCAGGGGCGCAAGCTCGGCTATCTCGGCGACCGCTCGTTCGTCTACGACGCGCAGCAGTATCTCGTGCTGTCGGTGCCGCTACCGTTCGAATGCGAGACCTTCGCGAGCATGGACGAGCCGTTTCTCGCGATCTCGATCCGCGTCGATCTCGCGGTGATCGCCGAGCTCGCGATCCTGCTCGACGAGACGCTCGGCGCGGCCGCCAGCGAGCCGCTCGGCGTCTATTCGACGCCGCTCGACGCGCCGCTGGCCGACGCGGTGGTGCGGCTGCTCGAAGCGCTCGCGTCGCCGCACGACACGCGCGTGCTGGGGCCGGCAATCATGCGCGAGATCGCGTATCGCGTGCTGACGGGCGCGCAGGGCGACGCGATCCGCGCGGCGCTCGTGCAGCAGCATCACTTCGGCCGCATCGCGAAAGCGCTGCGGCGCATTCACGTCGACCTGAAGGCCGACCTCGACGTCGAGACGCTCGCGCGCGAGGCCGGGATGAGCCTCGCGGTGTTCCACGCGCAGTTCAAGCACGTGACGGCGACGTCGCCGATGCAGTACGTGAAGGCCGCGCGGCTGCACCAGGCGCGGCTGATGATGGTGCAGGACGGAGTCGGCGCCGGCACGGCCGCTGCCCGTGTCGGTTATGCGAGCGCGTCGCAGTTCAGCCGCGAGTTCAAGCGGCTGTTCGGCCGCAGCCCGGGTGACGAAGTGCGCTGGATGCGCGAGAGCGGCAGCCGTCCGGCGGGCGCAGCGTCGGCCAAGCCGGCCGCGGCGGACGTCGGCGCATAAACGGTCGGCGTCGCGCGCCGCTCAGCGCCGCACGATCTTGCGTCGTTGCGCGCTGATGCCCGCGTAGTCGGGCAGCGTGTCGATGCGCTTGGCCGTAGCCTTCGCGTACAGCGGCATCAAGTCCGGCAGGCGGTTCAGCAGATCCTGGCGCCGGGCCGTGCTGTATGGGTGCGTGTAGATGAAGCCCGACGCCTTGTTCGCGCGTGTCGCGACCGCGAGCTTGTCCCACAGCGTGATCGCCGCGCGCGGATCGAAGCCCGCGCGTGCGGCGATGTCGCCGCCGATCACGTCGGCTTCGGTCTCGTCGGTCGGATCGTAGTGGAGCGCCTGCAGGCGCTCGCCGAGGTTCAGTGCCTGCGGCAGCGGATCGCCGACGCCGAACAGCGGCGGCAGCGTAGCCGCGCGCAGCGACGTCTGCGAGGTTGCGCTGAAGTTGCTGCGCGCGTGTTCGCGCAGCGCGTGCGCGATGCCGTGCGCGAGCAGCACGCCGAGCTCGTCGTCGTTCAGGCGGATGCGCTCGAGCAGGCCGCCGTACACGAGCACCTTGCCGCCAGGCAGGCAAGTCAGGCGGATGTCGCGCGAGCGGATCGCGTTGACGTCCCACGCCCAGTTCTTCACGCGATCGTTCCACTTCACCGAATACGGCGCGAGCTTCGCGACGATCGCGCGCAGACGCTTCACGCGCGGCTGGTTCGCGCCGAGCAGACGGTTGCTGTCGGCGGCCGCCTGCACGATCTGCGCGTATTCGTTCCCGGTGAGCTGCTCGAGCAGCGGCGACGGAAGCAGCGTGCGGAACGCGATCTCGTTGCCGTAGCGAACTTGCTGCGGCGTCGGCGTATACGCCTTCGCCGACACGGCGGCGCCGGTCGGCTGCGCGGCTTCGGCGGCGGACGGCGGGACGGGCGCGGCCGAAGTCGCCGGCGTGGATGACGTTGCCTGCGCAGCGGCCGGCGCGGAGCCCGCCGCGGTCGCGCCGGCGTCGGCCGCGTGCGCGAACCCCGCGGCGAGTGCCGCGGCACCGACGCTCAGCGAAGCCGCAACGCGCGCGACGCGGTGCAGGCGGTTACTGAGCACGGCTGGCCTCGCCGTTGCGTGCGGCACCGTTCCACGGCGCGATCCTGAACAGCAGCAGCATGCCGGGAATCGCGAGCGCGGTGCACACGATGAAGTAGTCGAACCAGCCGATCTTCGCGACGATGAAGCCGCTCGCGGCCGATGCGAGCGTGCGCGGCACCGATGCGAGGCTCGTGAACAGCGCGAACTGCGTGGCCGTGTAGCGCAGGTCGGTCGTGCTGGCGATATACGCGACGAACGCGGCCATCGTCAGGCCCGTCGTGAAGGTTTCGACGCCGTAGACGATCGCGAGCGCGACCGTCATCGGGCTGAATTGCGGCGCGACGGCAATGCCGAACACCGACAGCGCCGATGCGATCGCATGGCTCGCCGAAACGGTGAAGTCGTAGAGCACCGCGAGCACGGGCGAACCGGGGCCGAGCTGCGCGAGCCACGCGAAGCCGAGCGTCGACACCATCTGCAGCGCGCCGAAGATCCACAGCCCGCGGCCGATGCCGATCTTCACGAGCCAGATGCCGCCGATGATGCCGCCGGCGACGCTCGCGACGAGCGCGGTGGTTTTCGCGACGATGCCGATCTCGGTGCGCGTGAAGCCGATGTCGAGGAAGAACGACGTCGACAGCGTGGTCGCCATCGTGTCGCCGATCTTGAACAGGAAGATGAACGCGATGACGAGCAGCGCGCCGGTCCAGCCGTCGCGCTGGATGAATTCGCGAAACGGCAGCACGATCGCGTCGCGCAGGTTGCGCGGCGGTGCGCCGACCACTTCGGGCTCGCGCACGACGAGCGTCATCAGGATGCCCGGCAGCATGAACGCGCCGGTAATCGCGAACACGACGTCCCACGGCATGTGATCGGACAGGATCAGCGCCAGCGAGCCGGGGATCAGCGCGGCGAGCTTGTACGCGTTCACGTGCACCGCGTTGCCGAGGCCCTGCTCGGTGTCGCGCAGCAGCTCGCGGCGGTACGCGTCGATCACGATGTCGGAGCTCGCGCCGAAGAACGCGACGAGCGTCGTGAGCGCGGCAACCGTCCAGATCGAATCGCGCGGCGACACGAAGCCGAGCGCGGCGATCGCGCCCGCGACCAGCACCTGCGTGAGCAGCATCCAGCCGCGCCGCCTGCCCGGCTGCCAGCCGGGCAGGCGCGGGAGGTAGCGGTCCATCAGCGGCGCCCACAGGAACTTCCACGTATATGGGAACTGGATCAGCGCGAACAGGCCGATTTCCTTCAGGTTCACGCCCTCGGAGCGCAGCCATGCCTGCACGAGGTAGACGAGCGTGAACAGCGGCAGGCCCGACGTGAAACCCAGGAACACGCAGATCAGCATGTGCGTGTTCAGATAGGCTCGCCAGCCGGGGTGATCCTCGTGAGCGGTGAGTGCGGGCGCCTCGTGTGGCGTTTTCGACATGGACTGGAACTGGGTAGCGTTGACTGATTGCGGCGGCAGCGCGCGGCGGGGGGAGCAGCGCGGGCCAGGCCCGGCGTCCGTCAACGGCCCCCCGGCTCAGCTGCGCTTGACGCGGTAGACAGCAAGACTACCACGCCAGTTCGCTCCCCATCGAATCGGCTGGCCTTCGTGCAGCACGACGCGGTCGAGGATCGTGACGCCGACTTCGGGTGCGAGCGCCTCGAAATCCTTGATCGTCAGCACGCGCACGTTCGGCGTGTTGTGCCACTGGTACGGCAGCGATTTCGACACGGGCATCCGGCCGTGCAGCACCGACAGCCGGTGCGGCCAGTAGCCGAAGTTCGGGAACGACACGATGCACTCGCGGCCGACGCGCGCCGTTTCGCGCAGGATCGCGGCCGTCTGGTGGATCGTCTGCAGCGTTTGCGACAGGATCGCGATGTCGAAGCTGTGGTCCTCGAACAGGCGCAGGCCGTCCTCGAGGTTCTGCTGGATCACGTTGATGCCGTTCTTCGCGCTCGCGAGCACGCCCGCGTCGTTCAGTTCGATCCCGTAGCCGGTGACGTCCAGCTCCTCCATCAGCAGCGCGAGCAGCGAGCCGTCGCCGCAGCCGAGGTCGAGCACGGTCGAGCGCGGCTCGACCCAGCGTGCGATCGTGCGGAAGTCCGCGCGCGCGGACAGGGAATTCAGCGCTTGCTGGTTCATGCGCCCACCTCGTTGGCGATTCGTTCGTAATACGCGCGGATCAGGTTGTGATAGCGCGCGTCGTCGAGCAGGAACGCGTCGTGGCCGTGCGGCGCGTCGATCTCCGCGTAGCTGACCGTGCGCTTGTTGTCGAGCAGCGCCTTCACGATCTCGCGCGAACGCGCGGGCGCGAAGCGCCAGTCGGTCGAGAAGCTCGCGATCAGGTATTTCGCTTGCGTGTGCGCGAGCGCGGCGGTCAGGTTGCCGTCGAACGCCTTCGCCGGGTCGAAGTAGTCGAGCGCGCGCGTGATCAGCAGGTAGGTATTCGCGTCGAAGTAGTCGGCGAACTTGTCGCCCTGGTAGCGCAGGTACGACTCGACCTCGAATTCGACGTCGAAGCTGAAGTTGTACGCGTCGAGCGCCCCGTCGGCGCGGCGCAGCGCGCGGCCGAATTTCTCGGCCATGTCGTCGTCCGAAAGATACGTGATGTGGCCGATCATCCGCGCGACGCGCAGGCCGCGCTTCGGCTTCACGCCGTGCGCGTAGTAGTCGCCGCCGTGGAAGTCGGGATCGGACAGGATCGCCGAGCGCGCGACCTCGTTGAACGCGATGTTCTGCGCGGACAGCTTCGGCGTCGACGCGATGTCGATGCAGTGCGCGACGCGCTCCGGATACATCAGGCTCCACGCGAGCGCCTGCATTCCGCCGAGGCTGCCGCCCATCACGGCGGCGAAGCGCTCGATGCCGAACGCGTCGGCGACGCGCGCCTGCGCGTGCACCCAGTCCTCGACGGTGACCACCGGATAGCGCGCGCCGTACGGCTTGCCGGTCGACGGATCGATGCTCATCGGGCCGGTCGAGCCGAAACACGAGCCGAGGTTGTTCACGCCGATCACGAAGAAGCGGTTGGTGTCGAGCGGCTTGCCCGGGCCGACCATGTTGTCCCACCAGCCGGTGCTGCGCGGATCGTCCGCATAGACGCCGGCGACGTGATGCGACGCGTTGAGCGCGTGGCAGACGAGCACCGCGTTCGAGCGCGCGGCGTTGAGCTCGCCGTACGTCTCGACGACGAGCTGATAGTTGCCGAGCGCGCTGCCGCTTTGCAAGCGCAGCGGTTCGGCGAAGTGCATGGTCTGTGGAGCGACGATGCCGATCGATTCCATTCGTTCCGCCTTATGACTGGGCAGCTAAATGGTGTCGGCGAGGCGCGGAGTCGGAGATGCGCGGCTGACGACCTCTTTAGCCGCATTTGTAGTGAACCGCCGGGACAAGACACATCATGGCCCCGGCCGGTTCGCGCGCCCGCAATCGAGTCAGCAAATCGGCGCGCTTCCGACCTGCCGCCGAGGAGGCGGCAAGTCGGCAAAGTATAGCGGAATTCGGCGGGACGCGGATTTCGCGACGCGGCCACCGGTTTTCGGGCGCGAAGCGTCGCGGGTCGCGATGGAGGCGCCCGGGGCACGAGCAGCGGCGACACGCGCTCGCCGGTCGTGCCGGAGCCGCGAGAGGGGTTGTGCTGTCGGCAACGCTTCGCTTACTGCAGGATCAGCCTCAAATGCGCATCAGCCTGCTCGCCGGGCGATTTCTGGAACCCGCCTTTCGCAAAGCGATGCCACCTGCCGATCACGTAGCTGACGAGCAGGCTCGCTCGTGCAGCCGGATCGTAATCGGCCGGCAGCACGAACGGCGTTGCACCGTCCTGCGGCGCATTCGCCTCCGTGCGCGCAACCCGCAGGCATTGCTTGACGGTCGCTTCGATGCGGTCGAGCAACTGGTTCACGCGCTCGGTGAGCCGCTCGTCCTCGCCGACCAGCGCCTCGCCCGTCAGCACGCGCGTCATCCCCGGGTTCTTCGCGGCGAAATTGAGCATCGTCAGCGCGATCGTGCGCGCCTGCAGCACGCCGTTCGGCTCCTTCGCGACGATCTGGTTGACGAGGCCGAACAGCGACTGCTCGATGAACTCGATCAGCCCTTCGTACATCTTCGCCTTGCTCGGGAAATGGCGGTACAGCGCGGCTTCCGACACGTCGAGCCGGGCCGCGAGCGCGGCCGTTGTGATCTTCTCGCGCTTCGGCGCCTCGAGCATCGCCGCGAGCGTCTGCAGGATTATCACGCGGCGCTCGCCCGGCTTCGGGCGCGGGCGGGAGGGTGTGGCCTGGCCTTCCGTTACGGCTTGGTCCTGCGGGTAAGTCGGCTGCATTTCTGTCGCCCCGATCGTGTGCCCAGTCGCAGCGATTTTAACGAACGAATCCGCTGGTCGACGTAATGCGGGCGGCCGGTACCCGGCAGGTGGCCGGGAAGATGGCCGGTAATCCAGACCGTGCCGATGCCGAGGCGCTTGTAGCGCTTCAGGTGGTCGCGCGTATCCTCGACGAGGATCGCATCCGAAAAGCGCGCATGCGAGGCGCGCAGCGTCCGGCGCAGCATCGTGTGGTCGGGCTTCGCGCGCCACGTGCGGCGGTCGCGCATGTGCTCGATCGCGATCACGCGCTCGAACAGCCGTTCGATGCGCAGTTCGCGCAGCACCGCGCGCGCGTAGTTCTCCGGCGCGTTGGTCAGTACGAACTTGCGGCCCGGCAGCGCGGCGATGATGTGTGCGAGGCCGCGCTCGGCGCGCACCATCGCGGGGAGATCGGAAAACGTGTGAACCGCGCGCAGGAAGTCGTGCGGATCGATCGGGTGATGGCGCGTGAGGCCGAGGAGCGCGGCGCCGTAGCGCTGCGTATAGCCGGTGCGCAAGCGGTCGGCTTCGGCGCGCTCGACCTTGAGCGCATCGATGATGTATTGCGTCATCGCACGGTTGATCTCGGGAAAGATCGCGTGCGATGCGTGGTGCAGCGTGTTGTCGAGATCGAACAGCCAGACGGGCGCACCGGCGCGCGGCCGGCTGCGCGAGATGCGCCGGCGCCGCAGCGGGGCCGGCAGGTCGGGGCTGGCGGCCTTGCGGCGCGTGCTCAATGCGAGCGGATCATCGTGCCGAACGGCTGCTCGGTCAGGATTTCCAGCAGCACCGAGTGCTCGATCCGGCCGTCGACGATGTGCACCGACTTCACGCCGCTCTTCGCGGCGTCGAGCGCCGACGAGATCTTCGGCAGCATGCCGCCGGAGATCGTGCCGTCCTCGAACAGCGCGTCGATCTCGCGCGCGGACAAATCGGTCAGCAGGTTGCCGTCCTTGTCCATCACGCCCGGGATGTTGGTCATCATCAGCAGCTTCTCGGCGTTCAGCACCGTGGCGAGCTTGCCCGCGACGAGGTCTGCGTTGATGTTGTACGACAGGCCGTCTTCGCCGAAGCCGATCGGCGAGATCACCGGGATGAACGCGTCGTCCTGCAGCGCCTTCACGACTGCCGGGTTGATCGCCTCGACTTCGCCGACCTGGCCGATGTCGATGTACTGGCCCGGGTTGTCGCGGTCCGGCATCAGCAGCTTGCGCGCGTGGATCAGGCCGCCGTCCTTGCCCGTCAGGCCCACCGCGTGGCCGCCGAAATGGTTGATCAGCGTCACGATGTCCTGCTGCACTTCGCCGCCCAGCACCCATTCGACGACTTCCATCGTCTCTTCGTCGGTGACGCGCATGCCCTGGATGAAGGTGCCGGCCTTGCCGATCTTTTTCAGCGCCTGATCGATCTGCGGACCGCCGCCGTGGACGATCACCGGATTGATGCCGACCAGTTTCAGCAGGATCACGTCGCGCGCGAAACCTTGCTTGAGCCGCTCTTCCGTCATCGCGTTGCCGCCGTATTTGATGACCACGGTCTTGCCGTGGTAGCGGCGGATGTACGGCAGCGCCTCGGCGAGGATTTCTGCTTTCAGCGTGGGGGCGATCTGCGAGAGGTCGATGGGCTCGGACATGGCGGCGGCTCAGGCTGGGAACGGTTGAAACACGGCGAATTGTACAGGAGTGGCGCAGCGCAGCATCGTGTTTTTGGGTGGGCCGGAGCGCTGGCGGCGCGGCTCGGACACCGCACGCAGCGGCCCGCCGGCTATGGCGCTGTGGGATGCGGGCGACGGTGCGCGGGCGGCGGCGGCGGGCAGGTTCGCGTGCGCTCGCGACGAACCTCGGCCGGGCGGCCGGCGCGCAAAATCCGTGCGCCGCGCTATGCTTGTCGCGTGGGGCGACTTCACGCCCGTTTCCGCGATTGCGCCATGACCGATTCCGCCGCCGACGCCTGTTCCGCCCCGCGCCGCGCGCGCTGCCCGCACTGCGGGCGCGGCTTCGATTGCGGCGCGCACACGCAGCCGTTCGACTGCTGGTGCGCGTCGATGCCGGCTATGACCGTCGTCACGCTGCACGCGGCCGGCGTGCGCTGCCGGTGCCCCGAGTGCCTGGCCGACGAGATCGCGCGGCGCATGGCCGGCGCGGCCGGCTGACGGCGCCGGCCGGGCACGCGGTGCGCTTCGTGCCCGCGCTTCGATCCGGCCCCGCTGGAGGCGCCGCCCGCTAAACGGGTAAACTGCCCGGATGCAACGAATCACCACCACCGGGCGCGTCAACCTCAGTCACCTGTTCTGGCTCCGCAATCTCGCGATCGTCGGCCAGCTCGTGACGATCGGCGTCGTGCAGACCTATTTCGGCGTGCATCTACCGCTGCCTGCGATGCTGATGGTCATCGCGCTCGAAATCGTTTTCAACGCGCTGACCTGGGTGCGCGTGCTGCGCGCACGGCCCGAGACCAATTTCGAGCTGCTCGGCCAGCTGTGGGTCGACCTCGGCGCGCTGTCCGCGCTGCTGTTCCTGTCGGGCGGCACGACCAACCCGTTCGTGTCGCTGTACCTGCCGTCGCTCGCGATCGCGGCGGCCGTGCTGCCGTGGCACCTGATGATCTGGCTCGCGGCGTTCGCGGTCGCGTGCTATGCGGCGCTCGGCTTCGATTCGGTGCCGCTCAACATGGACAATCCCGCGAACCTGTTCGACTACTACCGCACCGGGATGTGGGCGAACTTCATGGTCAGCGTCGGGCTGATCGCGTGGTTCGTCGCGCGCATGTCGAATGCGCTGCGCCAGCGCGATGCGGCGCTCGGCGAAGCGCAGCAGCACCTGCTGCGCGACGAGCGGGCGGTCGCGCTCGGCGTGCAGGCCGCCACCGTCGCGCACGAGATGGGCACGCCGCTGTCGACGATCGCGATGCTCGCCGAGGAATTGCGCGACGCGGCGCGCGCCGATCCGGGGCTGGCCCGCTACGAGGCCGACCTGAAGGTGCTCGAGGAACAGATGACGCTCTGCACGTCGGCGCTTGCGCGCCTGCGCAGCCGCGCGACCGCGCCCGCGAGCCGCCAGCCGGTGGACGACTGGCTCGACACGTTCGTCGAACACTGGCGCCTGCGGCATCCGCACGTGCAGTTCGAGCTGCTCGGCGCGCGTCCGGCGGGCGTCGCGCTCGACGACACGGTCGCGGCCGGCCAGATCCTGACGATCCTGCTCGACAACGCCGCGCGCGCGAGCCCGCAGCGCGTGACGCTGGCCGCGAAGGTCGCGCACGACCGCGCGGCCGACGAGATCGAATTCGAGGTATGCGACGACGGGCCCGGCATTCCGGCCGCGCTGCGCGAATCGCTCGGCGCGATGCCGGTCGACAGCACGCAGGGCGGGCACGGGGTCGGCCTGTATCTCGCGTTCAGTGCGGCCGTGCGGCTCGGCGGCGCGATCGAACTGTCCGATGTCACGCCGCGCGCGGCGGGCGGCAACGGGCGGGCCGGCGGTGCGGCGAACGGCCAGGCTGCTGCTGCATCGGGCCAACGCGCGGGCGAACGCATGGCCGAACGAACGGCAGGCACGCCGGACAGCCGCGCGGCCGGCGCAACCGCCGGGCGCGGTACGCGGGCCGTGCTGCGCCTGCCGGTCGTGCGCGTCGCGGCGCCGGCAGCCTCAACCAACACGTAGACGGAGAAACCACATGAGCGAGAACAATTTCCTGGTGATTGACGACAACGAGGTGTTCGCGGGCACGCTCGCGCGCGGCCTCGAGCGGCGCGGTTACGCGGTCCAGCAGGCGCACGACAAGGAGACGGCGCTCAGGCTCGCCGCGGGCGGCAAGTTCCAGTTCATCACCGTCGACCTGCATCTCGGCGAGGATTCGGGCCTGAGCCTGATCGCGCCGCTGTGCGACCTGCAGCCCGATGCGCGGATTCTGGTGCTGACCGGCTACGCGAGCATCGCGACCGCCGTGCAGGCCGTGAAGGAAGGCGCCGACAACTATCTCGCGAAGCCCGCGAACGTCGAGTCGATCCTGGCCGCGTTGCAGACCAACGCGACCGAAGTGCAGGCCGACGAGGCGCTCGAGAATCCGGTCGTGCTGTCGGTCGACCGGCTTGAATGGGAGCACATCCAGCGCGTGCTCGCGGAGAACAACAACAACATCTCGGCGACCGCGCGCGCGCTGAACATGCACCGCCGCACGCTGCAGCGCAAGCTCGCGAAGAAGCCGGTGCGGCAGTAAGTCCGGCGCGCGCGGTTTCGCGCGGCAAGCCGTTCGCGCGAGGGCGCATGCGGTAGCGGTTCGCCGCGAGGATCGCCGCGGGAGCGCACCGGCGGCCGGGGGCGCGACAGCTGCCGATTCGTTGCGTCAG
This sequence comes from Burkholderia sp. LFS061, assembly GCF_047978125.1. Lineage (NCBI taxonomy): Bacteria > Pseudomonadati > Pseudomonadota > Betaproteobacteria > Burkholderiales > Burkholderiaceae > Burkholderia > Burkholderia sp. LFS061. The sequence continues at coordinate 34,761 of NZ_JBFPFS010000044.1, read as the reverse complement.
TTTTCGCGTGGGCGCCGCGGAAGTACCCACAGCATTCTTCCCACAGCCTCGGCCTGGTTTCGCGAATGCGTTTTCTCGTAGATCGCGCGCAACTGGGTGCGGATGGTGGCGAGCGACACCCGGGCGCTCGCCGCGCATTCCTCGGGTGTTTTGCCGCCGATCAACGCCTCCGCCACCGCGGCTTCGGCACTCGACAGGCCGAACGCCTGCCGCAGTTGTTGCGCGACGACGAGCGGCGCGGCGCTTCGCCGTCTGGCCGTCACGAGCATCGTCGCGCCGCCGAACGCGGCATGGAGCGCCGGCCCGGCCAGCGCGGCGATGCCGAGAAAGATTTCGTGGGCGCCGTCCAGCGAGCCCGCCAGCGCGAGGCTCTCGCCGTTGCGGGTCTTCGCGACGCGTGCCAGCGCGGCCTTCAGCGCATCGTTGTGCGGCGCGCTCGCGGCACTCAGGTGTCCATGCTCGAGCTTGAGACAGGTCGTCGCGCGCAACATCGACTCCGCTGCCCGATTGACGAAGACGACACGCGCATGCCGGTCCAGCGCGAACACGGCCAGACCCAGCTCTTCCATCAGTTCGGCGCCGAGCGCGGCGTCGCGGTGCAGCACGTTCGCATCCTGCCAGAGGTTGATCGCGCGTTGCAGATGTCCGGCCATGCCCGACAGCGCCGTGCGTTCCTCGGGCGAGTAAGGCGGGCGGCCGCAAGCCCTCAGCAACCCGAGCAGGATGTCGTCGCCGCCCTGGCGCGCCAGGCGGACGCCCATCAGATAACGAATGCCTGACGGAATCTGGTAGTCCTGGAAGAATTCGCTGCGCGCGACATCCTGCTCGGTGAGGTGATCCTGACAGCAGACGAATTGCCCGAGCGGTGCCTGCTCGACAAAGCTGCGGCGCGGATCGAGTGCGCCGTAGTACTGGTCGTAGAGCGCGACGACACTTTCCAGTTCCGCGCGCGGGGAGTAGATCGAGAACTGCGGCGCATTGTGCGCGGAGTCCCAACTGAACATGTGAAAAACGTTTGCGCCGAGTGATTCGGATACCTGATGAAATACTTCGAGAAAGCTGTCCGGGCGCAGCGCGGCCTCATAGAGGTCGCCGATGAGGTGGTCTCTTTGCATTGTTCTTCCCCGCTTCCCGTTGGCTCGCGTGGCAATCGCGGCGCATCGGTCTTTGGTCTGATGATTTGCTTCGAACCCCGAATGTTCGGTCAGGCTATCACAGGTCCTTTGCGAACAGGGGTATGCGCGATCGCGATTTTCATCTACCTGGATGATGATCCGGAAAATCGGTTTTGCGAGAATCCCCGCCATTCAGCGTGCGTGCGCGGCGCGTATGTCACGCAATAACCAGAAGGTCCTCGGGGAAAAGCAATGAAACGCACACCTGTCGTACTCGGTATTGCCGCACTGGTCCTGACTGCTTGCGGGGGCGGCAGCGATTCGTCGTCCGGCGGCTCGCCGCCGCCGGCCGCGCAGACGGTCAGCGGCGTCGCGGCGGCGGGTGCCGCGATGCAGGGGGCGACCGTCACGCTCGTCGACGCGACGGGCAAATCGGCCGACTGTCCGGCCGACGCGACCACCGGTGCGTTCCATTGCACGGTGACCGGCATGACCGCGCCCTTCGCGCTGTCGGCCGTCGGCAATGTCGCCGATTCGCAGGCGACGCTGATCTCGCTCAGCGCCACCGCGGGCACGCAGACGATCAACATCACGCCGCTCACGAATGCGATCGCCGCCACGATCGTTGGCGACAATCCCACGAAATTGCTGGGCAACACCGGACTGCTGCAGAGCAAGGTGACGGCGCAGGCCGTCGCCGGCACCGTGCAGGCCTACTCCGCTGCGCTGGCCGACGTGCTGGCCGCGACCGGCAACACCGGCGCCGACCTGATCGCCGGGTCGCTGACCGCCGGCGCGCCTGGGCTCGACCGGCTGCTCGACCAGTTGAAGGTCAACGTGCTGCCGGACGGCGGCGTGCAGATCAGCTCGGTGGCGGGCACTTCGAGCGATACGCCCGCGCAGCTTCGGCTCGCGCCCGGCGTCGCACCGCAAGCCGGCGACAAGGCCAGCCTGCCGGCCGTCGCGACCATCAACGGCGTGCCGCTGTCGAGCCTGCCGAGCGCCAGCGATCTCGCATCGCTGCAGGCCGCGTTCAACCAATGCTTCGCCGGCACCACCGCCGTCGCGCGTCTCGGCGGCGGCGTGCCGGCCTGCAGCCGGCTCGTCGTCGACGACGTCGCGTCCGGCGCGTTGAACGCCGGCGTGCCCGCGGCCTACCTCAACAACGGGATGTCGTCGCAACAGGAGTTCGGCACGGCGCCGGGCATCGTGGCCGACGATGCGATGAACAACGCGAGCTTCAGCCTGCCGGAAGTGATTCGTGTGGTGGCCGGCGACACGATGTGGGTCAAGCTGTCGTGGACGCGCGCGGACGGCATTCGCGACGGCATGCAGCAGCATGTGCAGCTGGCGGTGAAGGAGGGCGCCCGAACGAGCGGCGACGCCGGCTGGCGCGTGATCGGCAACCGGCGCGCGGTGCTGAGCAAGGTGAATGCGAACGCGCAGAAGTGGGACTGGCTGAATCCGGCCAATCCGTCGACCGGCACCAACGCTTTCGTCGACTCGCTGAACCTGCAGGTCGGAATCGTCGATGCTGATGGCAAGGCCGTGGATTTCGCGATCGTCAACGGCCCGGGCTTGCACAACGGCGTGTTCCTCCAGCCGTCGAGCGGCACGTGCGACACGCTCAATATCCGCGCGCAGATCGCTAGCGGGCAGACGCCGGCCCAGCTCGCCGCGCTCGCGAAGGGCAGCCAATGCCGCAACAACTATCGGCTGGCCGGCGTCGCGCAGGACCCGGCGAACCAGGGCGTGTTCACGTGGCCGGGCGACGCGCCGCGCAACAACACCGCGTGGTCGAAGCCGCAATTGAGCGCAGCGGAGCTGGCCGACATCAAGCCGTTCAGCGCCTATACGATCGACCTCTACCAGAACGGCAGCACGGCCGCGCCGGCAAAGAGCTATACGGTCCGGCTGCGTACTCCGTCGCCGTTGCCCGACGCGCTGCGCCAGTATCAGTGGCACGACCCCGCGCAGTCGACGCGCGACATGCTGACGCCGGGCACGGCCGGCACGTTCGCGGGCGGCGCGACCTTCCCGCTCGGCTGGACCTCGAAAGCGGGGCTGCCGTACGTCAAACGCGGCAACGTGCAAATTCGCGCGACACCGGCGGGGCAGGCGTCGGCGGTCTTCGTCAACGGGACCGCGCGCGCCACGCCCGCGCAGCCGGGCACCGCCGTGACGCTCAACGTGCTTGGCGATCAGGGTGTGGCGTTTCCGTCGGTGGCCGGCTGGACGGGCAGCACCGATTTTTCGTTCGCGAGTCTGAGCTGGTCGGATCCGTTCGACATGCAGTTTACGGTGTCGGTCGAGTACGACCGCTGACGGGCCGGCGTCGGCAGGCCGCCGCGCCCGCTCCAAATAAAACGGGCGACTCCACTGGAGCCGCCCGTTTTTCGTCGGATGCCGGGTGCCGCGTTACAGCACGTAGCGCGACAGATCCTCGTCCTGCGCCACTTCGCCGAGCGCGCGGTCGACATACGTCGCGTCGATCGTCACGCGCTCGCCGGCGTGATTGCCGGCCGAGAACGACACTTCCTCGAGCAGTTTCTCGATCACCGTGTACAGCCGGCGCGCGCCGATGTTCTCGGTCTTCTCGTTGACCGAATACGCGATTTCCGCGAGGCGGCGGATGCCGTCCCGGGCAAATTCGAGCTGCACGTCTTCGGTCGCGAGCAGCGCCTGGTACTGCTTGACGAGGCTCGCGTCGGTTGCATCGAGGATCGCCTCGAAGTCTTCCACCGACAGCGATTCGAGCTCGACGCGGATCGGGAAGCGGCCCTGCAGTTCCGGAATCAGGTCGCTCGGCTTCGCGAGGTGGAACGCGCCGCTCGCGATGAACAGAATGTGATCGGTCTTCACCATCCCGTACTTCGTGTTGATCGTCGTGCCTTCGACGAGCGGCAGCAGGTCGCGCTGCACGCCCTGGCGCGACACTTCGCCGCCGCTGCCTTCATTGTTGCGCGACGTGATCTTGTCGATCTCGTCGAGGAACACGATGCCGTTCTGCTCGGCGTTCTGCACGGCCTTCGTCTTCACTTCCTCGTCGTTGAGCATCTTCGCCGCTTCCTCGTCGGTCAGCAGCTTCAGCGCTTCCTTGATCTTCACCTTGCGGCGCTGCTTCTTGCCGCTGCCGAGGTTCGAGAACATCGAGCGGATCTGCTCGGTCATCTCTTCCATCCCGGGCGGCGCCATGATGTCCATGCCGACCGACGGCTGCTCGAGGTCGAGCTCGACTTCCTTGTCGTCGAGCTGGCCTTCGCGCAGGCGCTTGCGGAACGTCTGGCGCGTCGCGTTGTTGTCGTCGTTCGCGTGTTCGGCATTGCCGCCGAAGCCCACCGCGCGCGGTTGCGGCAGCAGGATGTCGAGGATGCGGTCTTCCGCCTGGTCGGTCGCCTTGCTACGCACCTTGCGCATCTCGGATTCGCGCGTCTGCTTGACCGAGATCTCGATCAGGTCGCGCACGATGCTGTCGACGTCGCGGCCGACGTAGCCGACTTCGGTGAACTTGGTCGCTTCGATCTTGATGAACGGCGCATCGGCGAGCTTCGCGAGGCGGCGCGCGATTTCGGTCTTGCCGACGCCCGTCGGCCCGATCATCAGGATGTTCTTCGGCGTGATTTCCGTGCGCAGCGGATCGGCGACCTGCTGGCGGCGCCAGCGGTTGCGCAGCGCGACCGCGACGGCCTTCTTCGCCTTGTTCTGGCCGATGATGTGCTTGTCGAGTTCCGAGACGATCTCGGCAGGGGTCATGGTGCTCATGGGGCGGTCCTTACTCGATCGTTTCGATGATGCGGTTGTGGTTCGTGTAGATGCACATGTCGCCGGCGATCCCGAGCGACTTCTCGACGATCTCGCGCGGCGACAGCTCGGTGTTCTCGGCGAGCGCGCGGGCCGCGGCCTGAGCGTACGCGCCGCCCGAGCCGATCGCGCAGATGCCGCCTTCGGGGTCGAGCACGTCGCCGTTGCCGGTGATCACGAGCGTGGTGGTCGCGTCGGCCGTGATCAGCATCGCCTCGAGGCGGCGCAGCATCCGGTCGGTGCGCCAGTCCTTCGCGAGTTCGACGGCCGCACGGGTCAGGTTGCCCTGGTGCTTCTCGAGCTTCGCCTCGAAGCGGTCGAGCAGCGAGAACGCATCGGCGGTGCCGCCCGCGAATCCGACCAGAACCTGGTTGTTATAGATCCGCCGCACTTTCCGCGCGCCACCCTTCATGACGATGTTGCCGAGGGTTACCTGGCCGTCGCCGCCGAGCGCGACCTTGTCGCCGCGCCGGACCGAAACGATGGTCGTGCCGTGAAATTGCTCCATCTGCGTTCCTTGAGAAAAACGGGGAAGAGTCGGGCAGCGCGAGGCGCCGCCGCGTGAATCGCAGTGCGCCGGGGAGCGGCCCGGCGCGCGTCCGTTTCATTTTAGGGCGGGCGCGGAGATATCAAGAGGCGGGAGGCAAATCGGCCGGTGGGGAACCGGTGCCGGAAAAACAAAAAGCGCGCGGCAGGCCGCGCGCTTTCGGGAAGCAGCGTGTCGGAGCGGAACGCCGCTCGATCAGTCGCCGAACAGCTTCTGGCGCAACTCGCGGCGCTCCTGCGCCTCGAGCGACAGCGTGGCCGTCGGACGCGCGAGCAGGCGCGGAATGCCGATCGGCTCGCCGGTTTCCTCGCACCAGCCGTAATCGCCGGAATCGATGCGGGCGAGCGACTGCTGAACCTTCTTGAGGAGCTTGCGTTCGCGATCGCGCGTGCGCAGCTCGAGCGCGTGCTCTTCCTCGATCGTCGCGCGATCGGCGGGATCGGGGACGATCACCGTTTCGCGCAGGTTCTCGGTCGTCTGGCCTGCATTCTTGAGGATGTCCGCCTGCAACTGTTCGAGCCGATTTTTGAAGAAGGCGAGCTGATCCTCATTCATGTAATCCTTGTCGCTCATCTTCAGGATTTCGGCTTCGGTCAAGAGTTTCTTCGTCATCTGCTTGCTTCTTCAATGTGCGGCAAATCAAGAGATATTGCCTGCACTTTGGGATTACCCGCAACCGCGCTTGCAATCATTTGCGATTTGCCGCCGCGGGGCCGAAAGCCTCTGGAAAACCGGTTCTCAAATACCAGGATAGGCCTGGCGCGGATTTGCGCGCGCGGCGAACCGGTGTGCTGCGCGGCAGATCGCATCGGCCGCGGCCGGGTGGCGGATTGGCGATCCGGCGCGGTTGCGATGCCCGGAAAACTGGTTCAGCAAGAACCGGGCCTGTTTGTTGCCGTACTCCAGCGGGCACGTATTGTAACTGAATCGCAAGCGGGCGCCGTATCGGGTCGATCCCCGTCGGCTGCGCCAATATCTAGAAAATATAACGCGCAAATCGCGAAAAAGCGATGACGGCGAAACCCTGCCCGCACGCCGCCGCCGGGGCCGCCGCGAAAGCGGCGGCGCGGGCGGGGCGCAAAGGGGCAAAAAGGGCCGCAAATGCGGCGCCCGCGCGCGTCAGGCGAGGCAGGCGTCGAGGCCGTCGGTGATCAGGTCTTGCGGCAGGTCGACGCCGATGAAGACCATCTTGTTGGTCTTCTTTTCGGCCGGCAGCCACTTGGCGGCGAGGTCGCTGCCCATCATCTGGTGCACGCCCTGGAACACGACCTTGCGGTCGACGCCCTTCATGAACAGCACGCCCTTGTAGCGCAGCATCCGCTCGCCGTAGATCTGCAGGATGCCGCCGAGGAAGTCTTCCAGCTTGTTCGGGTCGAACGGGCGGTCGTTGCGGTACACGAACGACTTGATCTTGTCGTCGTGGTGCGCGTGGTGGTGATGGTGGTGGCCGTGGTCGTGATCGTGCGCGCATTGACCGTGATCGTGGTCGCAATCGGCGTGATCGTGATCATGGTCGTGATCGTGGTGGTGGTGCGCGTGATCGTCCTCGGCGAGGAAGTCGGGGTCGATCTCGAGCTTCGCGTTCAGGTTGAAGCCGCGCAGGTCGAAGATTTCCTTGATGTCGGCTTCGCCGAAATTCACGACCTTGATCGCGGCCCTCGGGTTCATGTGCATCAGGCGGTGCTTGAGATCGGCGACGGTCTGGTCGTCGACGAGGTCCGACTTCGTGATGAACAGGCGGTCGGCGAAACCGACCTGGCGCTGCACGACTTCGTGTTCGTCGAGCTGCGCGTCCGCGTGTTTCGCGTCGACGAGCGTGATGACCGCGTCGAGCAGGAAATCGTCGGCGATTTCGCTGTCGATGAAGAAGGTTTGCGCGACGGGGCCCGGGTTCGCGAGGCCGGTCGTCTCGATCACGATACGGTCGAAGTCGAGCTTGCCTTCGCGCTTCTTCGCGGCCAGATCGCCGAGCGCGCGTGCGAGGTCGCCGCGGATCGTGCAGCAGATGCAGCCGTTGCTCATCTGGATGATCTGCTCGTTCGAATCCTGCACGAGGATTTCGTTGTCGATGTTCTCTTCGCCGAACTCGTTCTCGATCACGGCGATCTTCATGCCGTGCTGTTCGTTCAGGATGCGCTTGAGCAGCGTCGTCTTGCCGCTGCCGAGAAAGCCGGTAAGGATGGTGACGGGAGTGGCCATGTCGGTCGCCTGTGGTTCGTGAATCGGGGTCAAAACCAGGATGTGCGTCGCGCCCTCGCGCTGCGAGCCGGGGCGCACAACCATCCATTGAAACATACCTGTCAAGCCCCCGCCCGTCGTCCGGACGACAGGCGAAAGCGCTGGCCCGCCAGGCGGGCCGGCGGACCAGGGTGTCCGCCAAGATCGGGGCGATCAGACGATTTGCAACAGCAGGCCCTTCAGATATTCGCCTTCCGGGAACGCGGCGAGCAGCGGGTGATCGACGCCCGCGCCGAGCCGCTTCAGGATGCGTGCGTCGACCTTCGCGTCGGCTGCCGCGCCCGCGACGATCTTCTGGAACAGGTCCATGTCGATCGCGCCCGAGCACGAGTACGTGAACAGCAGGCCGCCCGGGCGCAGCAGCTTGAAGCCGCTCAGGTTGATGTCCTTGTACGCGCGCGCCGCGCGATCGACGCTGTCGCGGGTCGGCGCGAACTTCGGCGGATCGAGCACGATCAGGTCGAAACGTTCGCCTTCGTCGACGAGGCGGCGCAGCGTCTTGAATGCATCCGCGTCGAGCCAGGTCGCGCGTTCGGCATCGAAGCCGTTGGCGACGACGTTCTGCTGCGCGAGCGCGAGCGCATCGCCCGACGAGTCGATCGACACGACGCGTTTTGCGCCGCCCTTGAGCGCCGCGAGCGAGAAGCCGCCCGTGTAGCAGAAGCAGTTCAGCACGTCGCGGTCGGCCGCGTACTGCGCGACGAGCGCGCGGTTGTCGCGCTGGTCGACGTAGAAGCCCGTCTTGTGGCCGTTCGGCACGTCGACGTGATAGCGCACGCCGTTTTCGTTCGCGATCAGCGTCGCGGGCGGCGCATCGCCGGCCAGCACGCCGGTCGTCTGTTCGAGCCCTTCCTTGTCGCGGATCGACACGTCCGAGCGCTCGTACACGTTCGGGCAGCCCGTCGCGCCGCTGAGCGCCGCAACGATCGCGTCCTTCCACGCTTCGACGCCCGCGGCCATGAACTGGCAGACGAGCTGGCCGCGCGGCGCCGCGCCGGCTTCCGCGGTGTCCGCGACGTAGTAGTCGACGATCAGCCCCGGCAGCCCGTCGGCTTCGCCGAACACGAGCCGCACCGCGCCCGTGCCCGACACCATCGTCGTGCGGTGCGCGACCGCGCGCTGCACGCGGCGCTTGAAGAACGCGTGGTCGATCGGCTCGTTCTCGTCGAAGCTCCACACGCGCACGCGGATCTGCGACTGCGGGCTGTACGCGCCGCGCGCGAGGAAGCGGCCGTCGTGCGTGCGCACGATCACGGTTGCGCCGGGCGTGGGCTTGCCGTCGACGCGGTCGATCGCATTGGCGTAGATCCAGGGATGGCGGCGCAGCAGCGATTTTTCCTTGGACGGCTTGAGTGTGACGGTTTGCATGATGGGATCGAAATGGGCCGCGCCCGACGCCGACCGTTGCCGGTCGCCGCGCGCGGCGGGTAACACGGGACGCGCGTCAGTCGCGCTTCTTCGCGCGCGGATGCGCGCTGTCGTAAATCTTCGCGAGATGCTGGAAGTCGAGCGACGTATAGACCTGCGTCGCGGCGACGCTCGCGTGGCCGAGCAGTTCCTGCACCGCGCGCAGGTCGCCGCTCGACTGCAGCACGTGCGTCGCGAACGAGTGGCGCAGCACGTGCGGATGGACGTTGGCGGGAATGCCCGCGGCGAGCGCCGCGCGCTTCACGCGGTCGCGCACGACGCCGGGCGACATCCGGTTGCCGCGCACCGACACGAACAGCGGATGCGGGTCGTGCTTCACGAATTCGCCGCGCACCGCGAGCCACGCATTCAGCGCATCGATCGCCTTGCGGCCGACCGGCACCTTGCGCTCCTTGTTGCCCTTGCCGCGCACGGTGACCTCGGCTTCGGCGAGATCGAGCCAGCCGGCCGAGCGGTAGCCGTCGGCCTGTGTGTACATGACGTCGAGCCCGATCAGCTCGGCCAGGCGCAGCCCCGACGAATAGAACAGTTCGAGGATCGCGTGATCGCGGATGCTCTCGGTCGTGCCGGCGAGCGGTGCGTCCATCAGCGCCGACGCGTCGTCGACCGACAGCGCCTTCGGCAGCGTTTTCGGGCGCTTCGGCGCGCGCACCGCGGCAACCGGGTTCGCGGGCATCTCGATGCGCTGCGCGAGCCAGCGGTAGAACGCGCGCCATGCCGAAAGGCGGTGCGAGATCGAGCGCGCGGACAGCCCGCCCGCATGCGCGCGCGCGACCGCGCCGCGCATGTCGACGGCCGTCAGCGTGTCGAGCGGCCGGCCGGCCGCGAGCTTCTTCAGTTCGTCGAGTTCGTGCGTGTACGCGCGCAGCGTATGTTCCGACAGCTGCCTGACGTGCTTCAGGTTCGACAGGTAGGCGGCGACCGGATCGTCTGTCATCGCGTGCGCGGTCAGTGCGGCAGCAGGCGCGTGAGCGCCGCGCTCGCGAGCGTCGCGATCTGCGCGAGGAAGTCGGTGGCCATCCCGTCGTGGAAGCGGCGCGGATCGGGCGAGCCGAGCACCAGCAGGCCGAACGCGGGCGCGTCGGCGCCGGCGAGCGGCGCGCGCAGTGCGAGCAGTGCGACCGATGCGGCCGAGCCGTCGCCGGCCGGCGCGGCTTCAGCGCCTTCCGCCGCATTCGCGGCCGAGGCGGCTACCGCGGGCGCGAGCCACTGCGCGGCTTCGAAGCCCGTGTTTGCGCCGCAGTACGGCGTCGACAGGCCGTTCGTGAACAGCCGCACTTCCTCGCCGACCTGGCGCGCGAAGTCGGCCTGCGCGTAGGTGTCGGCGACGTCCCACACGCGCAGCGCGGTTTGCGGCACGTCGAACACGTCGGCGATGCCGTCGGCGATCGTGCGCGGCAGCGCGTATGGATCGCGTTCCGCGATCACGCGCGCGGTCCAGCGGCTGAACTTCGCGGACAGGCTGTCGTTCTCGTGGCCATAGCGCACGAGTTCGGCGAGGCGGCGCTCGAGATGCTTGTTCTTGTCGCGCAGCATCTCCATCTGCCGCTCCTGCAGCGAGATCGCGGCCTTGCCGTGCGGGTTCGCGAGACGGATCGTCGCGAGCAGTTCGGCGTGCTGCGCGAAGAATTCGGGATTGGCGAGCAGGTAGTCGGCGACTTCGCGATCGTTCATGTGGCTGGAGCGTTCAATTATCAAGGACGTTGCAGGGTCAGGCGTTCAGGTCGATCTCGCCTTCGAACACGGTCGTGGCGGGCCCGGCCATCATCAGCGCGGCGGTTTCGTCGCGCGCACCGTCCCAGCCGATCGTCAGCGTGCCGCCGTGCGTGTGCACGGTCACCGGCGAATCGAGCAGGCCGCGCCGGATGCCGGCCGCGACCGCCGCGCACGCACCCGTGCCGCACGCGAGCGTCTCGCCCGCGCCGCGTTCGTACACGCGCAGCTTCACTTCATTGCGCGACACGATCTGCATGAAGCCGGCGTTCACGCGCTGCGGGAAGCGCGCGTGGCGCTCGATCAGCGGGCCTTCTTCCAGCACGGGATACGCTTCTACATCGTCGACGACCTGCACCGCATGCGGATTGCCCATCGACACCGTCGAAATCCAGCGCGTCGCGCCGCCGACGTCGAGCGGCCACAGCGTGTCGCGGCCTTCCGTGCGACCGACGAGGCCCGACGCGCCCGGACCGGCCGTATCGAACGGCACCTGTGCCGGCGCGAACACGGGCGCACCCATGTCGACGACGACTTCGCCGTTGTCCTGCAGCGTCAGCGTGATCAGGCCCTTCATGACCTGCACGCGCACGCTGCGCTGGTCGGTCAGGCCGCGGTCGCTGACGAATTTCACGAAGCAGCGCGCGCCGTTGCCGCAGTGTTCGACTTCGCCGCCGTCGCAGTTGAAGATCCGGTACTTGAAATCCGCGCCTTCGACGGTCGGTTTTTCGACGAGCAGCAACTGATCGGCGCCGATGCCGAAGTGCCGGTTGGCGAGCGCGCGCACCTGCGCTTCGGTGAGCGGCGGCAACGCGCGCGAATAGCCGTCGAGCACGACGAAGTCGTTGCCCGCGCCGTGCATCTTGGTGAACGAGAGTTTCACTGGGTCCGGAATTCCATGGCGAACAAGGTGGCCAGCACGACGCGAACGGCCCGCGGCCATGCCGGGCGGCCTCGTTCGTCGTGCTGATCTCAGCCGTAAATGATACATGCAGCCGACAGGGGCGTCCCGCGCGGGCGGGCGTTTCGCGTCGCCAGTGGAGACGGGATGGGCGGTATCTGTCGATCGGTCGACTGGTCGCGTCAGTGGCGAGGGGACAAATTGACGCGGTGTGGTGGGCGTTGTCGCAGCGCAGGCGAGGCTTGACCATGCGTGCCCGATGCACGGTGAAAGCACGGGACGACCCGGATGAGCGTTTTCGTACGGGTCAAATTGACAAGGTGATCAAGCGATTCGTGTAGTCTGGCTATACGCCTGTAGGCCATGCTGTCGACATCGCGACTTCAGTGTGGGAGGTCCATGATCAAGTCATGGCAGCACAAGGGGCTGGAAGCGTTTTTCATGAACGGGAGCAAGGCGGGCATCCTGCCGGACCATGCTCCAAGACTGCGGCGCCAGCTTGCCCGTCTCGACGTGGCGAGCCGGCCGTTCGACATGAACGTGCCGGGCTGGCGGTTGCACGGTCTTGCCGGCGGGCTGGAAGGTTAATACGCGGTGAGCGTGAGCGGTAACTGGCGCCTGACGTTCAGGTTTGAGGGCTCCGATGTCGTCCTGGTGAATTACCAGGATTACCACTGAGGTGATTTAAGCCATGACACGCATCTTCAATCCGCCCCATCCGGGCGAAGCGCTGCGCGATGACGTGCTGCCGGCGCTCGGCCTGACCGTTACCGAGGCCGCCGCGCAGCTCGGCGTGACGCGCGCGGCGCTGTCGCGGATCCTGCACGGCCATGCCGGCATCTCGCCGGAAATGGCGCTGCGTCTCGAAGCATGGCTGGGCGAGGACAGCGGCGGGCGTGCGGATCTATGGCTCGCACAGCAGGCTGCGTTCGATCTCTGGCAGGCGCGCGCGAAAGGCGCGCCGAAGGTGGCGAGGGCGCAGGCGCGCGCATGACGGCGCGCCCGCGGGTTTCGCCCGGCAGGGTCAGTACAGGCTCGGTTCGCCGGGCGGGCGCGTCTTGAAGCGCTTGTGGACCCAGTAGTACTGCTCAGGCATCAGCGGGATCTGTTCCTCGAGGAATTCGTTCATCCGCCGCGCGTCGAGATCGTCGTCGCCGGTCGGGTAGTGATCCCACGGCTTGAACACCTTCAGCCGGTAACCCTTGTAGTTCGGCAGCACCTCGCCGATAAAGGGCAGAACTTGCGCGTGGCCGGTTTTTGCGAACCGGCCGACAGCCGTCAGCGTGCAGGCGGGTACGCCGAAGAAGGGCACGAACGTCGAGTTGCGCAGCCCGTAGTCCATGTCGGCGCCCAACATGACCGGCTTGCGATCGCGCAGCCAGCGCAGCACGGTACGCGCGCTGTCTGCCCGGCTCGCCAGCTCCGCACCGAAACGGCTGCGGCCGGCTTTGGCCGCAGCCTCGATTTCCGGGTTCTTCATCGGCGTGTAAAGCGAGCCGCACATGCGGCCGAGCGCGAGATTGAGCGCCATCGAGCCGGCCTCGATGCCGACGAAATGGAAACCAAGCAAGAGGGTCGGCGGCATGTCCGGATCGCTGAGGTCGACCTCGCTCTCGACCGTAAACAGCTTGCGGTAGGCCTGTTCCGACGCGAACCATTGGTAGCTGCGCTCGACGTAGCTGCGGATCGCATGGCGGAAATGCAGGCCGGCCACTTCCTCGCGCCGTTCGTCGCTCCAGTCCGGGAAGCAGAGTTTCAGGTTGGTGTGTACGATGCGCTTTCGCCGGCTGGGGATCTGGTACAGCAGCCAGCCGAGACCGTCGCCGAGCCGCGCGGTCAGGCCGTACGGCAACAGGGCGAGCAGCTTCAGGAAGCCGATGGCGAGATGCGTGCCGAGGCGGCCTAGCATGCGGCACCTCCGTGGGGCCGGATGGCCGGCGCGTTGCGAGCAGGGTGGTAAGACAGCGGAAGAAACAGCACGGGCGGCGCTCTGTGACAATTCAGGAAAGCCGCTATAATACGGGCTTCGCCGAGTTAACTGACAACTTGCGGGGCGAAGCCGGCTGGCGCGAAGCGCGCTGCCCGGTCCTGGTAATCCGCTAAAGCGTCGCCGCTTCAGGCCCAACGAAGCTGGCTACGTGAAACCAACCGTAACCACACAGGAGCCTGAAAAAGTGGCAAACGATTATCTCTTCACGTCCGAATCCGTCTCCGAAGGCCATCCGGACAAAGTCGCGGACCAAATCTCGGACGCGATTCTCGACGCCATCCTCGAGCAGGACAAATATTCGCGCGTTGCGGCGGAAACGCTGTGCAACACGGGTCTCGTCGTGCTGGCCGGTGAAATCACCACCACGGCCAACATCGATTACATCCAGATCGCGCGCGACACGATCAAGCGCATCGGCTACGACAACACCGACTACGGCATCGACTACAAGGGTTGCGCGGTGCTCGTCGCGTACGACAAGCAGTCGCCGGACATCGCCCAGGGCGTCGATCGTGCCCACGACGACAACCTCGACCAGGGCGCGGGCGACCAGGGCCTGATGTTCGGCTACGCGTGCGACGAAACGCCGGAACTGATGCCGCTGCCGATCTACCTGTCGCACCGTCTCGTCGAGCGCCAGGCCAGCCTGCGCCGCGACGGCCGCCTGCAATGGCTGCGCCCGGATGCGAAGTCGCAGGTGACGGTCCGCTACGTCGACGGCAAGCCCGATTCGATCGACACCGTCGTGCTGTCGACGCAGCACGCACCGGACATCGAGCTGCCCGCGCTGCGCGAAGCCGTGATCGAGGAAATCATCAAGCCGACGCTGCCGGCCGACCTGATCAAGGGCGACATCAAGTTCCTCGTGAACCCGACCGGCCGGTTCGTGATCGGCGGCCCTCAGGGCGACTGCGGCCTGACGGGCCGCAAGATCATCGTCGATACGTACGGCGGTGCCGCACCGCACGGCGGCGGCGCGTTCTCGGGCAAGGATCCGTCGAAGGTCGACCGTTCGGCTGCGTATGCAGGCCGCTACGTCGCGAAGAACATCGTCGCCGCCGGCCTCGCGTCGCGCGCGCTGATCCAGGTGTCGTACGCGATCGGCGTTGCCGAGCCGACCTCGGTGATGGTCAACACGTTCGGCACGGGCCGCGTGTCGGATGCGGTGATCACGAAGCTCGTGCGCGAGCACTTCGACCTGCGTCCGAAGGGCATCATCAAGATGCTCGACCTGCTGCGCCCGATCTACGAGAAGACGGCCGCTTACGGCCACTTCGGCCGCGAAGAGCCGGAATTCTCGTGGGAAGCGACCGACAAGGCGCTCGCGCTGGCCGAAGCGGCCGGCGTGGAGCCGACGGCACGCGTCGCGTAAGCGTCGTTCGCCCGAAACGAAAAACCCCGGCATTGCCGGGGTTTTTTATGGATTCCGATCGCCGGCGCAACGGCGGCGATCATGGCGGGCTGTGCCCGCCGGCGCTGCTTCAGCGCGCGCCGAACCCGAACCAGCCGTTGCTGGCCGCGAGGCGGCGCGGGCGGTTGACGCGGCGTTGCGGGCCGAGCGCGCGGCGCAGCGCGAGCGCGCGCAGCGACGACGGCTTCTGCAGCAGCGAGCGCAGGCCGGCACGGCGTGCGAACGTCTGCGCGCTCATCATCGAGAAAAACGCGTGGAACCACGCGCGGATGCCGTCGAGCCGGCCATGCGCGGGCGCGCGCTCGGCCAGCGCCTGCGTGCGTGCGCGGTGATGGCGCAGCGGGCGGGCAGGAGCGGACGGCGCGACGCGCTTCGCAGCGCGGTTGAGACGGGAAGTCAGACGGAATGGCATGTGAACGATGCTTCGCTTGTATGGATGGCGCCCTTGAAGAGCGCACTGGTATGAACGGCCTCGGATGACGCAACGGA
Source organism: Burkholderia sp. LFS061 (assembly GCF_047978125.1). Lineage (NCBI taxonomy): Bacteria > Pseudomonadati > Pseudomonadota > Betaproteobacteria > Burkholderiales > Burkholderiaceae > Burkholderia > Burkholderia sp. LFS061. The sequence continues at coordinate 19,128 of NZ_JBFPFS010000044.1, read as the reverse complement.
TCATATCGAAAGCCGCTGCGCGCCGCGCCCGCCAGAATTGACAGGCCGCGACAGGCTACAGGGGATTCATGACGGGCAAAAGTCGCGATAAACCCTTGTGCCGCAAGGCGTGTGCCGCATACCGCCTGTCGGTGAGGCCAACGCCGTGCCGCACAGTTCCCTTGCGCCAGATCAAATCGGCGATTGGCATGCCCCTGCGTACGACAATGGCGCTGTTCGCGGCATCCGGCGCCGATTTACAATCGTCACATTCACACAATAAACGTCTGGCATCCCATGTCGTCTCCATTGCAGTCGGAATCGATCCGCGCGCAAGTCGCGGAATTGCGCGAACGCGGGTTCGTCGTCGCGCGTGGCCTCGTCGGCGAGCAGCAATGCGCGGCGCTTAAACGGATTGCAGCGCGGCAGTTGCAGGAGGCTGCCGAGCCGATCGAATTCGAGGCGGACCTGCGCTACCCGGGCGCACCCGAGTCGAAGCATGCGCCGGGCGGGCACACGGTGCGGCGGCTGCTCGATGCGTACTCGCGCGACCCGGCATTTGCCGAGCGCGCGGTCGCACCCGAAATCGGCGCGTGGATGCGCGAGTATTTCGGCGAAGAGCCCGTGCTGTCGCGCGCGCATCACAACTGCATGATGACGAAGCACCCCGCGTACGGCAGCCTGACGGGCTGGCATCGAGACTTCCGCTACTGGGCGTTCGAGCGTTCGGACATGGTGTCGGTATGGCTCGCGCTGGGGCCGGAAACGAACGAGAACGGTGCGTTGTGGCTCGTGCCGGGTTCGCATACGGCCGAATTCGGGCCTGAAGCGTTCGACGATGCGAAGTTCTTCCGCAGCGACCTGCCGGAGAACCGGAAGATGATCGACGCGGCCACGTGCCCGTCGCTCCAGGCGGGCGACGTCGTGTTTTTCCACAGCAACACACTGCACTCGGCCGGGCAGAACCGTTCCGACCAGGTGAAGTTCTCGCTCGTGTACACGTACCACGGCGCGAGAAACCGGCCGGTGCCCGGCACGCGCTCGGCGGCGAAGCCGGAAGTGCAGTTCTAGGTGCGGACCGGTCGGCGCGGCGAGGCCGCGACGATCACGCGATGCGGCGCATCGCGGGCGAATGAAGCAACGGGCGGCCTGGCCGCCCGTTTCGTTTTGCGCGGCCCGATCAGGGTGACGCGGGCCGTTCGCGCGGCTGCGCGATCAGCGCTTGCCGCCCGGCATCGCGAGGCCGATCAGGCCGACGAACGAAGCGACGGCGCCGCCCACGATCAGCAGGATCGTCTTCGTGGCGGGCGAGCCGGTGAAGAGGCGCGACATGTTGTCGTTGATCGAATGGAACGACTGGCCGCCGAAATACAGCAGCACGACGCCACCGACGAGCAGCGCAACCGAGATGACGCGGGACATACCAACCTCGCTGAAACGGTGATTCGAGACGCCGCAGTGTAGGCGACGACCGCGGCCGCGTCCATCGCCGTGCGCGCATCGGCCGCCTTCGTTACCATAGCCGTCGAGCGTTTTCTTCGCCGCCGTCGCGCCCTGTGCGCGGCCGGCGCGCGCCCCTCCCTCCGACGTCCTGACGGGAAATACTCATGGCCTACGAAGCAGCTTCCGAACGTTATGTGGACATGCAATACCGCACCTGCGGCAAATCCGGGCTCAAACTGCCCGCGCTGTCGCTCGGCCTGTGGCACAACTTCGGCGACTCGACGCCGATCTCGACGCAGCGCGAGATCCTGCGCACCGCGTTCGACCTCGGCATCAACCACTTCGATCTCGCGAACAACTACGGGCCGCCGTACGGCAGCGCCGAAACCAACTTCGGCCGGCTGCTGAAGGAGGATTTCCTGCCGTATCGCGACGAACTGCTGATCTCGACGAAAGCCGGCTGGGACATGTGGCCGGGGCCGTACGGCAGCGGCGGCGGGTCTCGCAAGTACGTGCTCGCGAGTCTCGACCAGAGCCTGCAGCGGATGGGGCTCGACTACGTCGACATCTTCTATTCGCACCGCTTCGACGCGCACACGCCGCTCGAGGAAACGGCGGGCGCGCTCGCGTCGGCCGTGCAGCAGGGCAAGGCGCTCTACATCGGCATTTCGTCGTATTCGGCGGCGAAGACGCGCGAGATGGCCGAGTTGCTCGCGCAGTACAAGGTGCCGCTGCTGATCCACCAGCCTTCGTACAACATGCTGAACCGCTGGATCGAGAGCGACCTGCTCGGCGCGCTGGACGACGTCGGCGCGGGCAGCATCGCGTTCACGCCGCTTGCGCAGGGGCTGCTCACGTCGAAGTACCTGAACGGCGTGCCGGCCGACGCGCGCGTGAACAAGCCGGGCGGCGGTTCGCTGAAGCAGGATCACCTGAGCGCGGACAACCTCGAGCATGTGCGCAAGCTCAACGCGATCGCCGAACGGCGCGGCCAGAGCCTCGCGCAGATGGCGCTTGCGTGGGTGCTGCGCAATGGCCGCGTGACGTCCGCGCTGATCGGCGCGAGCCGTGCCGAGCAGGTGCGTGAAAACGTCGGTGCGCTGAAGAACCTCGAATTCTCGTCGGAGGAACTCGCGGAGATCGATCGTTACGCGACGGAAGGCGGCATCAATCTGTGGGAAAAACCGTCCACCGATCAGGCGATCTGACCGGCAGTCGATACGGCATGCGAAACATCGCGTGCCGGTATCGCGGGCTTGCAGGCAGCAGGTCGCATCGCTGCGGCGCAGCGATGCGCGTCAGGCACGCGGTGTGCTGCTAGAGCAGTGCAGGCAGGCCTTCGACGAGCAATACCGCGACGCCGACGCCGAGGATGACGCCCAGCACGCGCAGCAGGTTGTGGCGGAATTCGGTTGCGCACGGTACCGCGCCGAGAAATAGCGCTCCGGCCAGCGCCATCGGGATCAACAGAATGAAGTCGCCGATCGTGAAATAGGTTGTCATGCGTGTCTCCAGTGTCGGCCGGAGTTAGCGCTTTAGCGGTTACTCCGGCCCCATGCCGGGTATTTCTAGTATTGGTCCGACCCGATTGCGAGCGGGGCGGTCAATTCGAGTATAGGCAACCCGGCGATGTTTTCGCTATCCGAACCATTAAAAATCAGCGGAAAGTCTCGGGCGTCGCGCATTTTTCCCGCAAGCTCGACGAACGCCTTGCGTGTATCTTTCCCGTTCCTTTCGATTCCCGCGGAATTGCCGTATGTGTCCGATGCGGGCCGCCGCACCTGCGGGCGCGGCGACCCGCCACTTGTTTACGTGCGGTCGGGTTGCGTGCGTGCGGCCGGTGCGCGGAACACGAGCGCGAGCCCCGCGATGATCGCGCCCATACCGGCGAGCGCGACCGGTTCGGGCCGGTTGCCGAGCCACACGGCATCCATCAGCGTGGTGACGACGGGCACGAGATAGAACAGGCTCGTCACGTTGACGAGATCGCCGCGCTGCATCAACCGGTAGAACAGCAGTTGCGCGATTACCGAAATCACGATGCCGAGCCACAGGAGCGGCACGACGAACGCCCAGCTCAGGTCGAACGAAATCGGCCGGAACGGCACGATCGCCACGCATAGCGCGAGACCGATCGCATTCTGCAGCGGCAGCACGTCGGCGGGTGCCGCGCGTACGCGTTTTTGCAGCAGCGAGCCGACGGTCAGTGCGACGAGCGCCGTGAGCGCGCACGCGATGCCCGCGAGCGGCAGGCCGGCATCGCCCACGCCGCGGCATACGACGAGCGCGAGACCGGCCAGCGACAGCGCGAGCCCCGCGACGCGTACGGGCTGCCAGTGTCGCTCGACGATCGCCAGCGTGAGGATCGGCTGCACGCCGAGGATCGTTGCGAGCACGCCCGGCGCGATCCCGCGCTCGAGCGCGAGCAGGTAGAAGATCGAATAGCCGCCCATCATCAGCAAGCCGGTCAGCGCGGCCATGCGCCGCTCGCTGTGCGGCGGCAGCCAGCGTTTGCGCATGAAGGCCAGTGCGAGCAGCACGAGCGACGCGAGCGCGAAACGCGCGGTGAGAAAGACGAACGCGGATGCGTGACGCAGACCGAGTTCAGCGAAGATCGCGCCGCTGCTCCACAGCAGCACGAAGAGCGACGTCGCTCCATGCGCGGCAAGCGCGCGTTTGAACGAAACCATGTGAATCCACCTGTCGAACGGATCGGAACGTTCCATCCGCGCGTGCAGCAGGGAGCCGTGCGTCACGACGCACGAACGAAGCCGACGGGCGAATGAAAGACGAAACGGAAGCCGGCTGGTCAGCCGGCGCGTGCCGCCGGAGGGGGCGGCGCGGCGCCGACGAGCGGCGGTGCGACAGGAGGCGGGAGGACCGACGGATGCGCGCACGCCTGCGGCCGCGCGTCGAACTGCGGCCGGGATTTTGCGAGGGCGGACGTGAGCGGATGCATCGTGTCGGAATGCGGTTGAACGCGAATGAACGTCAAAGGTACTGCAAGGTCGGCATCCGGCGCAACAACTGTCGGCGGCCCCGCATGGCGAAAGACGCGTTGCAGCGATGCCGGGCGACGCTTGTGCGCGGTGGCTGCGCGAGCCGTGTTCGAGACGGGGGAAGGAGGCTGTAGCGTGCGAGGCAAGCGGCGCGGTTCCGGCAGGCTCGGTCACGCGAAATCTCCTGGCGGCCCGGCACGCGGCAAACGATGTGCGCATTGCGTCGATCGCGTGCGCGCCGCGGCGCCGGGCGGATTCGGCGGGCAGTCACATTCGACAGGGTATGATGGGGGTGTCCGCCCGTGCAAGCGCACGCGCGGCGCAGTGGTTGATTGGAGACATTCGACGAATTCGCGGCACTTCGCCTGCTTCTTCTTCTTTTCGCGCTTCGATAAACCGTGAACAATGGGATTACGCGCAACGCTCCGTCGAGAGCGGCGCGGATCGCGCATTTGCCGGCTCGCCAGCGGGCCGGGTTTCAAGATTCAAGAGTGGGGAACCATCATGCATGTCGGGTCGATTGTCTGCACTACCCATATCGCGGTGCCGAAGGGCGCGCGCGGCATCGTCCAGCGCATCCTGGGCGACATGGCCATGGTGACCTGGTACGCGGGCGTGCCGGGTGAGTCGAAAGAACTCAACACCGAGCCGTTCTTTCTCGAGGATCTGATCGACACCGGCGAATCCGTGCTGCCGGCCGGCGCGGCGCTCCACTAAGCGAACACCGCACCGGACGCTCGTCTTTCGGCCCGGCTGGCGGCACAATGCGGGGCATGACAGACGCCACTTCCGCTCCCGCTTCTCCCGCCGGCCCGCCGTTCGCCGGCCTCACGCCCGAGTGCGTGCTCGACGCGCTCGACAGCGTGCTGATGCCGGCCGGCCTGCGCACCGACGGGCGCCTGCTCGCCCTCAATAGCTACGAAAACCGCGTCTACCAGGTCGGCATCGAAGACGGCCCGCCGGTCGTCGCGAAGTTCTACCGCCCGGCGCGCTGGTCGGACGATGCGATCCTCGAAGAGCACGCGTTCGTCGCCGAACTCGCCGAGCGCGAGATTCCGGCGGTGCCTGCGCGCACTTTCGACGGCCGCACGCTTCACGCGTTCGACGGTTTTCGTTTCTCGATCTTCGAGCGGCGCGGCGGCCGCGCACCCGATCTCGACCGCAGCGACACGCTCGAATGGCTCGGCCGCTTCATCGGCCGGATTCATGCGGTCGGCGCGACGCAGCCGTATGTCGCGCGTCCCGTGCTCGACATCAAGACGTTCGGCCATGAGCCGCGCGATTACCTGCTCTCGCACGATTTCATTCCGGATGACGTACGACCCGCGTACGAGACGGCGGTCACGCTCGCGCTCGAAGGTGTCGAGGCCGCGTTCGAACGTGCGGGCGAGATTCGCCTGCTGCGCACGCACGGCGACTGTCATCCGAGCAACGTGCTGTGGACCGATGGCGGCCCGCATTTCGTCGATTTCGACGACAGCCGGATGGCGCCCGCGATCCAGGATCTGTGGCTGCTGCTGCCGGGCGATCGCGAAGGCGCGTCGCGCGCGCTGGCGGACCTGCTGGCCGGCTACGAGGATTTCTGCGAATTCGAGCCGCGCGAGCTGCATCTCGTCGAAGCGCTGCGCACGCTGCGGCTGATCCACTACGCGGCATGGCTCGCACGGCGCTGGGACGATCCCGCGTTCCCGGCCGCGTTTCCGTGGTTCAACACGCATCGTTACTGGGAAGCGCGTGTGCTCGAACTGCGCGAGCAGATCGGCGCGATGCAGGAAGGGCCGCTCTGGCCCGTGTGACGGCGCGCGCGGCACCGGCACCGCGCGGCAGGCGTGTGCGGGCCGCGGCGCGATGTGCGCGGCCCGTCCGGTTCAGAACTTCAGCATCAGCTTGATCAGCGCGGCGAAGCGCTTGCCGTACGGCGGCGCGAGCAGGTTGCGCGCGTTCAGGCGCGCCTGCGTGAGCACGGGCTTCATCTTCGAGAACGTCACGAAGCCGTCGTAGCCGTGGTACGCGCCCATGCCGCTCGCACCGACGCCGCCGAACGGCAGGCTGCCGCACGCAATGTGCATCAGCGTTTCGTTGACCGACACGCCACCCGAGATCGTTTCGTGCATCACGCGGTCGATCGTGCCGCCGTCCTCGTCGAACAGATAGAGCGCGAGCGGACGCGGGCGCGCATTCACGTATGCGATCGCCTCGTCGAGCCGCTCGTACGGCACGAGCGGCAGCAGCGGCCCGAATATTTCCTCCTGCATCAGTTGCGACGCGGCCGGCACCTGCGTGATCGCGCACGGCACGAAGCGGCGCGACGCCGGGTCGGACTGCGCGTCGGACAGCGGGTGCAGTTGCGCGCCGGCCGCCTGCGCATCGCTCGCGAGTTGCTGCAGCCGCGCGTAATGGCGCGGCGACACGATCGTCGTGTAGTCGCCGTTGGCCGACAGGTCGGGATACATCTTCGCGAATCGTGCTCGCGCCCGCTCGATGAACGCGGCTTCCATGCCGCGCGGCAGCAACACGTAGTCGGGCGCGATGCAGGTCTGGCCCGCGTTCAGCGTCTTGCCCGCGACGATCGCGTCGACGGCCGCGTCGAAGCGTGCATTCGGTCCGACGATCGCCGGCGACTTGCCGCCGAGTTCGAGCGTGACGGGCGTGAGGTTGTCGGCGGCCGCGCGCATCACATGGCGGCCGACCTGCGTCGAGCCGGTGAACAGCAGATGATCGAACGGCAGCCCGCTGAACGCGGCGCCGACCTCCGCATCGCCGTTCACGACCGCGACGTGGTCGCGCGTGAAGGTCTTCGCGATCAATTGCTCGAACAGCGCCGACGTGCGCGGCGTCAGTTCGGACATCTTGACGATCGCGCGGTTGCCGGCCGCGAGCGCGCAGATCAGCGGGCCGGCCGCGAGCAGCACCGGGTAGTTCCATGGCACGACGATGCCGACCACGCCGAGCGGCTGCGGAATCACCTTCGCGCGCGCCGGGCGCAGCCACTTGTTCATCGGCTTGCGGATCGGTTTCATCCAGCGCTTGCCGTGCTTGAGCGCGTCGTCGATCTCTTCCTTCGCCATCCAGATTTCCGACAGCAGCACTTCCTGCTTCGCGCGATGGCCGAAATCGGCGCTGATCGCTTCGGCGAGCGCGTCCGCGTTGTCGATCAGCATCGTGCGCAGCGCGCGCAGGTGCTGCGCGCGCGTTTCCCATGCCGGGTACGGTGCGCGCAGGTAGGCCGCGCGCTGGTCGCGCAGCAGCGACGTCAGCGCGTCGGCCGACGACAGTGCTTGCGGGGCCAGTTCGGGCAGGTCGTTCTTCATGTTGTCTCCTCCAGTTGGGTCTGGCTTGTCGGCCAGCCGTCACGCCGCACGCGAGCGCTCGGCGAGCGCGGCGACGCGGATCGGGGTGGTGCGCGTCGCGCGGCGCGGGGCCTGATGCGACGCATGCTCGAAAACCGGTTGCAGCGTGGGGCGGGCGTCGTATCCGCGCGACGGTATCCGCATCCGAAAACCGCGCAGCGGCGTGTTCGCGCGCCGCGCGATACGACTGTTGCCGGGCGCACGACGCTGCAGCGCGAGCGCTTGCCGGTGCAGCGAAGCGGGGCAGTGCAACGCGCACGCCAATGCGGGTCGCAGCGCATCGCGCCGCTGCGGCGGACAGCCGTCCAAACGGTCGGCGACCACGCGTGCCGTTCGATTTCGATCGGCCGCGCGCATGTCGCTGCAGGTCCCCGCGCGGGCAGTCGTTTGAAATGAAATGCGGGCCGCGTGCGGTGTATCCGGACAACCCGGTCGACACACGGCCTGCAGAACCTGGCGCTGCATCGTCGTCTCTCCCGTTTCGCGACGGATCGGCTTCTCGTGGCCGGCGCGTCGCGCGAAGCGAATCGATACATCTTAAATTTAGTTCACGCGGGCGTTTAGAGGAATCGCTCTTGAATCCGCGCGCCGCGCGCATGTCGGCCATTCCTACAATGCCCGAACACTACAAGAGGGGACGCGGTCGCGCGGCAGTGCCGGGCGCCTTCCATGACACGACGGAGACGTGACATGCAATACGACTACATCATCGTCGGCGGCGGTTCGGGCGGCTCGAGCCTGGCAGGCCGTCTCGCCGATGCCTGCCCCGACGCGACGATCGCGCTGATCGAAGCCGGCTCGCATACGGAGCGCAACCTGCTCGTCAACATGCCGGTCGGCATCGCGGCGCTGGTGCCGTTCAAGCTCGGCACGAACTACGGCTACGAGACGGTGCCGCAGCCGGGCCTCGGCGGGCGGCGCGGCTACCAGCCGCGCGGGCGCGGGATGGGCGGCTCGAGCGCGATCAACGCGATGATCTATACGCGCGGCCACCCGGGCGACTACGACGAGTGGGCGCAACTCGGCGCAACGGGCTGGGGCTGGCAGGACGTGCTGCCGTATTTCCGCCGCGCGGAAGGCAACGAGCGCGGCGCCGATGCGTGGCACGGTGCGGACGGCCCGCTGTCGGTGTCGGATCTGCGCTTTCGCAATCCGTTCTCCGAACGATTCATCCAGGCCGCGCACGCGGCCGGCTATCCGCTGAACGACGACTTCAACGGCGCGACGCAGGAAGGCGTCGGCTTCTACCAGGTCACGCACCGCGACGGTTCGCGCTGCAGCGTCGCGCGCGCTTACATCTATGGCCGCAACCGGCCGAACCTGCACGTGATCACCGACGCGACGGTGCTGCGCGTCGGCTTTGACGGCAAGCGCGCGGTCGGCGTCGCGATATCGCGCAACGGCCGCGTCGAGACGCTCGGCGCGCGCGCGGAAGTGATCCTGTCGGCCGGTGCGTTCAATTCGCCGCAACTGCTGATGTGCTCGGGGATCGGCCCGGCCGAGCAATTGCGCCGGCACGGGATCGCGGTCGTGCAGGATGCGCCGGACGTCGGCACGAACCTGATCGACCACATCGACTTCATCATCAACACGCGCGTGAATTCGTCTGAACTGGTCGGTGTGTGCCTGCGCGGGATCGCGAAGATGACACCCGCGCTCGCGCGCTATTTCTCGAGCCGAACGGGGATGATGACGAGCAACGTCGCGGAGGCCGGCGGCTTCATCAAGAGCGATCCGTCGCTCGAGCGTCCCGACCTGCAGCTGCATTTCTGCACGGCGCTCGTCGACGACCACAACCGCAAGATGCACTGGGGCTTCGGCTATTCGCTGCACGTATGCGCGCTGCGGCCGTTCAGCCGCGGCACGGTGGCGCTCGCGAGCGGCGATGCGCGCGACGCGCCGCTGATCGATCCGCGTTTCTTCAGCGATACGCGCGATCTCGACCTGCTCGTGCGCGGCACGCAGGCGATGCGCCGCATCCTGTCGCAGGCGCCGCTCGCATCGCAGGGCGGGCGCGAGCTGTACACGCGGGCGGACCAGAGCGAAGCCGAGCTGCGCGCGACGATCGTCGCGCATGCCGACACGATCTATCACCCGGTCGGCACGTGCCGGATGGGCTCCGATGCGCGCGCGGTCGTCGATCCGCAACTGCGCGTGCGCGGCGTCGAAGGGCTGCGCGTGGTGGATGCGTCGGTGATGCCGACGCTGGTCGGCGGGAACACGAATGCGCCGTCGGTGATGATCGGCGAACGCGCGGCGGACTTCATCGTCGCGGCGCGCAGGGGCGGCGTGCCGCGCGGCGAGGCGGCCGCGGCGGTGCACGGCCGCTGAGCGTGCACCGGGCCGCGCGGCGGCAAGGGGACTTCCGTCGGCGCGTTCGGACCGGCCAAACGGTGCTCCTCACCTCTTGCATGCGCCCGAAGGAAACCCCCTTGGGGGACGACCGGCAACGCACGCTCGCAAGCCCGTTATTAGCGGGAACAGGCCCTATGCAAACGTATCGACGAGGCCGGCGCGGCTCACGCTCGCGGCGGCCGGTGCGGATTGCGCAGCGTCGGCGGGTGCATCGACGGCTGACGATCCGCCGTGCCCGCGGCGCGGCGACTGGCCGCCGGCGAAGGTCTGTTGCGGGTTCTGCTGCTGCGATGCGAAGCCGCCGTCGCTGACGGTCGCGCTGCCGAGCCCGAGCCCGCCCGCTTCCATCGCTTCACGCAGCTTCGGCAGCGCGGCTTCGACCGCGTCGCGCACCTGCGCATGCTGCGACACGAACAGCGCGTGCGCGTGGTTGTCCGCGACGCGCAGCACCACCTGCAGCGGCCCGAGATCGGGCGGGTTGAGCGTCAGCTCGGCGCTCTGCTGGTGCGCGTTCGACAGGAACACGACCTTCTGGCTCAGCGCGTCCGTCCAGTCGGCGGTGCCGACGTGCGGGGCGAGCACGTGCGTGTTGGCCGCGGCGATCGCGCTCGCCGCCGGCGACAACTGCAGGTTCGCCTGCGCCGCGGCCGCAGCCGATGCGCCGGCCGCGAGCGTCGCGCTGGCGGCCGGGTCCGTTGCGTCGCTGGCGGCCGCGAGCGCATGCTGCGCGCCGGTCTGCGCGTTCGCGTCGGCCTGCAGCGCCTGCGCGGTGGCCTGCGTCGGCGTCTGCTGCGTGGCGAGCGCCCCTTTCGCGTCGGCGAGCGTGCGGTCGAACGTCGGCACCTTCGGCGTCAGCGGTGCGGCGGCGGTCGATGCAGAGGATGCAGACGATGCCGGTACCGATGTCGAAGCCGTCGTGCCGCTTGCGGGCGTCGCGATCGCGCCCGAGCCGCCGGTCAGCTTGGCGAGCGCCGCTTGCAGCGCGTCGCGGCTCGACGCCGGCGTGGCCGGCTGGGCGGCCGCATCCCCGGCCGCGTGGTCCGCCAGCGCGGCCGTCGCATCGGGTTGGCCGGACACGGCCGTCTTTTGCACGGTAGTGGCGGCGGTAGCGGTAGCCGTAGCCGTAGCGATAGCGGCGGCATCGGCCGGCGTCGCATTGTCCGTGCGCGCCTGCAGTTGTGCCTGCACGGCCGCGGCGGCCGCGAGCGCGCCGGCGTCGGGGTTGGTGGTGGCGGTCGCGGCGTCGGTCGATTGATCGTCGTCGGTGCCGGACGGCTTCGTGCCGGCAGCCGGCTTCGACGAAGCCTGCGTCGTAGAAGCATCCGGCGTGGCGGGATTCGCCGCGTCGCGCCGCGTGGCGACGCTTTGCTTCAGCGTCTGCGCGAACGGCACGGCGGCCGTGGCGGTCGCGGCGTCGTTGCCGGCGGCGGTGCCGGACGAACCCGCGCCGCGGGCGGCCTTGAGTGCGGCGCCGGCGGTGTCGATCAGCGCGCCGAGCAGGGGCAGGGGAGGCATGGCGGTTCTCTCGTTCGAATGCGGTGGTCGGTTACGACGAGCGGGCCGCGTCGGCCCGCATGCGCAGGATCTTCGCGGCGTGTTCGTCGGCGTCGCGCTGTTCGCGCCGGGCGTCGAGCCGCGCTTCCTGCGCGACGCCGCGCGCCTGCAGGATTTCATACGAGCCGACGGTGCGTTTCTTCTGTTGCCAGTTCGGGCGTGCCTCGTCGATGCGGACTTCGGCCGCGGCCAGCACGTTGCGCTGCTGCGCGATCGCGGCGTCGAGCGTGTCGATGAACGCCTGGAAATTGCGCCAGTTGCCGGCCGGCATCCCGTGCTGCGCGGATTGCGCGAAGCGCGCGTGGTATTCGTCGCGATAGCGCAGCAGCGCATCGAGCTGCTCGGTAGCCGCGGTGCGGTCGCGCTGCGCGGTGCCGAGCTGCTTCGCGGCCGAGTCGAGGTCTTCCTGCGCGCGGTCGAGCAGCAGTTGAAGGGGAAAGCCGTGAGCCATCTTGATCAGCCTCCGTAAGCGTCGAACAGCGCATCGAGCCCGGCGAGGCTCGACGCGAACGGCGCGCATTCGCGAAAGCCCTGCTGCAGGAACGCCTCGATGCGCGGATAGAGCGCGATCGCACGGTCGAGCTGCGCGTCGCGTCCGGGTGCGTACGCGCCGACCGCGATCAGGTCGCGATTGCGCTGGTAGCGCGACAGCATCTGCTTGAACTGCCGCACGTGGTCGAGATGCGTTTCGTCGATCAGCGCGGTCATCGCGCGGCTGATCGACGCCTCGATGTCGATTGCCGGATAGTGGCCGGCCTCGGCGAGCGTGCGCGACAGCACGATGTGGCCATCGAGGATCGCGCGCGCCGAATCGGCGATCGGGTCCTGCTGGTCGTCGCCTTCGGTCAGCACCGTGTAGAACGCGGTGATCGAGCCGCCGCCCTCCGGCCCGTTGCCGGTGCGTTCGACGAGCGCGGGCAGCTTCGCGAACACCGACGGCGGATAGCCCTTGGTCGCGGGCGGCTCGCCGATTGCCAGCGCGATCTCGCGCTGCGCCATCGCGTAGCGCGTCAGCGAATCCATCAGCAGCAGCACGTGCTTGCCCTGGTCGCGGAAATATTCGGCGAGCGACGTCGCGTAGGCCGCGCCCTGCATCCGCAGCAGCGGCGACACGTCGGCCGGCGCCGCGACGACGACCGAGCGCGCGAGCCCGTCCTCGCCGAGGATCTGTTCGATGAATTCCTTCACTTCGCGGCCGCGTTCGCCGATCAACCCGATCACGATCACTTCCGCGCTCGTATAGCGCGCCATCGTGCCGAGCAGCACCGACTTGCCGACGCCGGAGCCCGCGAACAGGCCCATTCGCTGCCCGCGGCCGACGGTGAGCAGCGCGTTGATCGCGCGCACGCCGACGTCGAGCACGTGGTGGATCGGTTCGCGTTCGAGCGGGTTGATCGACGGCGCCGACAGCGGCGCATCGACCTTCGATGCGAGCGGGCCGAGGCCATCGAGCGGGCGGCCCGACGCGTCGACGACGCGCCCGAGCATCTCCCAGCCGACCGGCAGCCGCTTCGCGCCCGCGAGCGGATCGGCGACGGGCGCGCTTTCGAGCGGCCACACGCGCGCGCCGGGCAGCACGCCGGCAACGTCGGTGGTCGGCATCAGGAACAGGCGGTCGCCGGCAAAGCCGACGACTTCCGCTTCCGCGTGCGGCAGCGTGCTGCCGGGCGGCAATTCGATCGTGCATTCGGCGCCGACCGACAGGCGCAGCCCGATCGCCTCGAGCACGAGGCCCGCCGCGCGCGTGAGGCGCCCGCACGGCCGCAGCGGCAGCGCGCGGTGGCTGCGCGCCGCGAGCCCGTTCAGGTGCGTGCGCCAGTGCGCGAGATGCGGATTGTGCGGCGCGCGCGGCGCGGCGTCGGGTGCGGCAGCCGTTGAAGCGGCCGCATGCGGTTTCGTGTCGTGTGCGGTGTCGTGCGCGCCAGCGGGGCCGAACGACGCGAGCGCGAGTTCGCGCTCGAGCGGCGTCATGCCGTCATGCGCGAGCGATTCGGGCGACCGCGTCACCACGTGCTCACCTTGCCGATCGCGGCGGCGACGCGCTGCCAGCGCGTGGGCAGCGTCGCGTCGACCTCGCCGGTCGCGGCGTGCGCGCGGCAGCCGCCGCGCTCGATCGACGCATCGGTGCGCACGTTCCAGCCGAGCGTATCGAGATCGTCCTGCAGATAGGCTTCGACGACGGGCAGGTCGGCCGGATTCACCGCGAGATGCGGCGCGCCGGACAACGCGGGTTCGGCCGCGAGCACGTCGCGCACGGCCGCGACGAGCGCGGCCGGGTCGTGCTTCACGTGCTGGCGCACGACCTGCTGCGCGATATCGAGCGCGAGTTGCGCGATGTCGGAGGCGAGGTCGTGCTCGGCGCTCGACACGGCCTCGCGGAACGACGCGGCGAGCGCCGCGAGCTGCGCGGCCTGTTCGCGCGCATCGGCCTGGCCGGCCTCGAAGCCCTGTTCGCGGCCCTGTTCGAAACCGGCCCGGTAGCCGAGCGCCTGGCCTTCGACGTGGCCGGCCGCATGGCCTTCGGCGTGCGCGGCGTCGCGCACGCGCTGCAGTTCCTCGGCGAGCGCGGCGGCGGCCGCTGCCGCGTCGTCGGGCGGCGGCGGGGGCGGCGGCGGGTCGAACGACGCCATCTCCCACCGCTGGTAGGCGGTGAGGGTGCCCGCGCGATCGCTCGCCGAATCAGACATACGCGTCTTCCGCCTTGCCGCCGATCGCGATCTGGCCGCTCTCGGCGAGGTTGCGCACGATCTGCAGGATGCGGCGCTGCTGCGTCTCGACATCGGACACGCGCACCGGGCCGCGCGCGTCGAGATCCTCGGCGAGCAGTTCGGCCGCGCGCTGCGACATGTTCGCGAGGAACTTCTGGCGCAGCGCGGGCGGCGCGCCCTTCAGCGCGATGATCAGCGTTTCCGATTCGACTTCCTTCAGCACCATCTGGATCGCGCGATCCTCGAGGTCGAGCAGGTTCTCGAACACGAACATCTGGTCGATGATCTTCTGCGCGAGATCGGCGTCGTACTGGCGCACGCTTTCGAGCACGCCTTCCTCATGCACGCTCGTCATGAAGTTCAGGATCTCGGCCGCGGTGCGGATGCCGCCCATCGGGCTGCGCTTCAGGTTGTCGCTGCCGGACAGCAGGCCGGTCAGCACGTCGTCGAGCTCGCGCAGCGCGGCCGGCTGGATGCCGTCGAGCGTCGCGATCCGCAGCAGCACGTCGTTGCGCAGCCGCTCGGTGAAGCACGACGCGATCTCGGACGCCTGGTCACGGTCGAGGTGCACGAGGATCGTCGCGATGATCTGCGGATGCTCGTTCTTGATCAGTTCGGCCACCGCGCCCGAGTCCATCCACTTCAGGCCCTCGATGCCGCTCGTGTCGCTGCCCTGCAGGATGCGGTCGATCAGCACGCCGGCCTTGTCCTCGCCGAGTGCCTTGGTCAGCACCGAGCGGATGTATTCGCTCGAATCGAGCGACAGCGCGGTGTGCTCCTCGGCTTCCTTCACGAAGTCCTGCAGCACGCTCTCGACCTGCTCGCGCGTGACGTTCTTCAGCGCGGCCATCGCGGCGCCGATCTTCTGCACCTCGCGCGGCGCGAGGAACTTGAATACCTCAGCGGCCTCTTCCTCGCCGATCGACATCAGCAGCAGCGCGCTCTTGGTCAAGCCTTCAGCGTTCATCGGACACCCAGTTCTTCACGACGGTGGCGACGATCTTCGGATCCTGGCGGGCGATCGTGCGCGCGTAGTCGAGGTTGCGTTCGTAGC
The DNA here is from genome assembly GCF_047978125.1 of Burkholderia sp. LFS061. NCBI lineage: Bacteria > Pseudomonadati > Pseudomonadota > Betaproteobacteria > Burkholderiales > Burkholderiaceae > Burkholderia > Burkholderia sp. LFS061. Next base: position 3,686 of record NZ_JBFPFS010000044.1, on the reverse strand, counting down.
GGTTCTTCTCGGATTCGAAGCCGAGCAGCAGCGGATCGGGCTCGTCGTCGGCCTTGACAGGCGCCGGCAGGCCGTCGAGCACGACCGGATCTTCCGGCGCCGCGAGCGCCGGCGCGGCCGGCTCGGGCGGCGGGAACGCGCGGCGCATGGCCGGGCGCACGAACATGAAGTAGAGCGCCGCCGCGGCCGCCGCGATGCCGAGCCACTTCGCGGCTTCCTTCGCCATCGCGATCATGTCGGGCTGGCGCCACCACGGCAGGTCGGCGTACGGATCGCTCGCGGTCGAGAACGCGCTGTTCACGACGTTCACCGAGTCGCCGCGCTTCTCGTCGTAGCCCATCGCGTCCTTCACGAGCTGCTCGACCTGCGCGAGCTTCGCGGGCGGCAGCGGCTGCATCGTCACGTGGCCCTTCGCGTCGGCGACCGGCTGGTAGTTGACGACGACCGCGACCGACAGCCGCTTCACGCTGCCCATCGGCTGTTCGAGATGGCGGATCGTCTTGTCGAGCTCGTAGTTGGTCGTCTGGTCCTTGCGGTCGCTGACCGGCGTCGTCTGCGGCGCGTTCTGGCCGTTGCCGGCGACGATCGGCGCGGAAGCCGGCTGCGGCGGCGTGTTCGACAGCGCGCCAGGCACGCCCGACGCGCCGCCCTGCGCGAGTTCGGTTGCGCTGCTGGTCTGCTGGCTGCGGATCGCGGCCTGCTGCGGCACGCCGTTCGGGCCGTAGCTTTCCGACGTCTGTTCGATCTTCGAGAAATCGAGGTCCGCGCTGACCTGCGAGCGCGCATTGCCGGCGCCGAAGATCGGCGCGAGGATCGCGTCGATGCGCTTCTGCGTGTTGTGCTCGACCTGCTGCACGTACTTGAGCTGGCTCGCGTCGAGGCCGGACGCCGATGCCGGCTGGGTCAGCAGGTTGCCGTCCTGGTCGACGATCGTCACGTTCTTCGCGGGCATGTCGGGCACGCCGGACGACACCATCCGCGTGATCGCCTGGACCTGGCCCTCGTCGAGCACGCGGCCCGGGTAGAGGTCGACGAACACCGACGCGCTCGGCGCTTCCTTGTCGCGCACGAATACCGACGGTTTCGGGATCGCGAGATGCACGCGCGCGCCGCGCACGGCGTTGATCGATTCGATGGTGCGCTGCAGTTCGCCTTCGAGCGCGCGCTGGTAGTTGATCTGTTCGGCGAACTGGCTGATGCCGAATTTCTGGTTGTCCATCAGCTCGAAGCCGACCGAGCCGCCTTTCGGCAGGCCCATCGCGGCGAGCTTCAGGCGCGTTTCATGTACCTGGCTCGACGGCACGAGGATCGCGCCGCCGGCATCGGCGAACTTGTAGGGAACGTTTGCCTGCTGGAGCGCGGTGATGATCGCGCCGCCGTCGCGGTCCGACAGGTTGCTGTACAGCACGCGGTAGTCGGGCGTCCGGCTCCACAGCACGAGCGCGGTAATCGCGGCGATCGCGAGCGCGGCGGCGATCAGGAACGGCAGCTTCGGGTTGCCCTTCATCCGCGAGATGCCGGGAATGCGCTCCGCGAAGCCGCCGAGCCCGAAGTCCGCGCCGGCGACGCCCGCGCCCGGCAACGCGGCGGCCGCGGCGGCGCCGGGCGCCGGGCTGGCGAGGCCCGCGCGGGCGTCGGGGTTGATCAGCGAGTTGGCCTGCGAATCCATGCGTCGAGTTTCTCCGGAGCGGGACGACTGAGCTCGCTCGGGCGAGCGGGCGGACAATGACACGATGCGATTATCGTGATCCGGGCCGTACTCCGATCGACCGAAAAGAGCGGGGTTTCCCCCGTACTTTCTCGGCTTTGCCGCGCGGCGCGCTGCTATCCTTTTTTGCGATCCGGCATGGTGCGCGTGGTGCGGCGCCGACGGAAACGCCCGGTGCGTCCGGGTCTCTTCTCTTATGGTCTGGGGACAGCATGGCTGCGAACGTCAGCGGAATCGGTTCGGTGTTGCAACAGATGCAGTCGATGGCCGCGCAGGCGTCGGGCGGCGTCGCGAGCCCGACGGCGGCGCTTGCCGGCTCGGGCGCGGCGACGGCCGGCACGTTCGCGAGCGCGATGAAGGCGTCGCTCGACAAGATCAGCGGCGACCAGCAGCACGCGCTCGGCGAGGCGCAGGCGTTCGAGGTCGGCGCGCCGAACGTGTCGCTGAACGACGTGATGGTCGACATGCAGAAAGCCAACGTCGGCTTCCAGTTCGGGCTTCAGGTCCGCAACAAGTTGGTGAGCGCTTACAACGACATCATGCAGATGTCGGTGTGACGGGGCGGCCATCCGGGGACGGGCATCCCGGCGACGGCCCTCCGCCCTTGCCGGCCGGGGCCGGCGGGCCGGCATCCCGCGCCCGGCGGCGGCCCCGCGCGCCTAAAGCTTTTCAATTCCCTTCCGATAACTCCGGAGAAGGCCGCGTCGTGCGATGCACGGCGGCGGCTCCCGTATAGCCAAGGCATGACAAGGAGAAGCGCATGTTTTCCCCAGGACACGCTGGAGCCAGTGCATACGCGCGTGTCGGCGTCGAGACAGGGGTGATGGGCGCCTCCCCGCACCGGCTGATCGCGATGCTGTACCAGGGCGCGCGGCAGGCGATCGCGCTGGCGCGCATGCACCTGCAGCAGGGCAACGTGTCCGCGCGCGGCGAAGCGATCGGCAAGGCGATCCGGATCGTCGAGAGCGGCCTGCAGGCGTCGCTGAACCGCGACGCGGGCGGCGAGATCGCGGGCCGGCTCGACGCGCTGTATGCGTATATCGGCCGGCGCCTGCTGGAAGCGAACGCACAGGCGAGCGACGCGATGCTGGTCGAGGTCGACGGGCTGCTCGCAACGCTCGAGGAAGCATGGACGGGCATCGCCCCGGAAGTCGCGCGGATGGCCGCGCAACAGGCAGTGGAAGCAGCACGATGAATCTCAAGGCCGAATACTTCGAACGTTACGAGGCACTCGCAGCCGTGTCGGGCCGGATGCTGTGCGCCGCGCGCGACGCCGACTGGGCCGCGTTGCCGGGGTTGCAGGCCGAATTCATGCAGCTCGTCGACGGGCTGAAGGAAGCCGATCCGGGCGTCGCGCTCGACGAATCGGATCTCGGCCGCAAGCTGGACCTGATTCGCCGCATCCTGGCCGACGACGCCGCGATCCGCGATCTCGCGAGCCCGGACGTCGCGCGGCTGTCCGCGCTGTTCGAGGCGCGGCGCTCGACCAAGGTATTGACCGATCTCTACCGCGCGCGCGGGTAGGGCCCGCTTTTCGGGGAGACGGGGCGCGGGGCGCCCGTGCCCGTTACCGCACGCGGCACGCGCGCCGTTCCCGCGGGCGGCACCGGCGTGCCGCTCCCGGATTCGCAACGATGTGGCTGAGGTGAGCAGGCTCCGATCATGACCGGTATCGATTCCGTTGCGGCCGCGCTGCTGGCGAGCCGCCTCGACAGCCTGCTGACCGGCACCGTATCGGCGCCCGCCGGCGGCGGCGCGACCTCGCAGGTCGGCACGCCGGGCACCGGCGCGTCGTCCTCGCCACCGGCCGGCGGCCCGCCCGCCGCGCCGCAAGCTTCCACGCAGACCGCGCTGTCCGACGTCGGGCGCGTGCTCGACGCGATCTCGCGCGCGGCAGCACCGTACCCGCACCGATGCCGACCACGAGCAGCGGCACGCCGAGCCCCAGCCCCATCGCGAACAGCGCCGCACCACCGAG